>DATBKH010000103.1:0-22278 GCA_036555955.1 Candidatus Limnocylindria bacterium | reverse complement strand
GCGGCGATGATGATCCACCCGACGTCGGGCCGATCCCTGGCCGGCCGGCACTCGCTCGCCTCTAACCGCGTTCTCGTCGAGTTCCGCGGCAGGTCCGCGCACGCGGCGTCGCAGCCCGATCTCGGCATCAACGCGCTCGACGGCGTGCTCCAGCTCTTCAACAACGTGAACGCGATGCGTCAGCAGCTCCGTCCCGACGCGCGCGTGCACGGGATCATCACGAACGGCGGGAGCGCGGCGAACGTGATCCCCGACTACGCGGCGGCGCGCTTCTCGATACGAGCGCTCGATCGTCGCTACCAGCAGGAGGTGCTCCGACGGTTCATCGCGTGCGCCGAGGGCGCGTCGAAGGCGACGGGTACGAAGCTCAACGTCTCGGTGAACGAGAACGCCGGTTACGAGAACATGGTGTTCTCCACACCGCTGGCCGACGCGTGGACGCATCACATGCGCTCGTTGGGCGTGCAGGTCTTCGAAGCGCGCGACGACGAGCGGGTCGGCTCCACCGACATGGGCAACGTGATGCAGGTCCTCCCGGCGATCCATCCGTACATCGCGATCTCGCAGGAATCGATCCCCGGTCACTCCATCGCGTTTCGCGAGGCCGTGACCGGACAGGAGGCGCACGAGAACGCCCTCCTCGCGGCGAAAGCCCTCGCGCTCACCGCGATCGACGTGCTTGCCGACGCCGAGCTCCTGCGAAAGGCACGCGCCGAATTCGACGAGCGCCGCGCGCGCGGCATCGTGAAGGGGCGCAGCTGAAGCTTTCGCGCGACATCTGGCTCCTGACCGGGGCGCAGGTCCTCTTCGGGTGCGGGTTCGGTCTCCTCTCGGCGGTGTGGCCCCTCTATCTCAGGGACCTCGGCGCCAGCGCTCAAGACATCGGGGTCGTGTTCGGCGCGGGGAATCTGGTAGCCGTGTTGTGCTTTCTGCCGGCCGGGTACCTCGCGGATCGCGTCGGGCGCAGACCACTCATCACCGCGGCCTGGCTCCTCGCGGCCCTCGGCGTCGCGTCGTTCGTCCCGTTGACGGACTGGCGGGGCGCCTTCGTCGGATCCGCGCTGTACTGGTCCGGTACGGCCGGCCTGCCTTTGATCATCGCGTACGTGACCGGAACGACGCCGCGCGCCGAGCTCGGCCGCGCGCTCGGAATCGTCCTCGGTTCGTACTTCGCCGGGAACATCCTCGGCGCGCCGATCGCGGGGGTCATCGCCGCGTCGTTCGGATTCCGCGCCGCCGTCTCGGTCGCGTCGGGTTTCCTCGCCGCGTCGGCCCTGCTCACCTTCTTCATGCGGGCCGTGCCGCCACATCCGGAGCGCGGAGCCTTCCGGCCGCCGCGCGCGTTCTGGGTGCTCCTCGCGATCACGCCCGTCGCGGCGATGCTGTCGATCGTCTCGCTCGCGTTCCTGCCGATCTACCTGCGCGACGTGGCCGCCATCCCGCTGGACCGCCTCGGGTTCTACGTCGCTCTGGTGTCGGTGGGCGCCGCCGCGCTCGCCGTCGCCGCCGGCCGTCTGGCCGACGCGATCGGGACGGTCCCAGCGCTGCTGGCGAGCGCAGGGATCCTCACCGCGGCGAGCGTGCTCATCGCGCTCTCCGGCCGCGACGCGACGCTGGTGGCGGTCGCGGTCCTGCTCCTCGGTGCCACACAGGCCGCGAACCCGGTCGTCGCCTCGGCGGTGGAACGGATCATCCCGCCGGCGCGCGCCGCGCAGGGCTACGCGACGTACCAGGTCGCGTTCGCGCTCGGATTCGGCGGCGGCGGGACGATCGCCGGTTTCCTGTACGAGGCAGATCCCCTCCTGCCGTTCGTCGTCACGGCGGCGCTTGCGCTTCCGGTCGCCGCGACGGTCGCGGCCGTGCTGAACGCGACGGCGCCGAGGACGGTCGTCGCTTAGATAAGGACGGGGGTGGCACCTGAGCCGTCCGCCGAACGGGCTAGGCGAAGTCCTTCAGTCCGAGCTCCTTCGCGATCGCGTTCGCTCGTTCCCGCGCGCCGCGCGCTTCAGCGGTGCGTCCCATCGCCTCGAGAACATCGCCTTGGTCGCGGAGCGTGCGCGCGATCGACGGACGAGCCTCCATCTTCTCGAAGAGCGCCGTCGCTCGTTCGAGATCGGCGAGCGCCGCCTGCCAATCGGGGACCGCGCGGCGCACGTGGGTCCGCCCGCGGCCCCATAAGGTGACCGCCTCACCGAACCGGTCGCCACCGCCGACGGCGGTCGCGAGCGCGTCGTTCCACCCGGTCGCGCCTGCGGGCTCATCGCCAAGGCGCACCTTCACCGATCCGAGCATCCCTTTCGCGAGGGTCCGGAACGGGGCCATCTCGGTGACGACGGAGAGCTCGAGCCCGCGCTCGAGAGGCGCGCGGGCGCCCAGCGCGTCCTCGAGGATGAGCCGGCTCTGACCGAGCAGGACGTTCGCGGCGACCGCGCACGAGACGGCGCCGAGCGTCTCGGACGTCTGCGCGCAGAGCGAGCCGAGACGCGCCGCATCGTCGATCTCGCCGCGCTCGAGCTGCAGCGCGACGCGCGCGATGTCGTTGTCGAGGCGCGCGATCTCGTCGCCCGCCGCGGCGAACCGTTCGGACCGCGCCAGCGCGCGCTCCGCGTCGGCGAATTGTCCGAGCCGCGCGTACGTCATCGAGAGGAATCCCGAGAGGATCGCCGTCGAGAGCGCGTCGGTGCGCCCCTCGAGCGTGACGAGCGCTTCGCTCAACAGCTGCGCACCTTGCCGCAGCTCGCCCGTGAACATGACGCCCGCGCCCATGAAGGCCTTCGGGATCGCGTGCGCCGCGGGATCGCCCAGCGACTCGCCGATGCGCTCCGCCTGCTCGAGCGCGTGCTTCAGCTGTGGACTGGTCTCGATCGATTCGCCGCTCACGCGGCGCATGAACGCGATCCAGAAGTACGCGTCGCCCAGGAGCTTTGGGTCGGCCCGATGCCCGATCTCGGCGGTGATCTTCTCCAGCAGCTCGACGGACCCGGCCAGCCCGGCATAGGTCCAACCAGCCTTGGCGGTCCCGATCGCGGCACGCATCCGCAGATCGATGCGCGGATCGTCGGCGGGAAAGAGGTCGAGCGCATGCCGGAACAGCGACACGGCCTCACGCTGCGCGAAACGCTCCAGGGCGTGCTCAGCCGCGATCGTGTAGTGCTCGGCCGCGCTGGCGGGATCGCCGGCCTGCTCGAAGTGCATCGCGATCACTCCCGCGAGCTCACGCCGGCGATCGGGATAGACCTCGAGCAGGGACTCGGCCGCGAGGCGGTGGAGCGCGCGCCGATCCTGCTTCAGGAGCGAGCTGTACGCGGCGTCCTGCACGAGCGCGTGCCGGAAGAGGTATTCGAGCTCGGGCTGGACCGCGGCCACCTGGATGAGTCCGCTCCGTTCGAGCGTGACGAGCTCGGTTTTCGTCGTCACTTTCGTGGCTCCTCCAGAAGTCTCTCCAGGATCGTCAGCCCGAACTGCCGGCCGATGACCGAAGCGACACGCAGCGTACGCCGGCTCTCTTGCGGAAGCCTGTCGATGCGTTCGAGGAGAAGGCCCTGCAGCGTGTCGGGAATCTCCACGTTGGACACCTCGGCGCTCGCGATCCACCGATCGCCCTCGCGATGGATCCCGCCACGATCGATCAGCATCCGGATGACCTCCTCGACAAAGAACGGATTCCCTTCCGCCTTCGCGAGGATGAGGTCCCTCGTCTCGGCCGGGAGCGACTCGATCTCCAGAAGGTTCGCGACCAGGGTTCGCGAGTCCTCGACCGAGAGGGGGTCGAGCTTGATCTCGGTGAGCGCGTCGCCGAAGAGATCGCGAACCCCGGCCACGAGCCGCCAGCCCGGCGCGTCGCGATCGTTCCGCGACGTCATGATCGTCAGCACGGGCAGGTCCGCGAGAAGCGGCGTGAGGGCGGCGAGCGCGTCCGACGACGCCGCGTCGGCCCAGTGCAGGTCCTCGAGCACGAGGACCACGGCTCCGCGACCGGAAAGCGCTCGGATGGTCTGCACGAGCGACGACACGTAGCGCTTGACCGTCTCGAGCTCGAACGCGCTGACCCGCGCCTGCATCGCCGGGTCGAGCCGCAGCGAGAGGAGGTGACCGAGATACGCGAAGGGGTCCTCCCACCCTTCGCCGATGAGGTCCCGCGTCGTCGCTTCGAGCGCTTCGCTCACTTCGGTGTCGCTCGCCGATGCGTTGACGCCGACGAGCGACCGAACGAGATCGATGACCAGGTGATACGGAAGGGTCTGACCGTACGAGAGACACCGCCCCTCGAACCAGCGCGCCGATCCATCGACGCGCTCGATCTCCTCGCGGACCTCGCTGAGAAGCCGGCTCTTGCCGATCCCGGGCTCGCCGAGGATCGCGGCGACTCGCCCCTGCCCGGCCTTCGCGATCGCAAACAGGTCGACCAAGCGCGCCTTCTGCGCATCGCGCCCGATCATCGGCGCGTGGAACCCGACCAGACCCCGCCCTGACGTTCCGGCCTTCACCGCGGTGACCTCGTATGCCTGCACCGCGGTCGCCTTGCCTTTCACCGCGAGCTGGCCGACGTCGACCGACTCGGTGAGCGCGGCGACGAAACGATGCGTCGCGGCGCTCACGAGGACCGTGCCCGGACGCGCGAGCGACTGCATGCGGGCGGCGACGTTCACGGCGTCACCCATCGCCGTGTACTCGCTCGCCGCGTGCGTTCCGACCGTGCCGACGACGACCGGCCCGGTGTTGATCCCCACCCGGATCCGCAGATCGATGGGCTCCTTGGCGGAGAGCTCCGCGCCCAGATCGTCGACCGAGCGGACCATGTCGAGGCCGCAGCGCACCGCGCGAAGCGGATCGTCCTCGTGCGCGACAGGCGCGCCGAAGAACGCGAGCACGCCGTCGCCCATGAGGCGCGCGACCGTTCCGTCGTACCGCTCGATCGTCGCGTTCATGCGCGCGAACGCCTGGCTGACGATCGCGGTCCAGTCCTCCGGATCCATCTGCTCGGCCAGCGCGGTGGACCCCGCGATGTCGGCGAAGAGCACGGTGATCGGCCGGCGCTCGCTTCCGGCGACCGGCCGTGCCGGTGCGGCGGGCTGCGCGCTCACGACGCGGTCACCGGATCCTCGAGGGCGTAGGCCATGCCGGTCGGGATGTCCATGGCCCGCCCGCGGTCGACCAACGGCTGGAGCTCGGCCGGAAGGTCATCCGGCTGATAGCGGCCGTCCTGCTCCTTGAGGTTCCCGAGGATGCCCGCCCCCGTCTTTTGCTGCAGCGCGTCGGTGAAGCCGACGATCGTCGCCTGGCGCTCGAGCTGGCCGCGTTCGCGCGCGAGAACCCCCGCGTCGCTCGCGATCACGGCGAGACCGGAGACGTCATCGTCCGCCATGAAGATCGCGGCGGCCTCGCGGAAGCGACCGATCGCGTCGTCGAGCCGCCCCATCTTCAGCTCCACCATGCCGAGGAGGTGAAGGTCCCACGCGACGTCGAAGCGGTTCGTCAGCCCGCGGTGGATCGCGAGCGCTTCCTGCGCCGCGGGCAGGGCCTCGGCGAGCTTCGCGGGATCCGCCTTCCCCGGCGCGCCGAAGTGGAGGAAGGTAGCGAGCGCCCACGCCGCACGACCCACGCCCGCCTGATCGCCCGCGCGTCCCCACTTCAGGCGCGCTTCGCGGAGATAGTCCAGCGCGCGGCCGATCTCCGGCGAGGGACCGTCGGTGCCGGGGATCCCGTAGACGAAGGAGAGGTTGTAGGCGGCGTTGGCCTGCTCGGCTTGGCTTGCGTGCGCCGTCGCGATCTCGTACGCCGCGGTGTAGCTCGCCGTGGCGGTCGGCACGTCCGCTCGCCAGTACGCGATACCGCCCGCAGCTTCAAGCGTCCGCATCCGTACGAGCGGCGGAACGTCGTCGAGAGGCAGCGCCAGCACGCGTCCCGACCACACCGCACCCTCGACGAGATACCCGCGCACCTGCCAGAAGCGCCACAGCGCCCAGACCAGACGGCAGGCCTCCTCACCCATCCGGAGCGTGATCGCCGCCTCGAGCGCGGCGCGAAGGTTGTCGTGCTCGAGCTCGAGCCGATCGAGCCAGCGCTTCTGGTCCGTGCCCTGAAGGTTCGGCCGCGCTTCCTCCGCGACGGCAAGGTACGCGGAGGCGTGACGCCGCACGATCTCGTCACGCTCGCCGCTCTCGACGAGCTTCTCGACGGCGAACTCGCGGATCGTCACGAGCATCCGGAATCGCGGCTCTCCCTCGACCTCGGTCTGCCGGATGAGGCTGTGCTCGACCAGCGCGCTCAGGATGTCAAGGACGTCGCGCCCGAGCTCGGCCCCGGGGCATCCGACCTCCTCGATCTGCGGCAGCATCGCGCCGGCGACGAACGCGCCGAATCGCGCGAAGAGCTGCCGCTCCGGGACCTCGAGCAGATCCCAGCTCCATTGGATCGCGCCCCGCAGCGTTCGCTGCCGCTCGGGCAGGTCGCGCGCCGACGACGCCAGCATGTCGAGGCCCTGCCGCAGCTTCGGCAGCATCGCCTGCGGTGTCAGCACCTTGACCCGCGCCGCCGCGAGCTCGATCGCGAGCGGAAGTCCATCGAGGCGGTAGACGATCTCGGCGATGGCCGCCGCGTTCTCGGGCCGCACGTTGAAGTCCGGACGCACGGCCATGGCCCGCTCGACGAAGAGCCTGACGGCGTCGGACTGCGCCAGCACCTCGAGGGCAGGAAGGCGCTCCGGGTCGGGCAGCTCGAGCGGCGGCACGGGGAACTCCTGCTCGCCGGCGATGCGGAGGGGAGCGCGGCTCGAGGCGATGACCTTCAGCGCCGGGCTCGCGCCGAGAAGCTGTCCGACCACCGGCGATGCGGCGAGGATCTGCTCGAAGTTGTCGAGCACGAGCAGCATCCGCTTGTCGCGGATGTGATCCAGCACCCGGTCCAGCGGCGTCTCTGTCCCACCGACCTGGACGCCGAGGGTGTGCGCGATCGTCGACGCGACGAGATCGGGATCGGTGATCGGCGCGAGCGGCACGAAGAAGGTGCCATCGCCGAACTCGTGCGCCGCCTCTTCCGCGAGGCGCATCGAGAGGCGCGTCTTCCCGGTCCCGCCGGGCCCCGTGAGCGTCACGAGCCGGGCGCGCTCGAGCAGGCGCTGGCCCTCGGCGATCTCCTTCGCGCGCCCCACGAACGTCGAGGGCTGCGCGGGAAGGAAGGTCGGTGTGCGGTCGAGGCTTCGCACCGGCGGGAACTCGGACGGGAGTCCCGCGATGACGACCTGGTACAGCTTCTCCGGACGCGGAAGGTCCTTCAGGCGGAATTCGCCGAGCTCCCGAAGCGACACGCCATCGCCGAGGTCCGCGCGCGCGAGCGTCGCGGTCGCCTCGGTGAGGAGCACCTGTCCGCCATTCCCGGCTGCGGCGACGCGCGCGGCGCGGTTCACGTCGATCCCGACGTAGTCCGCGCCGGCATCGACGCTCGCGGGACGACCTTCGCCGGTGTGCATGCCCATGCGGACGCGGACGATCGCGCCGTGCGGGAACGAGGTCGTCGCGAGCGCACGCTGCGCCGACGCGGTAGCGCGCACCGCTTTCGACGCGACCGAGAAGACGACGAAGAGCGCGTCGCCCTCGATGCGCACCTCGTAGCCGCCGTCCCTGAAGGCGTCGCGCAGGATGCGCGTGTGGACCTCGAGGACCTCGTGGTAGCGATCCGTCCCGAGCTGCGTCTGCAGCTTGGTCGAGCCCTCGATGTCGGTGAAGACGAACGTCAGGGTGCCCGCCGGCAACCCTCTCCCCACGCTCATGATGCCTCGATTCTGCTCCATCCCGTGTTTGCCAAGACCACGGCGAGCGGATAGACAGGGACAGATGCGCTCGGCGCCTGACGACATCAGCGACACCCTCGCCGGGCTCGCCATCTTCGCCGACCTCACCCGACCCGAGCTCGAGCGCGTCGCGCACACGCTCGAGGAGCGCTACTTCGCCGAGAACGAGCGAGTCCTCCGGGAAGGGCTCTCCGGCTCGGGCTTCTACCTCATCCTCGAAGGTGAGGCCGTCGTCGTGGCCGCGGGGAAGCGGATCAGCACCCTCGCCCGGGGCGAGTTCTTCGGCGAGATCTCCGTCCTCCTCGGCGAGGCGCCGGTCGCGGACATCGTGGCGACGCGTCCGCTGCGCTGTCTCGTCCTCCCGGGAGGGCTCCTGCACGAGTTTCTTCTCGCGAATCCGCGCGTCTGCTACCGGATCCTCGTCGCCGAAGCACGGAAGCTGGCGCAGGCGACGCGGAGGGGCGGCTGACGGAGCGCCCGCACCCGCCTGGCGATTACCCAGTCGTGCTCGTCGGCAGTGGACCCGGCGGACTGCAGATCAGCTACTCGCTCACGCGCCTCGGCGTGAGGCACGCGGTCATCTCGGCCGACGAGAGCGCCGGCGGCATGTTCCGCAGGTGGCCGTTCTTCCAGCGCCTGCTGTCGTGGACGAAGCCGTACGCGCCATTCCCGCAGGGCTCGCGCGAGTACGAACGCTACGACTGGAACAGCCTCCTTCCGGACGAGAAGGAATGGCGCTCGCTCATGACGCAGATGATGGACGGCACCTCGTACTACCCGTCGCGTCCGGAGATGCAGCGAAATCTCGAGGCCTTCGCCGACCGCGCCGGCGTCGCGGTGCGCTACGGCTGCCGGTGGACCGCGACGCGCCGTGACGACGACCGGTGGGTCCTCGAGACGAGCGACGGCGAGTATCGCTGCCGGGTCCCGATCTTCGCCGTGGGCGTCGCGAAGCCGTGGCGGCCGCAGATACCGGGGATCGAGGACGTTCCGCACTACGCCGAGACACGCCCCGCGGAGACGTACGCGGGACGCCGCGTGTTCATCGTCGGAAAGGAAAACTCCGGCTTCGAGCTCGCGACGGGGTTCCTCCAATGGGCGAAGCAGATCGTCCTGGCCTCCCCCTCGCCGGCGAAGCTTTCGATCAACACGCGGTCCCTCGTCGGCGTCCGCGCGCGGTACGTCCAGCCGTACGAAGACCACGTCCTCGCCGGCGGCGTCGTCGTGCTGGACGCGATGATCGAGCGGGTCGAACGGACCGGCCAGACCTTTCGCGTGCACACAAGAAGGGCCGAGAGCGCGACCGAGCTCGTGTTCGACGTCGACGACGTCATCGCCGCAACCGGCTTCACGAGCCCGATCGAGGACCTCACGAAGCTCGGCGTCGCGACCGTCGGGCGCAACAAGCTTCCCGCGCAGACGCCGTTCTGGGAGAGCGCCTCGGCGCCGGGCGTGTACTTCGGCGGCACGATCCACCAGGCGTCCCCGGGGCTCCGCAAACACGGCCTGCCGAGCAACTCGGGCGGCGTGAACGGGCACCGCTACAACGGGCGCATCCTCGCGCGCCACGTGGCGCGAACGCACTTCGGCATCGATCCGGAGCGTCCGATCATCGAGCGCGCCGAGGTCGTCCCCTTCGTCCTGAACGAGGTGACGAACGCGCCCGAGCTCTGGCACCAGAAGTCGTACCTCGCGCGCGTGCTCGTAGCGGATCCGAAGCGCGGCGTCGTCGACGACGGCATCCTGCCGCTACAGAGCTTTCTCGACTCGGGACCGCCCGACGGCGTCGCGGCCACGCTCGAGGAGAACCCCGCGGGCGAGATCTATCCGGTCCTGTACACCCGTCGCGGCGGGGCCAGCGCGGAGCACGCCCTGCAGCCGCATCCGCTTCACGACTTCCGCACCCGCGACAACGAGGCGCTCGTCGTCGAGGCGCTCCAGGGCCTGGTGCTCTAGACCGTCGTCATCGGCGTGCGGCGCCGCGCCGCCTCGAGCGCCGCCTCGTTCGAGATGCCGACCGCGTTCGCAGCCGCCCCCGCGAGGAGCAGCGCGGCCGAGACGATCAGCGCGATGTGGAACGAGTCCGTGGACTGCTCGCGCGACGCCTCCACCGCGGCCGGGTCGCTCGAGGCCGGCGGGTTCAGCGGCGAGTAGGCGCGGCGAAAGTCGGGATCGCCGGGGTCCGAGCCCGGGATCCGCGCCGCGAGTCCCGCGTAGAAGCTCGTCGTGATCGCGATGAAGATCACCGCCCCGGCGAGCTGCGGCCCGACGCGAGAGATGGCGTTGTTGATCGCGGACGCGACACCGGAGTTGCGCACCGGGACGCTCGTCATGAGCGCTGTGGTGAGCGGGGCGACCATCATGGCCAGGCCGAGCCCGAACAGGAGCTGCCCCGGCAGGAAGTCCCGGAAGTAGTCGGCGGTCGGAAGCCACGTCGCGCCGTCGGACGGCGTGAAGCGCCACGGCGCGCTTGCTGCGGGCACGCGCGCGATCCAGAGGATGCCCGCGGCCATGAGCGCGGGCCCGACGCTCATGAACAGACGCGGTCCGTAGCGGCTCGCGAGCGCGCCGAAGCGCGTCGAGAGCACGACGAGCATGAGCCCCGCCGGGATACCGGCGAGACCGGCGCCGGCGGCGGTGTAACCGAGCACGCCCTGCATGAACAGCACGAGGTAGTAGCCGAACACGTACAGCGCGCCGTAGATGAGCAACGTGGAGATGTTGGTCACCGAGAAGTTGCGCGAGCGGAAGAGGCTGAGCGGAACGAGAGGATCGCGGCGTCGCGCCATGTAGATCGGGATCGCGACGGTCGCGAGGGCGCCCGCGGCGAGCGCGGCATAGCCGAGGGGGTCGCGCCAGTTGCGCTCCTGACCGTAGATCGCGCCGAAGCTGAGCCCGCCGACCGCGATCGCGACGAGCGCGGCGCCGAGCCAGTCGAAGTTCGCGCTCGCGCCCTCGTCCCTCGTCTCGAGCACGTACGTCGCGGTGGCCCAGAGCGCCCCGACCACGAGCGGCACGTTGATGAGGAAGACCGCGCGCCAGGAGACGCCGTCGACGAGGAGTCCGCCGACGAACGGACCGAGGATCGTCGTCGCAGCGGATGCCGCGGCCCAAACGCCGAACGCGCGACCCTGCTGCGCCCCACTGAACGTCGAGTTGATGAGCGCGAGCGATCCCGGCACGAGGATCGCCCCGGCGACGCCCTGCAGGATCCGGAAGAGGACGAGGAGCTCCATGTTCGGAGCGAGACCGCACAGGACGCTCGTGAGTCCGAAGCCGGTGAGCCCGATCGCGAAGAGCCGCCGGCGGCCGTAGTAGTCGCTGAGCGCTCCGGCGAGCACGAGCAGTGCGGACAGCGTGAGGAGGTAGCCGTTGTACACGTACGACTCGCCCTCGAGGACCCCGAGAACGGAGGTGGGGAGCTCCTCGCCCATGCGCGTGAGCGCAACGTTCACGACCGTCGAGTCGAGGAAGACGATCGCCGAACCGAGGACCGCCGCGATGAGCGTCCAGCGCTGTCGGGTATTCACATCTGCTCCCCCGCCTCGATCGGCAGGCGAAGCCTATTGCCGGGCGGGGCCAGCGGACAAACCCACTTGGGGTCGTAGCGGCACGACGGGTGATACGCGAAGTTGAAGTCGAGGACGAGCTCGTCCTCCTGTGCGCCGAGATCCGCGCTCTTCGCCGTGTCGAGGAGATAGCGCCCGCCGCCGTACGTCGTCGTTCCGGCGGTCGCGTCGCGGAATGGGAGGAACACGCCGCCCGCATAGGAATCCAGCCAGAAGACCTCGAGCGTCCCGATGTCGAGATCGACCGCGCCGAATCGCACGAACGGGATCACTCCGCCGTCGCTCGTGCCCACGTCGTAGCGCTCTTCAGGGAGCAGCCGCACGCGACCGCGCTTCGCGAATCTCTCGTCGTACCGGTAGTAGCGAAGTCCGCGGAACGCGGCGCGCTCGTCCGGTGGGATGGGCGACTGCGGATGCGTGCGAAAGAGCTCGTCGCGGGCGGCGCGCCATTCCGCGTGGGCGGCGCCGGGGTCGGCCTGGAGGCGCGTGCGGACACTCGAATACATGTCCGCGACTCGGCGCCGCCAGTCGAGCAGCGTGATGAAGTCCTGCGCCTCCTCCGTCATCGCAGCGCCAGATCCGCTTTCGCGAAGAGACCGCCCATGGCGCGCGAGACCGTGGGGAACGCGTGGATCGTCTGCGCGAGGATCGCCACCGGCGTCCGCGTCTTGATCGCGAGCACGGCCTCGTGGATGGCCTCCGACGCCGCCGGCCCGGCGATGAATGCGCCGACCACGATCTTGTTCGCCTTGTCGAAGACGACCGAGACGTGTCCTTCCGCCTCGCTCACGTAGCCCTTCGCGTTCGTGGCGAGGTCGGCCGACTCCTCGAACGCGTCGATCCCGCGCTCCTTCGCCTGGTCCAGCAGTAACCCGACCGCGGCGGTCTCGGGCTCGGTGTAGACCGCGCGCGGCGTCGCGCTGAAGTCCACGCGCACGTCGTCGCCGAGCGCGACCCTCACGGCGGTCTCGCCCTCGTAGTGACCGAGGTGCGTCGAGAGCTCGTGCCCGATGCAGTCGCCGATCGCGTAGACGTGCTCGGCCGCGCGCAGGCGGTCGTCCACCTTGAGCGTGTCGCCGCCGTCGTACGCAACTCCGACGGCGTCGAGCCCGAGCGCGGCGAGCGCGGGCGCGGCGGTGCGGCCGACGTTCAGCTCCACGACCTCGGCCTCGACGCTCGTTCCGTCGGCGAGCTCGACGACGTGCGCGCCGTCCTTTCCGGCGCGTGGCCGGACGCGCTGCGCGCGCGCGTTCTGCCGGACGTCCACGCCGGAGGCGATCAGCGCCCTGGCGAGGAGCGCCGAGCTCTTCGGATGGTCCGAAGGATTCACCTGACGCGGGCTGACCAGGGTCGTGCGGACCCCGAACCGAGCGTAGACCTGGGCGAGCTCGGTGCCCGACGGGCCCGCCCCGAGGATCACGATGCTCTTCGGAAGCGCGCGGAGGCTCGTGCCTTCCTTGTTCGTCCAGTAGCCGGCGTCGGCGAGGCCGTCGAGGCTCGGGACCTTCGCGATCGAACCGACCGCGATCACGATGTCGCGCGCTTCGAGCGCTCGTCCGCCGACGTCGACGCGGCCGCGTCCGACCAGCTTCGCGGTCCCGCGGACCGGCACGATCCCAACGGACTCGTAGCCCTTCACGTGACCCGAGTCGTCGGGGTAGTCGCGGCCTTCGCGGACGATCATGTAATCGCGCCGGTCCGAGGCTTTCTCCCACGGGTACGAGCCGCCGTGGGCGCGGACCGCCGCGGCGTGAAGGAGCGTCTTCGACGGCATGCAGCCCCAGAAGGCGCAGGTCCCGCCGAAGAGGTCCCGTTCGACGAGCGCGACCGTCGCTCCGCGGGCCCGCGCGTAGTTCGCCGCCGCTTCGCCCGAAGCACCCGCGCCGATGACGATGAAGTCGAAGCGCTCGGTCACGACAGGGCCGCGTAGTACACGGCACCGTCGGCGCCGAGGACGAATACGTCCAGCCGGTCGCCGCTCCACACGCACGACACCGCCGTGCCGCCCCGCGGCGCACCGTCCACCTCACGCCAGTCGACCCAGCGCGCGCCGTCCCACCACCGATGGCGGAGCGCGCCGTCGGTGCCGATCGCGAATACGTCGATGCGATCGGCGTCGCGCGCCGCCGCGGCGGGCTGTCCGCCGAACGCGCCGCCCAGCGATTCCCAGGCGTGCCAGCTCTGGCCGTCCCAGTACCGATCCCAGACCTGACCGTCTTCCTGGATAGCGAAGATCTCGGTCTCGCCGGCGGTGCCCCACGCCGCGGCGGCGGCTCCCGTGCGGAGCACGCCGCCCAGCGAG
The DNA here is from genome assembly GCA_036555955.1 of Candidatus Limnocylindria bacterium. Lineage (GTDB taxonomy): Bacteria > Chloroflexota > Limnocylindria > P2-11E > P2-11E > 3-1-20CM-2-70-9. Next base: position 8,618 of record DATBKH010000103.1, on the reverse strand, counting down.
ATCCAGCGTGGCGCTACTTGATCAGACCCTGCTTCTTGAGCCATGCGGCCGCGACGTCCTTGCTGTCCTTCTTGTCGACGGCCACCTGCTTGTTCATGTCGTTCAGCTCGCCCTGGGTCAGCTTCGCGCTGATCGAGTTCAGGAGCCGCTTGATCGTGCCGTCGTCCTTCTGCAGAAGCGCGTTGCGCACGACGGGGGCGATGTTGTCGGCGAGCTGAAGGTGCTTGTCGTCGTCCAGTAGCACGAAGTTTTTCGCGACGATGCTCGGATCGCTCGTGAAGAGCAGTCCGACGTCGATCTGCTTCCCTTCGAGCGCGGTGATCGTCAGGGGGCCACCCGTGTCGAGCGGCTTGAAGTCCTTGAACGTGATGCCGTACGTGCTCTGCAGACCGAGCGCGCAGAACGGCCGCTGCGGGCACTCCGGCGGTCCACCCAGCACCAGGTCCTTCGCGACGGGCGCGAGGTCGCTGATCTTCTTCAGGTTCTTGCTGTCGGCGGTCGCCTTCGTGACCACGAATCCGTTCTGGTCCGTCGCCGCGGCGAAGTCGAGAACGGTGAGCGCCTTCGGGTCGAGCGCTTTCTGAAGGCCGCCTTGTGTCTCCTTCGGGTCGGTCGTCGGTTTCGCGACCTTGCCGTCCTTATCGACGAACGCGAGCAGCGTCGCGAGGTACTCGGCGTCGACGTCGATCTGGCCCGACTCGAGCGCAGGCTGGACGATCTCACGGTTCCCGAGGTTGAACTTTCGGGTGACCTTGTACCCGTTCGACTCGAGGATCTGGGCGTAGAGCTCGCCCAGCGTCAGCTGCTCGTAGAAGTTGGTGGACCCGACGATGACGTCGGGCTTGGTCCCACCGGTGTTGCCACCGGATCCGCCGCCGCCACACGCCGATGCCACGAAGGCGACCGCGAGGAATGTGGCGACGAGGGTCGTTCCGCGCTTCATGTGGGATCCTCCCCGGCCGTAGCGCTTAGTCTGCCGGCCTCGCGCTGAGTATGAGGCGCTGCTCGTACTTACGAATGCAAACCATCAAGGGTTCACCATCATTCCCGCCGGAGCCGAGGCGCGCTCGAGGCCCTCAAAGCCGAAGTTCGTCGCGATCGACAGCGCCGCGACCAGGATGGCACCTGCCACGAGCTGGTCGAATTCCTGGAGGGCCAGGCCGTCGACGATGAAACGACCAAGCGCTCCCCCAGCCACGACGGCTCCGAGCGTCGCGGTCGCGACGACATTCACGGAAGCGGTCCGGAGCCCCGCGAGGATGAGCGGCATTCCGAGCGGGACCTCGATCGACCGAAGAATCTGACCCTCCGACAGGCCCATCCCGCGCGCCGCGTCGACCACGTCACGGTCCACTCCCTGGATCGCGACGTAGACGTTGGTCATGATCGGCGGGATCGCGAGCGGTATCAGCATGAAGATCGTCGGCCAGAACCCAAGACCCAGACCAAGAGCGATGGAGATGAGGAGACCGACGGCAAGCAGCGCGAGCGACGGCAGCGCTCGACCGACATTCGCGACGTTGATCGCTATGAATCCACCGCGTCCGGTGTGCCCGAGGTAGAGCGCCACCGGCAGTGCGACCGCGGCGGCAGCGATCACGGCGACGCTCGACAGCTCGAGATGCTCGAGGACGCGGACGGGGATCCCGTGCGATCCAGCCCAATGGGCGGGATCGAAAAACCACCGGACGACATCGGCGAGGAGGGTCACCGCACGCGGCTCCATGGGGTCAGGGCCCGCTGCGCGAGCACGAGCGCTCCGTCCGCGGCGACGGCAAAGAGCACCGATCCGACGGCGCCCACGAGAAGCGGTGTGCTGAAGAACTGCTGGATGCCGAGGAGGATGAAGTAGCCGAGGCCGCCCTCACCGATGAGGGCCGTGACCGTCACCAGGCCGATCGTCGTGATCGTCGCAACGCGGACGCCGGCGAAGATGACGGCGAGCGCAAGCGGCAGCTCGATGCGCCAGAGGATCTGGCGCGGGGTGTAGCCCATTCCCATGGCGGCGTCGCGAACCTCGCTCGGGACCGAGCGGATGCCGCCCACGATGTTGCGGATCAGGATGAGCAGCGTGTAGCTCACCAGTCCGATCTCCGCCGTAAGCACCGAGAGACCCGTGTACGGCACGAGCACGGCGAAGAGCGCGAGGCTCGGGATCGTGTAGAGAACACCCGTGAACCACGTGACCGGCTGGTAGAGCCAGGGCACGCGCAGCGCGAGCAATGAGAGCGCGGCCGCGATGATGAGGCCCCCCACGATCGCGATGACCGTAAGCTCGAGATGCTCGCCGACCCGCTGCGCGATCTCGTCGCTGTGACTCGCGAGCCAGTCCCAACGGACGAGGGGCTCGTCAGGAGTCACGAGCGTCATCCGCGCGCAGGATGCGGCCGATGGTCGCGAGCGTGAGCACGCCGAGGTTGCGTTCACCCTCGCGCACGACTCCGACCTGGGCCTCGGATTCGAGCATCGCAGCCAGGGCGTCACGCAGGGACGCCGTTGGCGAGAGCACCGGCGCTCCATCGAGGCTCGCCCGATCGATGGGCTCGAGGTCGACCCCGCCGACGGTCAGCAGCGCGAGACGCTTGAGGCCGCGGTCGCTTCCGACGAACTGCGCGACGAAGTCGTCCGCCGGATGTGCGAGGAGCTCACCGGGAGACGCGTACTGGATGAGCTTGCCCGCACGCATGATCGCGATGCGATCGCCGAGCTTGATCGCCTCGTCGATGTCGTGCGTCACGAAGATCACGGTGATGCCCTGCGCGCGCTGCAGCTGGAGGAACTCGTTCTGCAGCCGTTCGCGGACGATCGGATCGACGGCGCCGAACGGCTCGTCCATCAGCATGAGCGGCGGCTCTGCGGCCATCGCCCGAGCCACGCCGACGCGCTGGCGTTCGCCGCCCGAGAGCTGAGCCGGATAACGGCGTCGCATCCGATCGGGGTCGAACCCGATGAGCGAAAGGAGCTCGTCGACGCGAGCGCGGATCCGCTCGACGGGCCAGCCGAGCAGACGCGGGACGGTCGCCACGTTCTCGGCGATCGTCTGGTGCGGGAACAGACCGACCTGCTGGATCACGTACCCGATGTGCCGTCGCAGCCGCGTCGGATCTTCACGCAGGACGTTCCGTCCGTCGATGAGGATCTCACCGGACGTCGGCTCGATGAGCCGATTCACCATGCGCAAGGAGGTCGTCTTCCCGCAGCCGGAGGGTCCGATGAGGACGGTGATGCGGCCGGCCGGCGCGGTGAGGCTGAGGCGATCGACGGCGACGGTCTCGCCGTACCGCTTGCTGACTTCGCGCAGCTCGACCGTCGCGCCGCTTCGTGCGGCCATTGACCAAGGATAGGGACGCTCGAAGATCGTCGGCGCGAATCTTGCCTACTATCGGACGCGAGTTCCGAGGGGAGCACGGTGTGGCGATAGCCGAAAAGAAAGAGCTCTACACGTTCCCGTCCGCGCCCGACGCGGTCTCGCCGGAGTGGGCGGGAACGCCGATCGGCGCGAAGAACACGATCACCAGGACCAAGGGCCGCACCGCCGTCCACGACAAGACCGTCGACGCGAAGCCGGGACTTTTCAAACGTCTCCTCGCGAATGCGTTCGAGCACATCGCGACGGCGACGGAGACGACCCACTCGCACGACGTCGTCATCCACGGGTTGCGCGTCCGGGCGATCACGAACAGCGAGCACCTCATCGGTTACTGGAAGGACAACTGGTACGGCGTCGAGGAGTGGCAGCGCATCACCGGGCAGAAGCCGGCGCAGACGCCGGACGTGCTCGTCGTGGCGCTCGGCCGCGTGCCGAGCGAGGCCGAGGCCGCGTACTACTCGCGACAGAACGACACGGTCATCTTCTTCAACACGAGCTACTACGGGCAGCTGAAGTCGTGGGTGCTCGGCGCCGTCGGGCGAAAGCTGGCGGTCGAATACGGGATCCACTCGATCCACGGCGCCGTCGTGACGAAGGATGGCAAGGGCATCCTCTACATCGCGCCGACCGGGACCGGCAAGTCCACGTCCACGTACGGCGTCATGGAGTTCCCCGGCACCCGCTTCCATTCGGACGACTGGGTCTACGTCCGCTACGCGTATCGCACGAAGGACGGAAAAGTCCTGTCACCGGCACGCATCCTCGACGGCGGCGACGAGGTCGCGCGCGGCTATCAGACGTACCGCTGGCTCGAAGAGCACCGGTCGAGCGACGCGACCGTCATCGGCCGCGGACTCGACGACCGCGAGATCACCGCCAGCGCGCGCGAGCTCGACGTCGATCATCCCGAGGCCTACGCGTTCACGAGCGAGAAGGTCTTCTACCTCCGCTCGAATCTCGTCGAGAACTTCCCGCAGGCGGCCTTCGACATGATCCGGTCGCGCCTCGAGAACGCGCCGGACGTGACGCCGGAGTTCATGGAGGCGAACAAGGCGACGATCGACGCGGTCGCCGCGAACCTCGAGGGCAAAGCGCCGTTCGACAGGATGGACGCCCAGACGCTTCGCGAGACCGTCGGTCGTTTCTTCGCGTTCGAGAACACGCGCGCGATGCTGGACATCACGACCGTGTTCCCGAAGGAGCGGGTCTTTACGAATCCGATGGAGCCCGCGCGGATCAATGCGGTGATGCTCATCAAGCGCAACTTCGACGAGGACGTCGTCGTGGAGCGCCTCGGGATCGAGAAGTTCATGGCCCGCCTCCTGGTCGGACGGACGCCCGCCGGCACGAAGGAGATCGTCTACAACTCGTACCGCGCGGTCGACGACAAGAGCGAGCGCGCATGGATCGACACGATCGAGGCGAAAGGCGTCGACAAGATGTGGTCCGCGTACGAGCACGCGAAGGACAAGCCCGAGACGCTGAACGAAGAGATGGAGATGTTCCGCATGCTCTTCAAGTCGGCCGCGGCGTACGACCTGAACACGGTGCTTCAGAAGGACAAGGCCGTGACCTCGAAGATGGACGCGGTCCACAACACCATGCGGATCATCGTGAAGGCGCTCGACAACACGAAGGACACGTTCCGCTACGGCATCGCGGATTACGCGGAGCTTCTGAGCGAAGCGAAGGAGCGAGCGCCGCAGTAGCAAGTCGGCGCGAAGCGCCGTCCATTTGCGGTACCGCAAGCTGCTCGACTGAGCGAGCAAGCGAGCATTAGCCTCGGGCCCGAATGGGCCCCTTCGATCGCTTCAACGACCGCGCGAAGAGAGTCCTCGCGCTCGCGCAGGACGAGGCGATCCGCTTCAACCACAACTACATAGGAGTCGAGCACCTCGTCCTCGGCCTCATTCGCGAGGGCGAGGGCGTGGCAGCACGCGTCCTCGACGCGCTCGGCGCGGACATCCAGAAGGCGCGGTCGTCGGTGGAGTTCATCATCGGACGCGGGGACGCGAGCACGTCGCCCAGCGAGATCACGCTTTCTCCGCGGACGAAGAAGGTCATCGAGCTCGCCATCGATGAGGCCCGCAAGCTCGGCCACAGCCACGTCGGTACCGAGCACCTGCTCCTCGCGATCGTCCGCGAGGGGCAGAGCGTCGGAACAGGTGTTCTCGAGGCCATCGGGGTCGCGATCGACAGCGTCCGAGAACGGGTCCTCGCCGTTCTCGGTCAGGTCCCGACCGCCACGGCCGCGCCAGCCGAGGGCATCGCACGGATGGCACGCGTGCAGATGCGTCCGCACGAGCGTCTCGGCGGCGACGCGCAGCTCGCGCTCGTGCGCGCGTACTGGGAGGCGGGGCGGGCGAACGCAGAGGAGGTCGAGCCGCATCATCTGCTTCTCGGCCTTATCGCGTCGGAGCAAGCGTGGATCCGCCGCATCCTGAGGGACCTCGCCATCGATCCCACTGGGCTCGCCACGCTCATCGACGCGGCCGCTCCGCGACGCGACGGCCTGCGACCCGCCGGCATCCGGGAGAGCCGTTCCCTCATGGAGGCATTCGGACGCGCTGCGTCGATCGCGGCTGAGCGCAACTTCGCCACGATGCGTTCCGAGCACCTGCTTCTCGCGGTGGCCGCCGGCGACGATATCGCGGCGAACGTGCTGGCCACCGCCGGCGCGACCCCACAGAAGATCCGCGAAATCAGCGACAGGATGAGTGGATGAGTTGAACATCTTCGACAGCGCGATCATCGTCGCGGCCATCGCGGGCGGCATCACCGGCGGCCTCGTCGCGGCCATCATCACGCTCGGCGTGCTGCGGGGTCAGCGCCGGATCGGCGGCACGTCGATCGGCGCTCCACAGCCGAGCAGCGAGTGGCGCGTCCCGTCCGGTCCGCTCGCACGGCATCTCGCGCACACCGAGTCGCCCGAAGCCGCGCGTCGCGACGAGAGAGCGCGCGCCGAGTAGCGCATGGATCCGGGCGCAATCGCGCTGATCGCGGTGCTGGCCGGTGTCGCCGGCGGCGCCGTCGGCGGGATGCTGTCGGGAATCGTGCGCGACATGCTTCGTACGCGCCGCGGCTGGGCGACAGATCCGGCTCCGGGCACGTGGCAGTTCCACGGCACCTATCGAGCACAACCGCCTCCGATGCGTCCCGGCGCGGCGCAAAGTCCCTTCCGCTTCTTCAACGACCGCGCCAAGCGCGCGCTCGCGCTCGCGCAGGACGAGGCCGTGCGGTTCAACCACAGGTACATCGGACCGGAGCACGTGCTCCTCGGACTGGCCCGCGAAGGCGAAGGGGTCGCTGCCCGGAGTCTCGACGCGCTCGGCGCGACGTTGTCGAAGCTTCGTGTACAGGTCGAAGCTTCGATCGGCCGCGGCACGACGACCGCCGCGCCGAGCGAGATCACGCTCTCCGACACGACGAAGGCGGCGTTCGCCCTCGCGGAAGAGGAGCGGGTGAAGCTCGGCCACCATGAGATCGCGACGGAGCATCTCCTTCTCGGGCTCGTGCGCGAAGGTGGAGCCGCGATGGCTCTGCTCCGGTCGCTCGGGATCGATCCCGAGCGCGTGCGGCATCAGGTGATCGCCGCGAGCGGCGCACGCGGCGTCGTGCTCGGCGGCGTGAACCTCGATCCGCACTCGCGGCGCGTGCTGGCGAGCGCGACGCAGGAAGCGATACAGAACGGTCACGCCTACGTCGGGAGCGAGAACCTCGCCATGGCGCTGCGCCTGGCTCCGACGCTCGAGCCCATCTGGAACGTGCTCGCGATCGACTCGGATGTGCTTCGCAAGCGCATCGAAGCCGTGGTGCCGCCCACCCTCGGCGTCGTTCCGACCGAAGCCACGTTGACCCCGCGGGTCGGACGCATCCTCGCTTTGGCGGGTCGCGCGGCGGCGACCCGCGACAGCGAGATGATCGCGCCGGAGCACATCCTCATCGCCCTCGTCGAAGAAGGGGGCGGCGTCGGCGCGCAAACGCTGGCCTCACTCGGGGCCACGGCTGAGCGCGTACGCGCGACCGTCGATCAGGAGAAGCCGTGACCGCCGAGCTGCTGGCGATCGCTCTGGTCGCGGGCATCGCCGGCGGGGCCCTTGCCGGCATCGCGATCGGCGCCGCGCAGGCCTGGATGGGCCGAGCGCGTTCCGGGCAGCGAGCGTTCACCCTCCATCCGGTCGGCGCGCCGCCGGTCGCCCGTCCGCAAGGCGCGACCAGCGGACCGTTCGACCGCTTCGACGAAGCGGGCAAGCGCGTCCTCGCGCTCGCCCAAGATGAGGCGATCCGGCAGAACCACAACTACATCGGGACGGAGCACCTGCTCGCGGCGCTCCTGCGCGAGCCCGATACGATCGCCGGCCGCGCGCTCGCGTCGCTCGGCGTGGACCTCACAAAGGTACGCACCGCGCTCGAATTCATCGTCGGCCGCGGGGACACGCCGACCTCTCCGAGCGACATCACGCTGTCTCCACGGACGAAGAAGGTGATCGAGCTCGCGATCGACGAGGGTCGAAAGCTCGGCCATCGCCAGGTCGGGCCGGAGCACATCCTCCTCGGCGTCGTCCGGGAGGGCGAAGGCATCGCCTCAGGGATCCTCGAGTCGCTCGGCCTGCCGCTCGAGACCGTTCGCGCGCGGGTCCTCGAGCTCCTGAACCCGGCCGCCTAGCGCTACGTGTCCGTCACGACGCGGAAGCGGATCAGAGCGGGCGCCGCCCTGCTCGGCGCCCTCGTCCTCGTCGCCTCAGTCGGCTACCTCGGCTCTTCATACGCCATCGCGGACGAGTTCACGCGGGCCGAACGTCACGCCGTCGATCGCGCGCCGAACATACCCGCGGCGACCTCATACGAGGACGTGTCGCTCCGGACGGTGGACGGCCTCCGTCTCTCCGGATGGTTCTTCCCCACCCCCGGTGACCGCGCGGCGATAGTGGTGCACGGCCGGCATAGCAACCGGCTCGAGGGCGGCAAGGCCGAGCCGATCGCCGACGCCCTGCTTCGGTCCGGTTTCAGCGTTCTCCTCTTCGACCTGCGCGGGCATGGGAACAGTGACGGCGAGCGGTTCTCGCTCGGGCTCTTCGAGCGCTGGGACGTCGCCGCGGCGATCGACTACGTCGTCGGGCGCGGATTTCTCGAGAACCGGATCGCGCTCATCGGCGTCTCGATGGGCGCGGGCACCGTCATCCAGGAGCTTCTGATCCATCCGAACGTCGGAGCCATCGTCGCGGACTCGCCCTACGCCGACGTTCCG
>DATBKH010000102.1:0-4222 GCA_036555955.1 Candidatus Limnocylindria bacterium | reverse complement strand
CTCCGAGACGCCGCGGGGCATGACGACGGTCGCGGGGGCGCCGAGAGCCGAGGCCGCATATGCGACGCCTTGGGCGTGACTCCCGGCCGAGGCTGCCACGACGCCGCGACGCCGTGCGCCGGGATCGAGCGAGGCGATCTTGTTCAGCGCGCCACGAACCTTGAAGGTGCGCGTCGGCTTGAAGGTCTCGATCTTCAGGAAGATGTCGGCGCCGAGATCCGCTGACAGCAGCGGCGAACGCTCGAGCGGCGCGCGCGGGAGATAGCGGTCGACGACGCGCCGCGCCGCGGTGACGTCGGCGATCGTCGGCTCACCCTGCACGTCGCGACGATACTTCCGTCAGCAGATGCGCACGTGGGGAGAGGAGCGCGACGCCGCCGTGGCTGCGCTGCGCGGCGCAGGGATCGTGACGGCGGCGCTCGACGCCGACGTCCTGCTCGCGCACGTGCTCGGGACGACGAAGGAGACGCTGTACGCGCATCCCGACACCGAGATGCCGCACGGCGCCGAGCGGCGCTACGGCGAGCTCGTGGAGCGGCGGGCTCGTGGCGAGCCGGTCGCGTACCTCCGCGGCTTCAAGGAGTTCTACGGCCTGCGCTTCACAGTCGATCCGCGGGTGCTCATCCCGCGTCCGGAAACGGAGACGCTCGTCGACGCGGCGCGCGAGATCATCGGCGGTCGCGCGGTCTCGGTCGCCGACGTCGGCACGGGGTCGGGGGCGGTCGCCGTCGCGATCGCGGCTCACGAGCCCAACGTGCGCGTGGTCGCGACCGACATCAGCATCGACGCGCTGGCGGTCGCGCGGGAGAACACGCTCCGCAACGGCGTCGGCGACCGCGTCGAGCTCCGCGAAGGCGATCTGCTCGAGCCGATCCGCGAGCCCGTCGACGTCGTCGTCGCGAACCTGCCCTATCTGCGCGACGACGCGCTCGAGCACCTCGTCGGCGAACGAACGTCGCTCGCGTTCGAGCCGCGTCTCGCGGTGACGGCGGGGAAGGATGGACTCGAAATCATCTGGCGTGCCGCTTCCGAGCTTCCGCGCGTCCTGGCACCGGGCGGATCGGCGCTCTTCGAGATCGATCCGCCGCTCGCCGAGCAGGTCTCGCACCTGCTGCAGTACTCCCTCGGCGGCACGACGCGCGTGATCAACGACCTCGCGGGCGATGCGCGCGTGGTCACGGTGACGCGCTGAGCGCCGTCGAGCTGCACACGGCCGGCGCCGCCACGTGGCGCCTGCTCGGCGACTGGATGCTGGAGCTCGAGCGGGCGGAGTGGGGAACGCGTGCCTTCTCGATCCGCGAGATGCGCTGGCAGGCCACGAACCGCGACGCGGTGGTGGCCACGATCGCGGTGGACGGCGTGCGCGTCGGCTTCGCGGTCGCCGGACCCGCCTGGCGCGCCGATCGCGCGAGCCTCTACAACGTCCTCATCCACCCCGATCATCGCGGTCGCGGGCTCGTGTGGCCGCTCATCGCCGCGGTCGAGGGCGAGCTCGCGCTCCGCGGGATCCGCGAGCTCGACATCGACGCGCGCGTCGAGAACGGCTTCGCGGATGCGATCGAGCGGCGCTACGGCCGGCGCGCGACCGTCGTCGAGCCCGACCATCCGAGCCCGTACGGTCCGCAGCGGACCCTCCGTGTCACCGTGGCTCGAGGCGCTCGACGAGCTCCGCGAGCGAGGCGATCGTCTCGTGATTCGACGCGGTCCCGGCCGGCGCGAGGAGGAACGTCCGCGCGAATCCGGCGCGCTTCGCCCAGTCGAGGCAGCGCTCCTGGTCGTCGACCGTCACCGCCTCCGCGCCGCTCACGCCCGAGTGCTCGAGGATCTTCCGGTAAAAGCCGGCGTTCGTCTTCCAGCGATCGATGACGTCGGTGCCGTAGACCTCGACGAAGAGATCGCGTACGCCGATGCCGCGGAGGAACGCGTCTCCGTCGGTCGAGACCAGCCCGGCCGACGTGAACAGGCGATGGCCACGCCGCGCGATCTCGCGCAGTGCGTCGACGGTCCCAGGAAACGTCGCCTGCAGCCGCTCGCCGACCCACGCGAAAGTCTCATCCGCGAGAGGTCCCGGCCGCTTCGGCGGGTCGACGCCGGCGTGCTCGCACATCTCGCGGAACCAGAGACGCCTGAGCCGTGCGTGCGTCTCGCCCGGGGTGCCCTTCGGGTCGCGATAACGCGCGAACATGCGATCCGCCGCGTAACGGTTCGCCGCGCCCCATCGCGATGGATCGCCGCCGAGGCGTGGCGCGAGGAAATCCCCGACCAGTCGCTCCCACTGCGCCGCGAGCGGCGCGGGATCCATGAGCACGCCGTACACGTCGAGGAAGACGACGCTCGTCATCGGCGCAACGCTCCAAGCCCGCTCATGCCGACGACCTATCATCCACGAGGTGAAGACGCGCCTCCTCGCGGCGGATTCGCCGGGAGCGGTGGAGGAGGCCGCGGCAGCGCTCGCTCGGGGCGAGCTCGTCGCATTCCCCACCGACACGGTGTACGGACTCTCCGCCGGGCACGAGCACGTCCGAAAGCTGTACGGCGCCAAGGACCGTCCGAAGGACAAGCGCATCCCGGTGCTGCTGTCGGACGTGGCCAACCTCGAGGCGAGCGCGATCGTCACTCCCACCGCGCGCGCGCTCGCGCAGCGTTTCTGGCCGGGGCCGCTGACCATCGTCCTCGTCGCGCCGCGCCGCGGGACGCTCGCCTTCCGCGTCCCGGCCCACCCGCTCGCACGCCGACTCATCGCCGCGAGCGGGGGCGGGCTTCCGGTCACGAGCGCGAACCGCTCGGGCGAGCCGGACACGCGTACGGCGGAGGAGGTCATCGCGCAGCTCGAGGGACGCATCGCACTGGTGCTCGACGGCGGGATCACGCCCGGAGGAGTCTCCTCGACGGTCGTGGATTGCACCACCGACCAGGTGAAGATCCTTCGCGAGGGCGCGATCAGCGAAAGCGAGATCGATGAAGCGGTGGCGTCCGTCGCGTGAAGATCGGGGTGGCCGCGGACCACGCCGGCCAGCGGCTCAAGGCATCGGTCACCGAGCATCTTGTGTCGTCCGGTCACACCGTGATCGCTTTCGGCGGCGAGACCACGCCCGACGACGACTACCCGCTCATCGTTCGGCCGCTCGCCGAGGCGATCGCGCAGGGCGACGTCCAGCGCGGGATCTTCCTCTGCGGCTCCGGCATCGGTCCGGCGGTTGCGGCGAACAAGATCCCGGGCGTGCGTGCGGCCGTCGTCGAGAACGAATGGTCCGCGCGCGACGGCGTCGAGCACGTCGACGTGAACCTGCTCACGCTGGGCGAGCGCGTCATCGGCGAGGCGCTCGCCAACAGCATCGTCGATGCATTCTTGGGGGCCGAAGTCCAGACCGGGAGGCATGCGCGACGGCGCGAACAGATCCGCGAGCTGGAGTCGGCGCCGCGCGCGGACCAGCGAGAACCAAAACTCATTGAGAGGCGGGGCAGATGAGCCACATCGAACGCACCGACCCCGAGATCTACGCGGCGATCGAGAACGAGCGGCGCCGGCAGGTCGAGAAGATCGAGCTCATCGCCTCGGAGAACTACACGAGCCCCGCGGTCATGGAGGCGGTCGGCAGCGTCCTCACGAACAAGTACGCCGAGGGCTATCCCGGGCGCCGCTACTACGGCGGGTGCGAGTGGGTCGACGTCGCCGAGTCGCTCGCGATCGAGCGCGCGAAGGCGCTCTTCGGCTCCGCGCATGCGAACGTCCAGCCGCACGCCGGCGCGCAGGCGAACATGGCCGCGTACGCCGCCGTATTGAAGCCCGGCGACACCGTGCTCGGCCTCGCGCTCGACCAAGGCGGTCATCTCACGCACGGATCGCCGGTGAACTTCTCGGGCAAGCTCTACCACTTCGCGGCGTACGGGGTCCGCAAGGACGACGAGATGCTCGACTACGACGAGCTGGAAAGGCTCGCGAAGGAGCACCGCCCGAAGCTCATCGTCGCCGGCGCGACCGCGTATCCCCGAATCTTCGACTTCCCGCGCCTGCGCCAGATCGCCGACGCGGTCGAGGCGCTCCTGCTCGTGGACATGGCGCACTTCGCGGGGCTCGTCGCGGCGGGGGAGCATCCCACGCCGGTCGGGCTCGCGCAGATCGTCACGACCACCACGCACAAGACGCTCCGCGGTCCACGCGGCGGCATGATCCTGTCCGACGCCGAGTTCGCGAAGGCAATCGACAGCGCGGTCTTCCCGA
>DATBKH010000101.1:0-16919 GCA_036555955.1 Candidatus Limnocylindria bacterium | reverse complement strand
CAGGTCGATCGCTTCTTCGCGGGTGATCTCCTCGCGGTCGCCATAGCCCCAGCCGAGCCGCAACAAATAGTTGAACAGCGCTTCTGGCAGTATGCCGAGCTCATCGCGATAGGTTTCGACGCCGACCGCGCCGTGACGCTTCGACAGCTTCTTCCCGTCCGCGCCGAGCACGCCGGGAAAGTGCGCCATCGCCGGAACGTCCCAGCCGAACGCGCGGTAGATGAGGAGGTGCTTGGGGACCGAGGCGATCCATTCTTCGCCGCGCATGATGTGGGTGATGCCCATCTCGTGGTCGTCGACGACGACGGCGAGGTGATAGGTCGGGAAGCCGTCGGACTTCAGGAGCACCTGATCCTCGACGGTGTTCACGTGCCACTCGATGTGCCCGTGCACCAGGTCCTCGATGGCGAGCGTGCCCTCGTCCGGCACCTTCTGCCGTATGACATGGGGATCGGTCTTCGCACGCGCCGCCGCCTCGGCCACGGGGATCGCGCGGCAGTGGCGGTCGTATCGCGTCAGCTCACGACGCCGCTCCTGCTCGGCGCGCAGCGCCGCGAGGCGTTCCTTCGAGCAGAAGCAGTAGTACGCCGCTCCCTTCGCGATGAGCTCGTCGGCGTGCCGGCGATAGATCGGAAGCCGTTGGGACTGCACGTAGGGGGCGTGCGGACCGCCCTCTTCGGGACCTTCCTCCCACGTGATGCCGAGCCAGTGGAGACCGTCGTAGATCGACTCGATCGCGCCCGCGACGAGCCGCTCCTGATCGGTGTCCTCGACGCGAAGCACCATCGTTCCGTCGCGCTGCCGCGCAAAGAGGTAGTTGTAGAGGATGGTGCGTGCGCTTCCGACGTGGAGCGCACCGGTGGGCGATGGCGCGAAACGCACACGCACGCTCATAGCGAGGTCAGTTTAGGTCGGTATTCTGGTTGTGTATGACCGTGCAAACGAGGCGCGAGCGCCGCGAAAAACAGAAGCGACAGCGGCAGCGCAAAGACCAGCAGCACGCGCGCGGCTCATCGCGCGGGTTCACCAGACAGCTCGTCATGGGCGCCGTCGGGATCGGCGCGGTCGTCCTCGTCATCCTCGGTCTGCGCGCAGCCGGCGTCTTCGAGCCGCCGGCGGCCGCGATCGACCTCAACTCGGCGGAGTTCCAGATCCCGAGCGGCGTCACCGTCGGAACGCAGCAGCCCCTGCAGGCCCCCGAGCACATCCCGGTCGGTCAGAAAGGCAACTACAACACCAACCCGCCTACATCGGGCCAGCACTGGAGCTCGCTCTCGCCGGCGGCGCCGGCGCCGTGGGGCATCAAGGACGCCAACCTGCCGAACGAGGTGACGACCCACAACCTCGAGCACGGCGGGATCGTCATCGCGTACAACAACCTGAGCCAGCCGGAGATCGATCAGCTGAAGAGCATCGCGCGCGCGCTCATGAACGGCGCCTATCGGAAGATCGTCCTCGAGCCGTACCCGGCGCTGTCCGACGCGAAGATCGCGCTCACGTCGTGGGGCTGGCTGCTGAAGCTGCAGAGCGTCGATCAGATCCAGATCGTCCAGTTCACCCGCTCGCACTACTCGGATCCGAACTTCGCTCCCGAGGCGAACGTCCAGTAGCGCGCGGCTAGCTCTCGTCGCTCCAGATCTCTATCTGGTAGCCGTCGGGATCGCGAAGATAGAGGACGTATCCGCCCCAGTCCGCCACGGCCGGGCCGAAATCGATGGCCAGTCCCGCGTCGCGCGCCTTGCGGCCCCACTCGTCGATCGAGGCGCGATCGCTCTCACGGAAGCCGAAGTGGAAGTCCCCGCGGGCGGAGCGGTCGCCTGCCGGAAGGAGCACGAGCTTCGTCTCGCCGATCGTGAGCTCGGCGATCTCACCACTACCGCCGAGATCCTCGAATCCGAGGAAGTCGCGGTAGAACGCCCGGGATCGCTCCGCGTCACGAACGGTGAAGCTCAGGTGCTGCACCGCGGGCCACCGGGCTAGTCGCCCCAATACCGCTCCTCTTTCCAGGGATCGCCGCGATTGTGGTAACCGTTTCGTTCCCAGAAGCCCGGCTTGTCGGTGCCGCTGAACTCGATTCCCCGGAGCCACTTTGCGCTCTTCCAGGCGTAGAGCGGCGGGACGACGAGGCGCGCGGGCGATCCGTGCTCGGCGGTCAAGGGCTCGCCGTTGGCACGGAGCGCGATGAGGCAGTCGTCGCGCATGCAGTACTCGATCGGGACATTCGCGGTGAAGCCCTGCTCGCTGTGCGCGATGACGAACTTCGCTTCGGGCAGTGGTTTGGCCAGCTCGACGATCTTCGCGAAAGGGATCCCCTCCCAGCGCTGGTCGAGGCGTGACCAGGTCGTGACGCAGTGCATGTCGGCCGTCACCGATGTCTTGTCGAGCTCGCTGAACTGTTTCCAGTCGAGCTTGATCTCGTTCAGCACCTTCCCGAAGACGCGGAAGTCCCAGCGCTGCGGATCGAACCGCGGGACGGATCCGTAGTGCAGCACCGGCCACTTTTCGGTGAGGTACTGACCCGGTGGCACGCGTTTGGCGATGTCCTCGGGCAGCTCGCTTCTCTTGGTGAAGAACTTCACTAACCGAGCCCAGCGGCGCGTCGCAGCATCTTGAACGTATAGATACCGGTGTCGTGACCGTCCGCCCACTCGGGTGTCAGGCCGTAGCGGCCCACCGCGTATACCTCCTTCAGAGTCGTCTGCGCCTCGCTGAACTTCGTCGCCGGGTTCACGTTGCCGGCGAACGATCCTTCACCCGAGCAGTACGCGCACGGGCAGGCCCGGCGAAGGCCGTCCCATTCGTACTCGGTGAGCTGCCCGTCGTCCCAGTGGACGCGGAACACCTTCTTGTCCGCGACGATTTCCCAATCCGTGGGTCGGTGGAAGACGTCGGCCACTCCGTCGATGATACGAACGTGACCGCGTCGCTGGACGACTTCCGCAAGATCGAGATCCGCGTGGGTCGCATCGTCTCCGTCGACGACTTCCCCGAGGCGCGCAACCCTTCGTTCAAGCTCAGGATCGACTTTGGGCAGCACGGCATCCGCAAGTCTTCCGTGGCGGTGCGTCAGTGGTATGACAAGCGCGCCCTCCTCGGCCGCCTCGTGGTGTGCGTGACGAACTTCCCCCCGCGCCGCGTCGCCACGTTCGACAGCGAAGTTCTCACCCTCGGAGCGATCGAGTCGGACGGACGGGTCGTCCTCCTCGAGCCCGATCGCGACGCCGAGCTCGGGAGTCCGATCGGCTAGATAGTGCGGGCGCCGTGATGCCCCCGCATCTTCACCACTCGAAGAAGACGAGCCGATCGATGGGCCAGAAGCGAAGGATCACCTTCCCGATGATGTTGCTCACCGGGACCGGGCCGAACGAGCGCGAGTCCGACGAGAAGGTCCGGTTGTCACCCATGACCCAGATCTCGCCGGCGGGGACCGTGAACGGATAGGTGATCGTCGGTGTCTGGGGGAGGCTCGCGCCGTGCGCCTGCGCGAAGTCCACCGGGCGGCCGTTGACGTACACGGCCCCGTCGCGGAGGTCCACCGTTTCGCCGGCCAAGGCGATGACGCGTTTCACGTAGGGGATCGTCGCGTCGGGCAATGGCGGGTTGAAGACGATGATGTCGCCGCGCTGAGGCGAACCGAGGCGGTAGTCGACCTTGCTGACCAGGACGCGATCGTTCTGCTCGAGCGTCTCCTCCATCGAACGCTGGCGGACCTCGGTCACCTGGACGACGAACAGGTTCAGCACGACCGAGATCACGACCGCGAGCGCCAGCGCCTGGACGATCTCGAGGATGGCGCGCCAGGAGAAGGATGCTTCCTCGATGGGTTCGTAGTCCGGACGGGTCACCGTCTGGGGCGCTGCCACTTCGAACCAGTGTACGGACGGATCTTGTGGGCGCCCGCGTCGAGCGTGTCAACGCGGCATCGGGAGCTGAGCGCGGATGCGTCCGCCGCTCAGAGCAGCCTAGCTGCTCGGGATCTCCCAGTCGTTCGGGACGACGTGCACCCAGGTCTGGCCCTGATCGAACAGGATCTTCTCGCCGGCGGCGTTCTTGAACGTGAACGGATCCGTGTCCGTCGCACGCGACCACGTCGCTTCCTGACGCAGACCGTCGCGGAAGATCGTCGCCGATCCGGTGCCCACCAGGCGCATGTCGTGCGCGTGCGCCCCCGCGGCGTCGACGATCTCCGGCACTTCCCAGATCTCGGTGTGGATGATCGCGACGTTCGACGCCGCGACCGGCTGGTTGTTCACCGCGTCGACGTCACGGACCGGCTTGCCCGCGTTGTTCTGGAACCGCGCGTACGTGCGCGTCTGCGGGTCGTACTCGTACTTCACGCGCGAGATGTCCTCGCGGTAGGGGATGACGAGCTCCGTCGCGGCGACGGCGCCGCTCATACCGGCGATCGTCGGGGCGTGGTCGGTCGCCGCGAGAAAGCCCCACGGTGGCACCTGCTGCGGAGCGTCGGCGCCGTGCGCGGCGATCGCCTGCCGCATGGCGGCGGCGCTCGTGAACATGTTGTACGGGCCGGGCCGGAAGCTCACGCGGTAGTAGCCGCTCGTGTAGTCGGCCGAGAGGTCGACGTACTTGCCGCTCGCGGCGTCGCCCTGGATGAGCGGCATCTCGTACGCCGACGTGCCCGAGTACACCAGGGCGCCGCGCACCATCGGCGTGAGCGAACGATCCGCGAGCCGCGCGCTCCGGATGTTGCCGATCGTCTGCGGATCCTGCGAGTGAAAGACCGCCGCGAGCCGCGTCACGAACCCCTCGACGAGGATCTCGAAGACCATGTCCGCCTGCGTGATCCCGTAATGCGGGCGAGCGAGCGGCACGTTGTCGATCTTCACCAGGAGCGCTCGCTTGTCGACCGCGCCGAGCTTCAGCGGCTTCCCATTCAACGGCCAGCATTCACGGCAAGGCGCGTCCGGCGCGAGCGTCGGCTCGGGCGTCGCGACCACCGCGCTCGGCGGGGCCGGTGACGGGCCAGACGCAGCGGGCGCCGAGCAGGCAGCGAGGAGACCGACGATGGCGACCGCGACGAGCGACGTCGCCGCGCGATGACCCAACCTCATCCGCGTCGAGGGTAAAGGCGGCGCGTGTGTTTTCCTAGATGCGAGCGAAGCCCCGCTTGCCAGCTAGTGGATCAGCGCGGGGTCGCGGTGAGCTCGAACGTCGACTCGACCGGAACGCCGTGGCGCAGCGTGTCGAGGACGACGCAGTACTTCTCGGCGCTCCGCAGAAGGCGGTCGGCGCGTTCACCGCGCTCGTCGCCGTGAATGGTCACTTTCGTCGAGCAGCGGATCGCTTTCAGTCCGATCGGCGCACCGGTGAACGCGAGGGTGCCACGCGCGTCCCAATCGCCTTCGACGTGGATGTCGAGCTTCTCGAGCTCGATGCCCATGCTCGCCGCCACCATGCGGATCGTCGTCTCCTGGCACGCGGCGAGCGCGGCGAGCAGCAAGTCGCCGGAGCACGGCGCGTCGCCGCTCCCGCCGACGGCGGGATGCGCGCCGGCGCGCCAGACCACATCGCTCTGCGCCCCCGGCCGGACCTCGCAGTGCAGCGGATCCGCGAGATCGGCATCGCCGCAGCCGACCCGCAGCGTGATCTGCGCGCTCGCCGGATCCTTCTGGTAGCGCTCGCGCAGCGGCTTCTGCAATTCGCGCACGGCGACACGGCTTGCGACCACGGCAAGAACCTCCTAGCGGCTGAGCGCGCGCTCGCGCCCGGGCCGCGGCAGATACGCGGACGCCTGAAGCGTGAAGAGCTCGGCGTAGCGCCCGCCGAGAGCCATGAGCTCGTCGTGCGATCCACTCTCGACGACGCGACCGTCGTGAAGGACGTAGATCCGATCGGCGGAGCGCACGCTCGAGAAGCGATGCGAGATGAGCAGGACCGATCGCCCACTGAAGAGATCGCGCATGCGCGTGAAGAGGTCGTGCTCCGCACGGGCGTCGAGAGCCGCGGTCGGCTCGTCCAGGATGACGAGCGGTGCGTCCCGGAAGAAAGCACGCGCCAGCGCGATCCGTTGCCATTGACCGATCGATACGTCCTTCCCGCCCATGAAGTAGGGGCCGAGGATCGTGTCGTAGCGCTCGGGCCATGCGTCGACGAACGTGTTCGCGCCGGCCCGCTCGGCCGCGCGCACGATCTCGGTGAAGTCGTCGAGGCGTTCGACGCGGCCGAGCCCGATGTTCTCCCGCGCCGTGAGCATGAATCGCGCGAAGTCCTGGAAGAGCACCGCGACGTGCTCGTAGATCCACCGCGGATCCCGTGTCGACATGTCGACCCCGTCCCAGAGCACGCGGCCCGAGTCAGGGCGGTACAGGCCGGACAGCACCTTCGCCAGCGTCGTCTTGCCCGAGCCGTTCTCGCCGACGAGCGCGATGACCTCCCCGGCACCGATCTCGAGCGAGACGTCGTCGAGCGCGAGTCGCTGCGGCTGGGGCGGTCCGCCGTTCAGCGAGCTCGACGCGGGGTACCGGAACGAGACGTGGTCGACCTCGATGCGGCCGAACGTCGCGGATCCCGAGCGTTCGTACGGCAGCGCGGCGGGCGAGAGCGCGGAGAACTCCTCCCAGTCTTCGAGGAAGAGACTCGCCTCGTAGAGCTGGGTCGCGTTGTCGACGATGGCGCCGAGCTGGCCGGTGAGCTGCTGGCTCGCGATGACCGCGGCGCCCGCCTCCGCGACCCCGATGCGGTGATCGATCACGAGGTACGCGAGCGCGCCGTAGGTGAGCGCGGTCACGACCGCCGACGCGGTACCCGAGAGCGTCTGGTACCGCGCGCGCTTTTTCAGGTTCGCGCGGAGCTCGGTGATGCGCTCGTTGGAGAGCCGCTCGTACAGGTTGCGGAGGTAGTCCGACAGACCGAACGCGCGGATCTCCTTCGCGTACTCGCGCTGCGTGAAGAGGCCGAACACGTACCCGCGCTTGCGCTCGTTCGGCGTCATCGAGCGCCAGAAGCGGTACATGGCGCGGCTGCTGGCCAGGCTCGCGAGCCACATCGGGATGAAGCCGACGATCGCGATGACGAGCAGGATCGGCTGCAGCACGTACAGCGCGACCGCGACGCCGACGATCAGGAAAATCGAGCGTGCGAGCCCGATCGCCGATCCGGTCACGCCCATCATCCGGCCCATCGCGTTCATCGCTCGCCGCAGCAGGTCCTGGAACTCGGGCGTCTCGAACCGCTTCAGATCGATGCCGATGATCCGGTCGAGCAGCACCGAGTTCGTGTGACGCTCGACGATCGCCGAAAGCATGGCGCTGTTCTGGCTCTGCAGGATGTTGGCGCCGGTCGAGACGACGCCGAGGCCGATCATGGCCCCGAGCAGGTAGCCGACTCGGCCGAGCTCGCCGCCGGTGCCCGTCGCGAGCACCGCGCTGATGAGGTCGCGCGTGATCACGAGCTGGACGCCCGTGATCGCCGCGGTCACCACCTGCGGGACGAGCGACAGCGCGAACCGCCGCGGCGCCGCTTGCGAGACGAGCCGGAACGACGACGCCAGCACGCGCGGGATGCGGCGCAGCTGCCGGCGCTCCGGAGGCGCCTGCACACGATCGCCACGACCCCAGAAGATCACGGCATCAGGCTATCGCGCGTGGATCGCGCGCTAGGTCCGCGGCGGCGGCGGAACGCGCTTCGCGCGCACGTCCACGAGCGTGCGCTTCGGGGTCTGCACGATGCGGATCAGCACGGTCGCGCAGGCCGTGCAGCGCAGGACGACCCCCGGCGCGTGGACGTACGTGAGCAGACCACCGATCGGGTCGACCTGGCCACAGCTGCCGCACTCCGCGAGCACCGCGGTCATGTCGTCACCGTAGATCTCCGCGAGCATTCCCGCCGCGGCGTTGCCGTCGAGGACGAGGTCGTCGCCGCCGCTCATGAGCCGGTGGGTCCGAATCGTTCGGTGCGGATGCGATCGGGGGCCAGTCCGACGCGCTCGAGGCCGTCGGCCGCGGACTCGACGAGGGCGGTCGGGCCGCAGACGTACGCGACGGCTCCCGGACCGAGCGGCGCGCTCACCTCGCGAAGCATCGCATCGTCGATGCGGCGCGCGTAGCCCTTCCATCCCGGAGGCTGGCTGCGAGTCAGCGTGTACGCGACGTGGAGGCCGTCCGTCCGCTCGAGCTCGTCGAGCTCGCTCCGATAGATGACCTTGTCCGCGCTCCGCGCGCTGTAGAGGAGCCGCGCGGGATCCGACAGGCCGGCGGCCCGGCGATGGCGCAGCATCGCCATGAGGGGGACGACGCCCGAGCCGCCGGCGACGAGCAGCAGCGCTCCGCCCACCGAACGATCCCAGACGAAATAGCCGCCGATCGGGCCGCGCACCTCGAATCGGTCGCCGACCGTGACGACGTCGTCAAGAAACGGCGAGACCTCGCCGTCGGCGATGCGCTCGACGGTGACGTCGATCTCGCCCTCGCGCTCGGGCTCCGAGGCGATCGAATAGCTGCGCTGCGCGGAGTACCCGTCCTCCGCTGTGAGCCGGATGTCGTAGTGCTGGCCGGGACGATGACGCGACCACGCCGGCAGCGCGAGGGTGAGGGTCTTCACCTCCGGGGTCTCCTCGCGGATGCCCTTCACGGTCGCGATCTGCCACTCGAGCGGACGCTTCACGCTAGTCGCCGGAATACCGCTCTTCCTTCCAGGGATCTCCGCGATTGTGGTAGCCAAGCGACTCCCAGAACCCCGGCTCGTCGCGATCCATCACACGGAGACCGCGAATCCACTTCGCGCTCTTCCAGAAGTAGAGATGCGGGACGACGAGCCGCGCCGGCCCGCCGTGCTCCGGCGCGAGCGGGCGACCGTCGTATCCGTAGGCGACGAAGGCCTGGCCGTTCACGAGATCGGGGAGCGGGATGTTCGTCGTGTAGCCGCCGTCCGAGAAGGCGGTGACGAACGCCGCACGCGGATCGAGCTCGACGCTCTCGAGCAGCACGTCGACGCTCACGCCGCGCCAGCGGGTGTCGAGCTTCGTCCACTTCGTCACGCACGAGATGTCCTTCGTGAAGTCCGAAGCCGGCAGCGCCTGGAAGTCCGACCAGCTCCACGTCACCGCGTCTTTCACCAGACCCTCGATGCGAAACGTCCACGACGCGATCGGTGTGCGCGGGGTCGGACCGGCCGACAGCACCGGGAAGTCCTTGACCAGGTGCTGGCCGGGTGGGATGCGGCTCGCGGTCGTCCCAGGCGGTTCCCGCCGCCCTACGAAGCCACGGGTGACGAAACGCCCTGCCACGGCGCCAAGGGTACGCGCGGCACGCGGTAGCGCATGAGCTCGCTCACGCCGGTGTAGCCGAGGCCGCGAAGTCCGTCGTGGCTCGGCGCCGGACCGCCGCGCGCCGCCGCGAGCTCCTCGCGCATCGCCGCGGCGAGCGCCGCCGCGAAACGCGCGCCGTGTCGTGCCATCTGGTCGAGACGGACGAGGTCGCGCTCGACCGCGTCCCAGCGCTCGCGCATGACGTCGACGAGGGCGAAGTGCGTCTGCGTGAGGTCCCACATGGATTCGCGATCCCAGATGGGCGTCTCCGGCGCGTACGCGCGCCGCGCTTCTTCTTCGAGCACAGGCTCGCCGGCCATCACGAGCGGCACCATCATCGCGGCCGCGTTCGTGGCCGGTGAGTCGGGGACGATCCGGTCGACGAGCTCTTTCAGGTCCGCGGGCAGCGGCCTGCCGCGAACGAGGTCCGCGATCGCGTCGTAGGCCGCGAGGTTCGCGCTGTAGAGGCACCAGCTGGCCTCAGGGTTGTTCCGGAGGTGCGCCCGCAGCTCCTCGCCGTACTCGCGGACGCCGTCCCATTCACCGCGCGCCCAGTGCACACGCGCTTTGACCGCGATCGCGTGCGTCCGCGTGTGCACGCTGAGGTTCCGACTGAGACCGAGCATGCGCTCCGCGTCGGCGTCGGAACGCTCGAGATCGCCACGGTGGAAGTGCAGCTCCGACCGCCAGACGACCGCCTCGGGCTCGTTGAAGGGAGCGCCGCGTTCCGCGAGCTCGAACGATCGAGCGATCGCGTCGGCGGCCTTGTCGAGATCGGCGGTCGCGTCGAAATGAACGACGGCAAGCCGCCACAGCGCGTCCGCGTACGGGCTCGGATCGGGCAGGCTCGCCAGAAGTGACTCGATCTCGGGCAAGACGCTCGCGTCGTTCGTCACCGCGGCGCGCTGGATGAGCACGCGCAGGAGCGCCGGATCGCGATTCGCCCGCGCGATGGCGATGGCCTCGTCGATCAGTCCAAGGACGTTGCCGAAGCCTTCGTGGTCGCGGAAGTATCCCCAGTTGAACGCGACGAGGTCGAGCATGTCGGCATAGAGCGACACGGGTGGCGCCGCGGCGGCCTCGCGATAGCGCTCGATCGCGCGCATGCGGTGGGTCGACGCTTCGTCGCCCTTCGCGTTCCGCTGGTACGCGAGCCCGACGGCTTCCTCGACGCGCGCTTTCTCGAGCGGTGACTGCGTGAGCTGCAGCGCGTGCTCGAACGTTTCCACCATCCGCTCCGTGGCGAGGCGGTCGCCGAGCGCGCGGCCGGCGGCGATGTGCGCCGCGAGCGCCTCGACGCGCATCGCTTCGCGGTCGGCGTCATCGGCCCAGACCCACTCGGCGTCGGGCGGACGGAGCGCCTCCCACCAGTGGTGGGCGAGCGCTTCGTGCGCGTCGGCGGGCAACCCATCTCGCGCGTACTGGCCGTGAAGGCGCATGCGCGTTTCCACCGGAAGCCGCCCGTAGGCCGTGTCGTGCACGAGGGCATGGTCGAAGCGGAATCTGCCGTCGATCGCGCGCAGATATCGCAGATGGACGAGCCGGCCGAGCGCGCCGGCGACGTCGGCCGGGTCCCGCTCGCTGAGGAGCGACACGCTCCGCGCGTCGAACGTCTCGCCGATGACCGACGCGGTCTGAAGGAGCTCGCGGTCGCTCGGCGTGAGCTCGTCGAGCCGTGCCGAGATCGCGGCCTGGACCGTGACCGGCAGCGCGTCGGCGGATGACATGCGCCCGCGAACGAGCTCGAGGATGAAAAGCGGATGGCCCTCGGCCCGATCGACGAGATCCTGCGCCGGCCCTGCCGCGAAGGCCAAGGCGCGGGCCGAATCGGGGTCGAGCGGCGGGACCTCGATCAGCACGCGATCGGCGTTCGGTCGGATGAGCGGCTGTCCGGGAAACTCCGGCCGCACCGTCGCCACGACGAGCAGGCGCAGCGGGCTGTCGAACGTGAGCCGATCGATGAGGCGAACGACCTCGTTCTCGGCCCAATGCAGGTCCTCGATGCGCACGAGGACGGCCCGCGCCTTCGTCAGCCTGCTGAAGTACTCGCGCCAGGCGGCCTCGATCTGCTGCCGGCGGTCGAACGTCGAGAGAGCGAGCAGTCGCGGGTCCGCGCGCAGCCCCGCGCTGTGCGCGAGCTCGTCGGGAACGTCCGCACCGTCGCTCGGTATGAGCCCGCGGAGCGGGGAGATGCCGGTCTCCGATCCGGGGCGGCACGCGGTCTCGAGGACGAGCACGTCCGGATCGAGCGAGCGGATGAACTCGTCGGCGACCCGGCTCTTGCCGATGCCTGGCGGGCCGATGAGGATCCCGAGCGCCGCCCGGCCGGAATCCGCGCGCTCGAACGCGGCGCGCAGCTTCGCGAGCTCCGCCGTGCGGCCCACGAACGGCGCGGGCGCCGCGGCCTCCTCGCCCGACGCCACGAGCGGAGCGGCACGGACCGCGCCGACGCCTTTCAGCGAGATCGTTCGCGACTCCCCGAAGCGCGCGAGCCCGCGAGCCGCTTCGAGCGCGGTCTCACCGACGAGCACCTCGCCGATCTCGGCGGATTGCTGGAGGCGGGCCGCGACATTCACGCACGTGCCTACCGCCATGCGCTGGTGCTCGCCGATCGCCGCGAGGTCGACGAGCGCCTCGCCCGTCTCGACACCCGCGCGGATGGTCACCGTGCCGGTCGTCGTGGACCAGCGCACCGCCGCGTCGGCGGCGCGGAGCGCGCGGAGGACGTCGTCGGCGTGCGCCGTCGGCGCCCCGAACAGCACGAAGACGGCGTCGCCGATGTACTTCTCGACCGTGCCGCCCTCGGCGGTCGCGATCGCGCTGAGCCGCGTGAACGCGTCCCCGAGAACGCGTCGCATGCGCTCGGCCCCCAGCTCCTGGCCCAGGTTCGTCGAGCCGACGATGTCGATGAAGAGACACGTGACGAGTCGACGCTCGGAACGGCGATCCACGGCGCATGAGCGTAGTCCTCGGACGCCACAATGGGCCCGTGCCGATCGAACGCAGCGGCAAGCATCCAGCCAGCACGCGACTCGCGGCGACCGCACGGCGTCTGCTCGACGAGTCGACCCTCTGCGCGATCGCGACCGCGGGTCTCGGCGCACGCGCGCACATCAACACCGCGTACTTCGCGTGGGACCGCGACTTCGGGATCGTCTGGCTCTCGTCGCCGGACGCGCGCCACTCTCGCAACCTGCGCCAGAACCGGTCCGCGGCGATCGCGGTCTACCGCTCGACGCAGCGATGGGGTGAGAACGACCGCGGGATCCAGCTGTTCGGCACCGCCCGCGAGCTTCGCGGTCGCGGCGCCGCCGAGGCGGAGCGCGTGTACGCGCGCAGGTTCAAGGCGTACGAAGGCGGATTGAAAGGAATGGCCGTCTACCGCCTCCGCGCGACGCGCATGAAGCTGTTCGACGAGCGCGTTCTCGGCGGGGGGACCTTCGTGACCGTCAGCGTGCGCGCCCGTGGATCGGTCCGCTGGGTCAGCACCGAGAGCTTCGCGTGACCGGCCTCTTCTGAGCGTGCGCCGCATCGGTCACCGCGGCGCGTCGGGCCACGCGCCCGCCAACACGATCGCTTCGTTCGAGAAGGCGGTGGCCCTCGGATGCGATGAGGTCGAGACCGACGTCTGGCTCGTCGAAGACCGTCTCCTCGTCTCGCACGATCCACCACCCGCGGGTGGGGGAGGCCTCGCGCTCGAGGAGGTGCTGGATTTCTGCCGCGGTCGCCTCGGGGTGAACGTCGAGCTGAAGGCAGCCGGCAGCGAACGCGCTGCGCACGAGACCGGATCGCGTGTCGCTCGGCTTCTCACCGAACGACGCGACGCCGACGTGTACGTGTCGAGCTTTTGGTGGTCCGCCCTCGAAGGCGCGCGCGTGAGCGGACCCTCCGTCCGCCGCGCGTTCATCTTCGCCGACTCGCCCGACCGCACCGCGCTCATGGAGAGCGCCCGCGGCATGCGGCTGTGGGCGCTGCATCCGAACCGCGCCTACGTGACCGCGGACCTCGTCCATGCCGCGCACGCGAACGGCCTCAAGCTCAACGCCTGGACGGTCAACGATCCAAGCGAGATCGCGCTCTTCGCCGAGTGGGGCGTCGACGGGATCATGTCGGACTACCCCGAACGCGTCCCGAAAGCCTAAGCGCGAGCCCACCCCCGCGCGCGGTCGACGGCGCGTAGCCAACCCGCGTAGCGCGCATCGCGCTCGTCCGCTGACATGGCGGGCTCGTACCGCGCGGCGACCGCACGCCGCGACCGCAGAGCGTCGGTCGAGCCCCATACGCCGGTCGCGAGGCCGGCGAGGAACGCCGCGCCGAGCGCCGTCGTCTCCTGCGTCCTCGCGACCTCGACCGGGATCCCGAGGACGTCCGCCTGGAGCTGCATGAGGAGCGCGTTCGCCGTCCCGCCGCCGTCGGCGCGCAGGACGTCGATCCGCTGACCCGCCGCGGTCATCGCCGCGACGAGGTCGCGCGTCTGGAACGCGATGCTCTCGAGGGTCGCGCGCGCGATGTCGGCCCTCGTCGTCCCGCGTTCGATGCCGATCAGCAGGCCGCGCGCGTACATGTCCCAGTGCGGAGCGCCGAGTCCGGTGAACGCCGGCACCAGATAGAGGTCGCCATTCGGGCGCGCCTGTCGCGCGAGCGCCTCGCTCTCGGCGGCGTTCGCGATGATCCCAAGTCCGTCGCGCAGCCACTGCACCGCCGCGCCGGTGACGAACGCGCTGCCCTCGAGCGCGTAGCGGAGACCGTCGCCGAGGTCCCACGCGACCGTCGTGAGGAGGCCGCCGGTGGCCCGCGCCGGGCGCGTCTCGGTGTTCACGAGGAGAAAGCAGCCCGTGCCATACGTGTTCTTCGCCTCGCCGCCGCTGAAGCACGTCTGCCCGAAGAGGGCGGCCTGCTGATCGCCGGCGATCCCCGCGATCGGAAACGCGGCGCCAAAGTGCCGGGCGTCCGTCACGGCGATGGGGCCGCTCGAGGGCAGGACCTTCGGCAGCAGCGCGCGGGGGACGTTCAAGATCCGGAGCAGATCGTCGTCCCACCGGCCGCGGTGGATGTCGAAGAGCAGCGTGCGTGAGGCGTTCGAGGGGTCGGTCACGTGCGCGCGACCCCCGGTCAGCTTCCAGATGAGCCAGGTGTCGACGGTCCCGCAGCAGAGCTCGCCGGCTTCCGCTCTGTCCTGCGCCCCGGCGACCTGGTCGAGGATCCAGCGGACCTTCGTGCCGGAGAAGTACGCGTCGATCACGAGACCGGTCCGCTCGCGCACGAGCTTCTCGTGGCCTTCCTCGCGCAGGCGCTCGCAGATCCGCGCGCTCGCGCGGCTCTGCCACACGACGGCGGGATGGATCGGCCGGCCCGTCGCGCGCTCCCAGACGATCGTGGTCTCGCGCTGGTTCGTGATGCCGATAGCGGCGATGTCCCGCGTCTCGAGGCCCGCCGCAGCGATCGCAGCGCGCCCGACCTCGATCGTCGTCGCGAAGATCTCTTCCGGATCGTGCTCGACATGTCCCGACGCCGGGTAGATCTGTCTTATCTCGCGATCGGCGTGCCCCCGGGCCGTGCCCGTCTCATCGAAGACGATCGCGCTCGATCCGGTCGTCCCTTGATCGAGCGCGAGGACCGCCTTCACTCGGTGCTGAAGCGGCGCATGGGCTCGACCTCGCGGCGGTAGGCGTCGATCTCGCGGCTCCGCCGAAGCGCGTCCCAGCCCAGCAGCGCGGCCATGCGCTCGCCCACGCGCTCGACGCAGTCGAGTCCCTGGCAGGCCGAGAGACCGAGGGCATTCCTCCGCAGAAGAACGTCGCCGATGGTCTGCGCCCACTCCTCGCGAACGGCGTGGACGATCTCAGCCTCCATCCCGCGATGGTGCGGACAGAGCGGCGCGGCGAGCGACGGATCCGCGCGCACCATATCGAGCAGCTCGCGCAGGCGAGCGCCGTAGATCTCGGTGACGTGCGCGCGGGTCGGCGCGTCGAGCGCGATGTCGCCCGGGCGCGCCGCGAGCTCGAGCGGACGCGCGCCGGGCAGCGGCGCATCGGCGGTCCGTGAACGTGCCGTGTTGCGCAATCGCCGCGCGACCGCGTCGACGGCCTCTTCCGCGATCGCGCGGTACGCGGTGATCTTCCCGCCGACCACCGAGATCACGCCCTCGACTCCTTCGCGCGAGTGATCGAAGAGCGCGTGTTTCCGGGAGACCCTGCCCGCGCTCACGTCGTCCTCGCGCACGAGCGCTCGAACTCCGGCCCAGGTGAAGTGGATCTGATCGAACGGTGCGTGGGGGAACGCGCGCCGCGCCTCGTCCTGAAGGTAGCGGACGTCGTCCTCGGTCGCGGCCGCGGCCCCCGGATCGCCGGAGTAGTCCGTATCGGTCGTCCCCACGATCGTCGCCTCGCGCCACGGCACGACGAAGAAGAGCCGGCCGTCGCGCTTCGCGAACAGCACGTGCGCCTGTTCGGTCGCGCGCGGCGTCACGATGTGGACGCCCTTCGTGAGCCGGAGCAGGGCGTCGGACCGCTTGCGCAGCGGCGCGATGGTCCGATCGAGCCACGGTCCGGTCGCGACGACGACCATGCGGCTATGGATGTCGAGATTCCGCTGCGCCACGGTGTCGTGGACACGCAAGCCGACCACGTGATCGCCTTCGCGAAGGAAGTCGATCGCCCGCGCGTGGTTCAGGATCGCGGCGCCGTTCGCCCTCGCGTCCACGAGGTTCTCGACGACGAGGCGCTCGACGAGCGGCACCTGCGCGTCGTAGAAGCGCCACGCCCCGGCGAGCCCGTCGGGATCGAGGTTCGGCTCCGCTTTCAGTGCCGCCGCCCGGCCGAGGTGCTGCCGCTTGGGGAGGCTCTTGTCGAGCGAGAGCGCGTCGTAGAGCTGCATTCCCACGCGCAGCTTCGTCTGGTACCAGAGGCTCGGGCGGTAGAGCGGGAGCAGGAACGGCAGCGGGAACACGAGGTGCGAGGCGATCCGTAGGAGGATCTCGCGCTCCCGCATGTCGCTGCGGACGAGGGCGAAATCGAACAGCTCGAGGTACCGCAGTCCGCCGTGGATGAGCCGGGTCGGGCGCGAAGTCGTCCCCGCGGAGAAGTCGGACTGCTCGACGAGGGCGACGGAGAGTCCGCGAAGGGCCGCGTCGCGTGCGATGCCCGCGCCGACGATCCCGCCGCCGATGATCAGGAGGTCGACGGTGCGGCCGCCGAGCGACCGCACCGTCTCATCTCGCGTGGCTACCGCGTTGTCTGCTACTTGTTCGCCTTGTTGTACTTGTCGATCGCGTCGTTCATCTCGGTGACCGCCGCGTCGAGCGCGGCCTGCGTCGTCGCCTGCCCGAGAAGGACGGACTCGATCATCTTCTGCGTCCGCTGGCGGGCCTGCGGCATGACGCCGAGGACCGCGCCGTTGGTCATGCGGTTCTGCGGCGAGTCGCGGATCTCGTTCACCGCGGTGAGGAACTGCGGGTACTTCGTCGCCCACTCCTTGCTCGGGCCCTCGTTGTAGGCGCTCTTCACGATGGGGTAGTAGCCCGTGTCGGCCTGCCACTGCGCCTGGACCGCGGGCGACATGGCGTACTTGACGAACTCCCACGCGGCCTGCTGCTCCTCGGCGGGACGGCTCTTCATGATGTAGAGCGACGCGCCGCCGATGATGTTGCCGCCGT
>DATBKH010000100.1:0-9595 GCA_036555955.1 Candidatus Limnocylindria bacterium | reverse complement strand
CGACGGACCGCGTCGCCTCGATGTACGGCATCCGCACCACGCTGAGCGCGCTCGAACGTACGACGCGGGCGACGCGCGGGATGATCGGAACGGTGATCGCCGCGATGACGTTCCCGATGAGGCCCTCGCCCGTACCGAGCGCCGCGACGACGGCGATCGCGATCACGATGAGCGGAAAGCTGAGAAGCACGTCCATGAGGCGCTGGATGACCTGGTCGATCCGCCCTCCGAAGTACGCCCCGATGACGCCGAGCATCAGCCCGAGGGTGCAGCCCACGAACGAGGCGGTGAACCCGACCAGCAGAGCGGTCCGCGACCCGTAGACGATCCGGGTGAAGACGTCGCGGCCGAAGGGATCGGTCCCGAGGAGGTGCTGCGGCGACGGCCCTTGGAGCAGATCGCTGAAGCGGAATTCCGTCGGGTCGTACGGCGCTATGCGGTCGGCGAGCGCGGCGGTCGCGAGCATCACGATGATCAGCACGGCGCCGGCGGTGCCGAGCGGCCTGCGCCGTATGAAGTCGCCCCAGAACCGGAGGAATCGGCGCGCGCCGGTCGATTCGAGATAGCGCCGCCGGGCGACGTCGTCGCTCTCCTGAACGCCGGCGTGCGCGGCCTGCGTCACGAATACCGGATCCGCGGGTCGAGCACGACGTAGACCATGTCGACGACGAAGTTCACGAGCACGAACACCGACGACAGGAGCAACACCAGAGCCTGCACGAGCGTGTAGTCGCGGTGCGCGACGGCGTCGACGAGCAGCTTGCCGACGCCATTCAGGTTGAACACCTGCTCCGTCACGACGAGCCCGCCGATGAGGAACGCGAACTCCAGGCTGATGACCGTCACCACCGGAAGGAGCGCGTTCCGCAGCGCGTGACGCACTACGACGAGGCTCTCTCGCACTCCCTTCGCGCGTGCCGTCCGCACGTAGTCCTCGCGCAGGACCTCGAGCACCGTGGACCGGGTCATGCGCATCGAGACCGCCGAGTACCGGTAGCCCACCGAGAGCGCGGGCAGGACCATCTGCGAAAGGTTCGCGATGGGGTCCTCGGTGATCGCGGTGAAGACGAGCGGCGGCGCCCAGCCGAAGATCGTGATCGTGGCGAGCACCATGAGCAGGCCGATCCAGAAGCTGGGCATGGCGAGACCGCCGATCGAGAACAGGCGGATCAGGTAATCCGTCCAGGTGTCCTGGCGTACGGCTGCGAGCACCCCGAGTGGAATCGCGAAGACGACCGACAGGAGCGTCGCGATGATCGCGAGCTCGATCGATAGGGGAAGACGGATCGAGATCTCCTCGACCACCGAGTGCCCGGTCCACAGCGAGGTTCCGAGATCGAACCGCGAGATGTCGCTCATCCAGTCGGTGAACTGGTCCCACATCGGCTTGTCGAGCCCGAGCTGGTGGCGCTCCGCGTCGATGACCGACTGCGGGACCGGTGAGCCCGCGTATTTCAGCGCGACGATGTCGCCGGGGACGGCGCGCATGATGACGAACGTGAGGATCGCGACTCCGACGAGCGTCGGGATCATGAGCAGGAGCCGCCCGGCGACGTACCGGCGCATCCGGTAAGTCTCGGGCGGCTCCCGTTACCGCGCTAGTTCGTTATTTCGCGAGCCAGACCGTCTCGAGGTCCTGGTTCGTGTAGTGGTTCGAGCCGATGCGCCAGCCGCGGACGTTGTTCAGGTACGGGATGATCCGATACCACCACAGGACGGGGTACTGGTAGGCCTTCGTGTCCATCGCGTACTTCTCGATGTCGGCGACGAGCTGCTTGCGCTTGGCCGGGTCGGTCTCGCGGCTCTGCCCGTCGATCATGCCGTCCAGGGTCGAGTCGTCGTAGTACGCGAAGTTCAGGCCCTTGCCGAGTCCGCTCGCCGACCAGAACTTCGCGAGCTGCAAGTCGGGCTCGTCGAGGAAGTCGCAGTTGAAGTCGAGCGCGACCTCGAAGTTCCCGGCCCGGAGATCGCCCTGGTAGGCCGACGTTTCCTTCACGTCGTGTGTCGCGGTGATGCCCACCTGCTTCCACTGGTCGATGACGAACAGCGCGACCGGCTCGTACGGGGTGGTGATGTTGCGATTCAGGAACTTGAACGTGAGATTCGATTGCCCGGCGTCGGCGAGCAGCTGCTTCGCTTTCGCCTTGTTCGCGGCGGCATCGGTGCCGAACCCCGCGATCTTCTGGAGGTCCGCATCGGCTTGCGCGAACGGACCTTTCGGGCGCATGAGCCCGCCGACGTCCTTCACGATCGTGATCTTCTGAAGCGAGGTACTGCCCGCGTACCGATCGATCGCGAGCGTCAGCGCCTGGCGGACGCGCACGTCGTCGAAGGGCGGCTTCTTGGTGTTCGGCACGATGTAGTTGACGCAGATCCATGGCGCTTCCTGGATCGCGAGCGAGGTCCCGAGCGCGCTCGACAGCGTGTCGCGCTGCTGGGGCGTGAAGCCGCGAAACTCGATCGACGCCTGCTTCGAGCGGATCGCGTTCACCTCGGCGTTCGAGTCGGTGATGATGAGGGCCTTGTAGCCGTCAAGGTAGGGAAGCTGTGTCCCGTTCTTGTCCTTGCCGAAGTAATCGGGGAACTTCTTTCCGACCCAGTCCTGGCCCTTCGTGTTCGAGACGTAGACGAAGGGACCCGTCCCCATGACGTTCTTCTCGTACCAGTGGATGTCGGCCTTGAGCTTCGCCGCGCTGTAGATGAAGTTCCAAGGCGAAGCGAGGTTTGTCGCGAACGACGCCGACGGGTGCTTGAGCTTGAACGCCACGCTATCCGGCGTCGGCGCGCTGATGCTCTCGACCACGGCATACGCTCCGGCCCGCGGCGAGAGCACACCGGCCGGCGGGAAGATGATCTTCTGGTACGTCGCGACGACGTCCTCGCTGGTCATCTTCGTGCCGTCGTGGAATTTCACGTCCGTGCGGAGCTTGATGGTCGCGGTGAGCTTGTCGCTGGAGAACTCGGGCATGCCCGACGCGACGTCGGGGATGACCTTCGTGAGGTCGGTCGGGTCGAACTTGTAGAGCGTGCTGTAGTGCGGCGCGATCGGGTGGAGAAGCGCGAATGTCGTTTCCCGGTGACCGTCGAACGACGGCGGCTCCGCGTTCACGATGAAGGTGAGCGTCCCGCCGGACACCGGCTGCTCCGCGGCCGCTTGCGAAGCCGACGGGGAGCTTCCCTTCGGGGTCTGAGTACACGCTGCGAGAACGAGGCCGAGCACGACGGCGAGCGCGGCGACTTGGCGGTTCTTGAACAAGAGGACCACCCCCTCGGCGCGAGACTCTAGCGCACGCCCCTCTTACGGATGACCTCTTCGTAGAGTTCAACGAGCTGCGCGGTCACGTGCGTCCAGTCGTATTCGGGCGCGCGACGCGCGCCGGCCTGTCCCAGCCGCTCTCGCAACGGCGGGTCGCAGAGCAACCGTTCAAGCGCACCCGCCAGGGCATCGGGGTCCTTCGGCTCGACGAGGAGGCCGGAGACATTTCGCTGTACGACACGCTTGTATCCATGGATGTCGCTCGCGACCACCGGTAAGCCGGCGGCCATCGCCTCGAGCAGCACGATCCCGAACGACTCCTGTCCCGTCGACGGCGCGCAGAACATGTGCGCGGTCTTGTAGAAGCGGGCCTTGTCGCCGTCCGAGACACGCCCGGCGAAGAGCACGTCCTCGAGGCGGTTGTCGCGCGCGAATCGCCGCAGGCGCCCGAGAAGGGGACCGACGCTGCAGAGGATGAGCCGGAGCTCGGGATGCTTCGGCTTCAGCTTCGCGTAGGCCTCCATGAGGTACATGGCCCCTTTGCGCGGCTCGAGCCGCCCGACGAAGAGGATGTTGACCTTGCCGTCCTGGTACTCGGGGAACGGCTTCGCGTCCGCGTAGAACTCGACGTCGACGCCGTTCGGGATGATGCGGTAGTCGCCCGGAAAGTACGTCGAGATGAAGTGGCGCGCCGCGCTGGATACGGCGATGCGCGCGTCGAGCTTCTGCAGGTAGCGGTTGCCGATGAACCGTCCCGCCCAGTAGGAGAAGGAGAAGCCGCCGAACGCGTGGAACGTCGCGACCTGCGGGCAGTGCGCGGAGTCGAGGATCTGCATCGAGAGGAACGGCACGAGCGGCTCGTGGTGGTGGATGATGTCGAACCGCTCGCGATCGAGCATGCGTGAGACGAGCCACTCCAGGCGGAGCGATAGCGTGACGCGGCCGATCGCGCCGTTGTACGGGACCGCGACCGCCCGGCCGATCTGGATGACGTCCTGCGCCGGCGGGTCGTCGCCCCATGGAGCGGTGATGATCCGCACGTCGTGGCCCAGCCGCCGCAGCTCCGCGTACGTCTCGCGGATGTACGAGTTCGCGCCGCCCGGTCGCGGATACGCGTACGGCGAGACGATCCCGATCTTCATCGCGCGGCCTCGCTGCGTCGCCGCGCGTGCAGGCAGAGGGCTGAAGGATTCGCACGTCGCGAGTGGATCGCTCCTCGCTCGGTCACTTCGGCTTGCTTCTGCCTCCCCCGGCGCGGATTCTGCGACGAGCGCGTTTGATCGGGTCGCGGACCATGGACCGCCACTGCTGCCGCGCCGCGCCGTCGAGGTGCTCGCGAAGCGTCCAGCCGCGGCCGTCCGCCGCCGTCCGTCGGTCGGAGAGGGCGCGCCGGAGATCCTCCGCGGTCCGCCCGGGGAAGTCGGTCCAGCACGTCCCGACGAGGGCGGCGTGATGCGCGTCGCTCGATCCCGTCTCGGCGATCCGCAGCACGTGCCGGTTCAGCCACGCGGCGCGCGCCGCCCGAACCCGTCCGGCGTAGGACGGGTTGCGGGTCTCGATCGCGTCGACCATCCGCGCGGTCTCGCCCATCGCCGCGAGCTGCCGCAGGGCGCCTTCGCCGACGGAGAACGTGAGATAGGAGAGCGGATGCGGGACGATCGCCGTCCCGCCCGCCCGGTGGATCCGCGCCACGGCTTGGACGAGCGAGGAGAACATGGGGATCTCGTCCTCGACCCACAGGGCGAGGAGATGCCCCGACCGCGTCGTGACCTCGATGCCGGGAACGACCTGGACGCGGCTTTGCCGGCGCGCCGCGAGATCGCGCAGCTCGAACGATCCGCGGATGTCGTCGTGGTCGGTGAGCGCGATCACGTCGAGCCCGGAGCGCTCCGCCGCGTCCAGGATCGCCTCGATCGACGAGAGCCCGTCGCCGAGATCGCTGTGCAGCTGCAGATCGGCACGACCCACGTCAGGCAGCTCCTGCCGTGGGTGTTGCCTCCGCGGCTCGCCACACCGGCTCGAAGACCGTCCACTGCTCCGGGTACTCGGACACGTAGCGCTCGAGGATCTCCGCGAATCGGCGCACGCCGTCGCGGACATCGGCGTCGCGGTCGCCGGTGGCGACGAGGTCCAGCGGCTTCTCGATCCGTGCGCGGAGCATCCCGTCCTCCCGCCAGGTGAACGCGGGCACGAGCGCGGCACCCGTGCGCAGCGCGATCGCCACGTGCGCGGAGGGGAGCAGCGCATCGCGGCCGAAGAAGCGCACGCGCTCGCCCACGCCGGTCACCGCGCGATCCGCCAGGAATCCCAGCACTCCGCCGCGGCGCATCACCCGGTGGATGCCGAAGGCCGAATCGACCGGGACCAGGCGCAGGCCCTGAGCCTGACGAGCGCGATTCACCGCCTCCATCAGCTCGGACTTCGTGGGCTCGGCCGGCAGCGTCAGCGTGTATCCCCGCGTCATGAGGTACTGACCGACGAGCGCGACCGGACCGAGGTGCGCGCTGCCGAAGATGACGCCCTTGCCCTTGGCCCGAGCGCATTCGAAGTTCTCCCAGCCGTCGACCCGAACGATCTGCTCGAACCGCGCGCGGTCGAGGCGTGGGATCTGGAACACCTCGAGGTACTGGCGCACCTGGTTCACGAAGACGCGGCGCGCGTCGAGCGGCCTGCCCTTCGCCATCACGACGAGGTTGGACCGCACCGCTTCGCGCTGACGCGAGCCGAGGAGGAACGCGATCGTGCCGACGACCTCGGAGAGCGGGGTCTGCCAGCTCGGCGGGATCCGCGGAAGGACCCATTCGACCGCGTGTGCGAACGCGCGCGCGGCGCCCACGAGCTACGCCGTGCCTTCGGTCTTGGTCCACATGGGGCGGAAGATGTACCACTGGTCGGGATCGCCGCGGACGAGCTGCTCGAGCCCGTGCACGATGGCTTCGGTCGCGCGCTCGATGTCGTGCGCGGCCTGCCTCGATCGTTGCACGAAGATCGGAGGGAGCGCGACGCCGCGGAAGGTGTTGTCGCGTTCGCGCGTCACGGCCGCGACGACGATCGGAGCGCCGGACACGCGCGCGAGGTTCGCAGCGATCGTCGGGAAGGCCGTCGGCTCGCCGAAGAACATGACCTCGACGTTGTCGAGCTCCTTGGCCCGAGGACCGAGGTCCATCATCAGACCGACCATCTCGTTGCGGCGCAGCGCCTGCAGCACCTGGCGGACGGCTCCTTCGGGCGGGAGCAGCTTCACGTTCTTGTGAGCGCGGTTCGCGACGAGCAGGTCCATGAGGCGCTGGTTCTCGAGCTCGTCGGCGATGACGTTCAGCGGCATCTCGTCGGCGATCCGTGCACCGCCGATCTCGAAGTTCCCGAAGTGCATGGAGACGAAGATGAGGCCGCGGCCGTGCTCGCGCGCCGCCCGGAAGTAGGACCACGAGCGCGGATCCACCGCCACGAGCCGCTCGAAGTCGCGGGGCTCGAGACGCGGGAAGCGCATGATCTCGAGGAGGTACTTCGCGAAGTTGCGGAACGACCGCCGCGCGACGCGCGCGACTTCCTTGTCGTCGGCGGGGCGGTCGAGGACGACGGCAAAGTTCTGCTTGGCGATCCGGCGGCGCCGTACCCACACGACGTAGGCGATCTCGCCGCCGATCACCGCGACCGGATACGTGAGCCAGGAGGGCAAGCGCTGCGCGAGCGTCGCGCCGACCCGCCAGCCCCAGAACGCCGAGCCGTGGAAGACGCGGTCGGCGACCTTTATGACGCGCCTCCAAGCGTTTGCTGCGAACGCCCCTTGATGTATTCCTCGACCCCTTCACGTGCGCGGTCGTCGGGGATCTGCCGCGGCGGCGACTTCATGAAGTACGCCGACGGGGCGACGATCGTCCCGCCGAGCCCGCGGTCGAGCGCGAGCCTGCAGCAGCGGATGGCGTCGATGACCACGCCGGCGCTGTTTGGCGAGTCCCAGACCTCGAGCTTGATCTCCGCGTTCAGCGGCACATCTCCGAACGTCGTCCCTTCCATGCGTATGTAGCACCACTTCCGATCGAGGAGCCAGGGCACGTAGTCGGATGGTCCCACGTGCACGTCCTTCTCTTCGAGGGGGTAATCGAGCATGCTCGTGACCGCGTTCGTCTTGCTGATCTTCTTCGACTCGAGGCGCTCGCGCTCGAGCATGTTCAGGAAGTCCGTGTTGCCGCCGAAGTTCAGCTGATAGGTGCGGTCGAGGCGGACGCCGCGGTCCATGAAGAGACGCGTGAGCACCCGGTGGGTGATGGTCGCGCCGACCTGGGACTTGATGTCGTCGCCGATGATCGGCAGCCGCTTCTGCGCGAAGCGCTTCTGCCAGTACGGCTCTCGCGCGATGAACACGGGGATGCAGTTGATGAACGCGCAGCCGGCCTCGAGCGTCTGCTCGACGTACCATTTCGTGGCCTCTTCGCTGCCGACGGGCAGGTAGCTGACGACGACGTCGACTTCGCGGTCGCGGAGGATGCCCACGATGTCGTCGGTCGCGCCCGGCGCCTTCTGGACGACAGCGGAAAGGTACTTGCCGATCCCGTCGTGGGTCATCCCGCGCGAGACCTTCACGCCGCTGCGGGGCACATCGGCGAAGCGATAGGTGTTGTTCGGCGCGGCGTAGATCGCGTCGGCGAGGTCCTTGCCGACCTTGTTCTTGTCGACGTCGAACGCGGCCACGAACTCGATGTCGCGGAGGTGATAGCCGCCGAGGTCGACGTGCATGATCCCCGGGATCCGGTCACCCGGCTTCGCGTTGCGGTAGTAGTGGACGCCCTGAACCAGCGAGCTCGCGCAGTTGCCGACACCGATGATCGCGACGCGGATCTTCCCTGCGGCACGCCGGGTCGCTCCACGGCGCGTGCCCGCCGACCTCTTTCGTTTGCTGACGGTCGCCATCGATTAGCTGTCTACCTTTCTTTCACTCGATAGCTGGCGGCCCACATGGACCACGCGCTGGACGAACGTGATGGACGAGAGGATCGCGAGGATGAGCACGGCCGCGACGAAGAGCATCTGGAGATCGAGGAGCGCCCACGCCGCGAGCCCGGCGAGATAGATGACGATCCGGGCCTCGCGCGGCGCCGGACCGACGCTCGCGCCGACGCCGAGCGACTCCGCCTTCGCGCGGACGTACGGAACGAGGAACGAAGCGACGAGCGCGAAGAGCGCGGACCAGAGGAGCAGCGGCTGGCCCAGGGCCGCGCCCGCCGCCGCGGCACCCGCGAAGAGCGCGCCGTCGGCCACACGATCGACCGTCGAGTCGAGGAACGCTCCGAGCCGCGTGCCGCCGCCCGAGGCCTTCGCGAGCTGACCGTCGAGGGTGTCGGCGACCGTCCCGACGAGGAGAACGAGCAGCGCGAAGAGCGGCGCGTTCGCGGCGACGAGCCCGCTCCCGACCACGCTGAGGATCCCGCCGCCGATCGTGACCGCGTTCGCCGACACGCCGGCTGCGGCGAGCGCTCGCGCGATCGGACCGAGCCCCGCCCGCGCGCCTTCCGCGACGCGGTCGGGAACGACGCCGTGACTCACGCGCGGGCCTCCGCGCGATTCATGAGCAGCCGGAACCCGCGCGTGTTCAGCTCCGCGAAGCGCTCGCGGTCGAACGAGCACCGGACCACCCGGCCCTCGCGCTCCATACGGACGATGCCGGCACGCCCGAGGCGCCGCAGATGCCAGGACATGAGCGGCTGGCTGATGCGCAACCGTCGGGCGAGCTCCGACACCGGCTGCTCGCCTTCGGTCACGAGGATCTGCACGATCCGGAGTCGGTTGACGTCGCCGAGCGCGCGGTAGAAGCTGCGCAGCTCCCGCAGGCTCGCCGACGTCAGGAGCGCTCCGCGGTCCACGCTTCTTAGCATAAGCGGAACTTTATACGTCTAGCAGGCAGCAATTCCGTGTAGGAGGCGGCTAACGCCGCCGACGGAGAGCGGTGCAGGGGTACGTCCCCTGCGAAGAGATCGGTGGGACAATCGCACGATGCCTCCAGCCCAACCGCTCGCCGCGCGGATGCGGCCGCGTGACCTCGACGAGTTCGTCGGGCAGGGTCATCTCGTCGGCCAGGGACGCGTGCTCCGCAAGGCGATGGACGCGGGCCAGCTTCCGTCGATGATCCTCTGGGGGCCTCCCGGGACGGGCAAGACCACGCTCGCCGCGATCGGTGCGAAGCGGACGCAGTCCCGGTTCGTGGCGATCTCCGCGGTCTCCTCGGGTGTCGCGGACCTTCGCAAGATCATCGACGAGTCCCAAAAGCTCCGACGGCTCACGAATCAGGGCACGGTCCTCTTCATCGACGAGATCCATCGCTTCAACAAGGCGCAGCAGGAC
>DATBKH010000099.1:0-13813 GCA_036555955.1 Candidatus Limnocylindria bacterium | reverse complement strand
CATGTTCCGCCACGTCGCGCCGAACGTGTTCGCGCCCTACTTGATCATGATGACCGCCTTCCTCGGTCAGGCGATCCTGCTGGAGGCCTCGCTGTCGTTCCTCGGGCTCGGAGTGTTCGAGCCGACGCCGTCGTGGGGGCTCATGCTCCGCGGCGCGGGCATGCAGTTCCTCGAGCAGGCTCCGTGGCTCGCGATCGCGCCGGGGGTGGCCATCAGCCTCGCCGTGTTCGGCTTCAATCTGTTCGGCGACTCGCTCCGCGACGCGCTCGACCCGCGTCTGCGGACCGCCTAGCCCGGGCGGACCCCGCTTTCGGCGAAGAGCGCATCGTCGACGTCGATCGGCGCACGGGCCCGAACAGCCAGAGCGATCGCGTCCGAAGGGCGACAGTCCAGCGTGACCTCGCCCCGTTCGGTCCGCAGCGCAAGCGCCGCATGGAAGACGCCCTGACGAGTGCCCTCGGTGTACGGCACGAGCCTTGTGATCACCGCGCCCGCGATCTGGACGTCGAGCTTTCGGAAGGCGTCGAGCATGAGGTCATGGGTGAGAGGACGCTCGGGCGTCTTTCCCTCGAGCGCGGACGCGATGGCGAACGCGGTGTCGGGCCCGATCCAGATCGGGAGGAACCCACCGCTCTCGCTCTTCAGGTTGACCACGTGCTGCTTCGTCTGCTCGTGCACGCGGACCGACTCGACCGTGCAGCGGATCATCCGGCGATCGTACTCGGGGCGGACCGTCTTGCCACTCCGTCGCGGATCGCGGTCGCCAGCTCCTCCGGGCGGCTCGAGCCGATGAGCACGGGAAGGCCCTTCCGCAGCCGCAGCTGCACACCGACATTTCCGCTCGTGAGATAGCCCCAGCCGCGCGGGCCGAGGCGCACGCCCCAGCCGCCGTATTCGAGAAGCGGGTTGTAGCGGCGTACCTCGACGCTCCGAATGTCGGCGAACGGGATCCGTCGCGTCGGCCAGAGGTACCGGAACGCGATGGTGACCCCGGAGTCGTTCACGTCGACGTCGAGGTGCGACAGCGAGATGAGCGCCGCGACGAGGACGACCAGCACCGGCGCGATCGCCAGGAGCAGCGCGTCACCGGGACGCGAGAGCAACACCGCAAGGGCGGTCACGGCGACGACGAACACCATCGCGATCAGGAGGAGACCCATGAGGAAGCCGTGGAAGTGCTGTTCCTCGTGGTAGCGGGTCATCGGCCCGACCACACGGGCTTGCGCCGCTCGATGAACGCGGTCACGCCCTCCCGGAAGTCGGCGCTCGTGTAGCAGAGCGCGACGAGGTCGGACGCCTCATCGGGAAGCATGCGGGCGCGGAC
Organism: Candidatus Limnocylindria bacterium; assembly: GCA_036555955.1. GTDB lineage: Bacteria > Chloroflexota > Limnocylindria > P2-11E > P2-11E > 3-1-20CM-2-70-9. The sequence continues at coordinate 12,489 of DATBKH010000099.1, read as the reverse complement.
CCGGCGCGCCATCTCCTTCGTGGCGTGGATCGTGAGGGGCGCGTACGAGGCGAGCTGCTCGACTAGCCGCGCGACACGCGGCTCGAGCTCCTTCTCGTCCGTCACGACCTCGGTGACGAGGCCGATCGTGAGCGCCTCGGCGGCGTCGATGAGCCGCGCGGTGAGCACGAGCTCGCGGACCCGACCGATCCCCACGAGCGCCGCGAGGCGAACGAGGTTCGCCGCCGAGAAGCAGTTGCCGAGCGTGCGGGCGACCGGTACGCCGAAGCGCGCGGACGGCGCGGCGATCCGGAGGTCGCAGGCGGCGGCGATCGCGAGGCCCCCGCCGACGACCGGACCGCGCAGCGCCGCGATCGTCGGCACGTGCACGTCTTCGATCGCGCCGAGCCACGAATCCATGCGCCGTTCGTACTCGAGTGCCTGCGCGGCCTCCCTGAAATCGACGAACTGGGCGATGTCGGTGCCGGCCACGAACGCCTCGGCCGAGCCCGCGATCACCACGGCCTTCACGGTCGCGTCGGCCTTCGCGTCGCGGCAGATCGCCGCGAGGCGGTCGTACATCGCGAAGGTCATGGCGTTTCGCGCGGCGGGCCGGTCGACGACGATCCAAAGGGCGCCTGCCCGGCGCTCGGTCCTGATCTCCTCGCTCATGTCCGGCCGATGATGCCCGCGCCCGCCAGCTTTTCCACATCCTCATCGGTCCAGCCGAGGTCGCGCAACACCTCGGCGGTGTGCTCGCCGAGCATGGGTCCGCCACGGTGGTGCTCGACCGGCGTCCGCTCGAAGCGGAGCGGCGATCCCAGAGCACGGAGCATCCCGAGCGTCGGGTGAGGCAGGTCGACGAAGAACTTGCGCGCCGCGAGGTGCTCGTCGTTGAACACGTCGCGATAGTCGGCGATGTCTCCGCACGGCACGCCCGCGCCGCGCAGCAGGCCGAGCCAGTGGGCCGCGGGGCGCGTCCGGGTCACGCGCTCGATCGCCGCGACGAGCTCGTCCCGGTTGCGCCGGCGCGCGGTCGCGGTGGCGAAGCGCGCGTCGGTCTCGAGGGCTTCGAGACCGAGCGCGCGGCAGAATGCCGACCAGTTCGGCGGGGTCGTCGCGCCGACGATGAAGTGGCGGTCCACGGCGGCGACCGCCTGATAGGGCGCGACGAGCTTGTGCGCGGAGCCGGCTGCGCGCGGCACCTCCCCGCTGCCGAAGTAGACGCCCGCCTCCCACACGGCGAGCGAGACGGCGGCCTCGAACAGCGAGACGTCGACGAGCTGGCCGTTCCCGTCGCGGTCGCGCGCTCGGAGGGCCGCGAGCGTCGCGATCGTCGCGTACAGCGCCACCGCGAGATCGGCGATCGAGACGCCGACCTTCACGGGCGCGCCGCCCTCCTCGCCGGTGATGCTCATGAGGCCGCTCTGTCCCTGGACGATGATGTCGAGCGCCGGCCGATCCGCGTACGGGCCGTCGAGACCCCAGCCGGTGACGGCGACGTAGATGAGCCGCGGGTTCGCGGCCAGGAGCCCGCGCGGCGGAAGTCCGAGGTCACTCATCGTTCCGGGCCGGAGGTTCTCGATGATGACGTCGGCGCGCTCGCTGAGCCGGCGGAAGATCGCGCGACCTTCGTCGCGCTTGAGGTCGACGGCGATGCTGCGCTTGTCGCGGTTGAGCCTCGCGAAGTTGTGGCTCTCCCCGTTCTCGACCGGCTCGAGCAGCCGCGCCATGTCGCCGGTGCGCGGGTGCTCGACCTTCACGACGTCGGCGCCCAGGTCGGCAAGCTGCATCCCGCAGTACGGACCCGCCATGTAGTTGCCGATCTCGACGACGCGCACGCCCCGCAGGGGCGGACCGCCTAGCACGAGCCCCAGCGGTCTACTCGGTCTCCGCTCCGGCGGAAGACGCCGACTCGCGTTCCCTGCGTGCCCAGGAACCACACCTCGTTGTCGCGAAGGAACACGCTGTGAAGCGTGCATGTCGTCCCGAGGTCGATCCGGCTCACGGTGTTCCCCTCGACCGCGAGCGCCGTGCCGCCGTCACCGACGACGTACGTGACCGCTCCCGACCGCACCGACGCGCGGAGCCCTTGCCGCACCCCGCTGTCGAGCGCGCGCCACTTCCCGTCGAAGCGGAGCAGCACGCCGTCATCACCGGCGGCGATCGCCTCGTTTGCCGACGCGGCCGCGACGGTGCGGAGCGCGGACGTCGTGCCGGTCTCGTACTGCTTCCAGCCCGCGCTCTCGAGACGGTACGACACGCCCCCGGCCCCGACCAGCCAGGCGGCGCCGCTCGCGAATCCGACGACACCGTAAAGATCTTCGTCGATGCCCTGCGCGTACTGGATCCAGCCCGCGACGGTCTGCCGCTGCACGCTTCCGGCGGAGCCGACGACGAGCGCGCCGTCGGGGAGGAGCGAGATCGCGTTCGCGTTGAAGAGTCCGAGGTCATCGGCCTGGATCGTCTTCGCGAGGTCGTCGATGCTGACGAGGCGTCCGAACGGGCCGACGGCGAGCACCTGGTCGGGCCCGCACGAGACCGCGACGAGCGAACGCAGCGTTGGATCGATCAGCTCCCAGCGGTTGCGGCGCGGATCGAAGCGGCCGATGCCGCCGCCGTCCGAGACCACCCAGACCGCGTCGCTCGTCGCGCAGCCGGCGCTGAGCGGCTGCTTGAAGACGAGGGGTCCGGTGTCGGGCTCCGGCGTCCGCGTCGGAGCGGGCGTCGGCGTCGGCGTGGGCACGGGCGCGCGCGTGGCGACGCCGAGCGTGGTGCCGACGCCGATGGCGACGACGACCATCGCGACCGCCGCGACGAGCGCGGCGCCAGTCCGCAGACCTCCGTTGATGGGGATCAGTTCATCGCCTCGAGCCTCTTTATGCGCTCCTCGATCGGGGGATGGGTGTCGAACAGGTGATCAAAGAACGCCGGAGCGTTCTTCAACGGATTGGCGATGTACAGGGCCGCGGTGGCCTTGTTCGCGACTTCGAGCGGCTCGGTATCCATCGCGATCTTGCGCAGGGCCGAGGCGAGCCCCGGCGGGTAGCGCGTGAGCAGGGCGCCGGATGCGTCGGCGAGGTATTCCCGCTGCCGTGACACGGCGAGCTGGATGAGCGTCGCGATGATCGGCGTCAGTATCGCGAGCACGATCGCAATGACCGCGACGATCGCGCCGCCGCCGCCGCGATCGCGGTCGCGCCGTCCGCCCTGCGTCCAGAAGAACGAGCGCCACATCCAGTCCGCCAGAAGCGCGACCGTCCCCACGAGGACGGTGACGAGCACCATGACCCGGATGTCGCGGTTGCCAACGTGCGACAGCTCGTGCGCGATCACGCCCTCCAGCTCGGTCCGGTCCATCTTGTCGAGGAGACCTTTCGTCACCGCGATGGAGGCGTGCTTGGGATCGCGTCCCGTCGCGAACGCGTTCGGCGCGGAGTCGTCGATGAGGTAGATCTTCGGCGGGGGGATGCCGAGCCCGAGAGCGAGCGACTCGACGACATTGTGGAGCTCCAGCTCCTCCGCGGGGCCGACCTCGCGCGCTTGACTCTGCGCGAGGATGAGCTTGTCGCCGGCGAAGTACGAGGTGAGCGCGCTCGCGATCGACACACCGAAGGCGATCGGAAGCGCGGCGATGCCGCCGCCGGGCGCGAAGTATTCGCCGACGAAATAGCCGAGCACCGCGATGAGCGCGGTGAAGCCGGCGATGAGGAAGACGGTGCGCCACCGATTCGCCGCCGCCGCGTCGTACATCGACAGGCGCGCGGGCGAGGACTCACTGGCCACGATAGGAAAAGGCTAGTGCCTGGCTAGAACTTCACCTGTGGCGCTTCGCGCTGCGCCGCGTCGGTCATCTCGAAGTACTGCTCGGCGGTGAAGCCGAACATGCTCGCGAAGAGATTCGTCGGAAACGTCTGCAGCGACGTGTTGTAGTCGCGCACGTTGCCGTTGTAGAAGCGCCGCGCGAAGGCGATCTTGTCCTCGGTCGCGGTGAGGTTCTCGGACAGGTCCTTGAACTCCTGCACCGCCTGCAGCTGCGGGTACGCCTCCGCAACCGCACGCAGGTTCAGGAGCGCGGCGCCCAGCGCGTTCTCGGCCTGCGCCCGCTGCTCCGGAGAGCCCGTCTGCGCGGCGGCCTGCGCCGCGGCCCGGGCCTGGGTCACGCGCTCGAACGTCTCCCGCTCGTGGGTCGCGTAGCCCTTGACCGTCTCGACCAGGTTCGGGATGAGGTCCCAGCGCCGCTTCAGCTGAACGTCGATGTCCGCCCACGCCTCCTTCACCCGCTGACGCAGCGTGACGAGGCGGTTGTACGTGGCGATGAAGAAGAGGGCGAGCGCCGCGACGATGACGAGGACGACGATGATCTCCACGGACCCCTCCCTTGCGGGCGAGGCTAACAGAAGGCCCGGCCGCTCACCGCTGGAGCGCGCGGACCGCGGCCTCGAGCGCCAGCTGCCGTTCGCGGTTCGCCGCGAGCCGGGCGTGGCGATCCGCGCGCGGCCGGTATGTCGCGCCGAGCGGCGTCGCGACCGTAGCCAGATTCGGTATCACACCGATCCGCTCGAACGCGGCGACGGCGGCGCCGCGCGCGGATCCCTCGCCGCCCTCGGTCGCGACGAGCGGGCGCCCCATGGCGTCGGCGAAGAGCTGCGATAGCCACGGGTACCGGAGGAGCGTTCCGCCGGTCGCCACGATGCGCTCGATGCCGGGGAGCGCCTTGTCGACCACCGACCAGAGCAGCGCGACGCGGTGCGCGAGTCCTTCGAGGAAGGCGCGCGCGATCGACTCGGACGTCGTCGCAAGACCGACGCCCGCGATCGCCGCTCGCGCCGTGTCGTCCCAGCTCGGACTGCGGTCGCCGTTCAGCAGCGGAAGCGCGACGAGCGCCGGATCGGCATCGCCGTCGTCCAGCGTGGCCGCGAGGTCGACCCGGGGGAAGACCCGACGCAGCCAGTCGATGACGTTGCCGCCGCTCGACAGCGCCCCGCCGGCGACGACGCGCTTCCGATCGAGGTGATAGGTCCAGCCGCCGGACACGACCGGCGGGTCCTCGGTCTCGTAGACGACGCGGAGCGCACCGGACGTTCCCAGGAAGAGCGCGGCCGTCCGGCGGTCGATCGCGCCGCTGCCGACGTTCGAGGTCGCTCCGTCGCCGATCGCGGGGATCCACGGAACTCTCGCGAGCGCCGGCCATCGGCGAGCGAACGACGCCCGCAGCCCCACATGCGGGTCATCCGAGATCGGCGCGAGGGCCAGCGCGCGCAACCGCAGGTGCGCGAGCAGCGGCTCGTCCCACGCGCGCCGCCGCTGGTCGTACAGGCCGGTGGCCGATGCCATCCCGTGCGCCGAGCGTGTGCCGCCGAAGAGACGGAAGTACAGGTACTCGCCGAGCGAGAGCCACTTCGCGGTCCGCCCGAACGCGTCCCGGTCCAGGTCACGCAGGTAGCGCAGCTTCGCCGGAAGGTACGACGCGTGGATCGTGCATCCGGTCCGTGCGTGCACCGCAATCGGATCGAGCTCGGAGCGCAGCGCCGCCGCGGCGACGCGTGCGCGCGTGTCGGCCCACGTGAGGACGGACGTGGTGGGCTTGCCGCTCGTGTCCACGCCCAGGACGCTGTGCCAGAACGTGCACGTGGCGACGACCGCGATGTCCCCGGCGCGCCGGCCCGCTGCCGCCAGGGTCTCGTCGATCGCGGACGCCGCGGCGCGCACGCGCTCGTCGGCGTCGACGGTCGCCTCGCCCGCACTCGATACGCGGAGCGGACGCTCGCGATGCGCGATCGCGCGCCCGACCGGCCTGCCGCGCGCGTCAAACAAGAAGGTGCGCAGCCCGGAGCTGCCGATGTCGAGCGCGAGCGCGAGTGGGCCCTTCGCTTCACGGAGCGTGATCGCGAGCGGCTCGCGCACCAGAGCCGCCTTCCTCATCCGTTGCGAGAGTATGGGCCGCCTCATGTCGCGCGGACGCAAATCGCCGGCGGCGACATGACTCTGCGGGTGGCACCGGGTGAGCGGGTTGTGTTCCGAGCCGCGGGTGCCCCGGGGACCCGCTTCGCGGAGTGAGCGGAGCGAACGACGCGGCTAGCGGGGAGGGTGCGGCGAGGGACACAGCCCCGAACCGGGGACAGGACCCGCAGGTGTCATGGAGTGGCCGGCGATTTCCGGCGGCGCGACGCCGACGGGTCTAGTCGAGGAGTGCTTTGACCGCCCGGACGATGTGGACGGTGCTGATGCCGGCGTCGTCGAGCATCTCGGCGGGCTTGCCCGAGCCCGGCATCTTGCGCACCGCGAGGTGGCGGTACTGGATGTCGCGGACGCCTTGCTCCACGAGGGCGGCGACGACCGCGTCCCCTATCCCGCCCTCGACCCAGTGATCTTCGACGACCACGAGCCGGCCACCGGTCGCGCGCACGGCTTCGCCGAGCGCGTCCGCATCGAGCGGCTTCACGCTGTACAGATCGATGATGCGCACGGCGATGTCCTCGTGCGCGAGCACGTCGACGGCCTTGATCGCCTCGTGCAGGGTGATGCCGGCCGCGACGATCGTGACTTTGTCCTTGTTCGAGCCTCCGCGGACGACCTTGCAGCCGCCGATCGGGAAGCTCTCGGATTTGTCGTAGACGATCGGGGTCTTCTCGCGCGTCGTGCGGAGATACGTGATCCCCGAGCGGTCCGCCATCTGCGCGACGAGCTTGGCGGTCTGATTCGCGTCGCACGGATACAGCACCGTGCTGCCGTGGACCGCGCGCATCATCGCGAGGTCCTCGAGTCCCATCTGCGACGGGCCGTCCTCACCGATCGACACTCCCGCGTGCGATCCCGCGAGCCGGATCTGCGCGCGTGAGATGGCGGCCATGCGTATGAAGTCGTACGCGCGCGTGAAGAAGGCCGCGAACGTCGAGGCGAAGGGGACGAGCTTCACGACCTGCATCCCGACCGCCGCGGCGACCATCTGCTGCTCCGCGATGTACATCTCGAAGAACCGGTCCGGTGCCGTCTTCTTGAAATCCTCGGCGTGCGTCGAGTTGGATACCTCCGCGTCGAGCACCACCACGTCCTTTCGCGCCGCGCCCAGCGCCGCCAGCGCCTCGCCGTACGCCTTCCGCGTGGCGACCGGCTCGGTGTACGTCTTCAGTGAGAGCGAACCGGTGCGCTGCATCGACGGCCGCTCCCAGCGCTCGGGCTTCGTGACGGGGAACGTCCGCGAGCGGACCTCGCCCAGCTCGGCGAGTGCCTGCTTCGCCTGCTCCGCGTCGAGCGCTTTCCCGTGCCAGCCCTCCTTGTCTTCGAGGAAGGACACGCCTTTGCCTTTCACGGTCCGCGCGACGATCACGTTCGGCCGCTGGGAATCGCGCGCGCGCGCGTAGGCATCGTCTATCTCGGCGAGATCGTGACCATCGATCACGATCGGATCGAGGCCGAAGGCCCGCGCCCGCGCCGCGTACGCGCCCATGTCCCACTCGAGCTCGGTGGGCCCGCGCTGGCCGAGCCGGTTCACGTCGATGATCGCGGTGAGGTTCGACAGCCCCTCGTGACCGGCGCGGTCGAAGGCTTCCCAGATGGAGCCCTCGGCGGTCTCGCTGTCGCCGACGAGGACCCAGACGTGATACGGAGCGTCGAGGACGCGCTTGCCGGCGAGCGCGACGCCGACGCCGATGGGCAGGCCCTGGCCGAGCGAACCGGTCGCGACGTCCACCCAGGGCAAGAGCGGCGTCGGGTGCCCCTGCAGCCGGCTTCCGAGCCTGCGGAAGGTCATGAGCTCGTCGTCGTTGATCGCGCCGGCCGCCTTGAACATCGCGTACACGAGCGGCGAGGCGTGACCCTTCGAGAAGATGAGATGGTCGTTCGCGGGGTCGTCGGGATGACCGAAGTCGTAGCGCAGGTGACCCGCGAGAAGGACCGCGATGAGGTCCGCGGCCGAGAGTGAAGAGGTCGGATGACCGGATCCGGCGGCGGTGGAACAGCGGATGCTGTCGACACGGAGTTGGCGGGCCAGATCGCGGTAGAGATCGAGTTTGGCGCCTGTTTCGGCCATCGTGGCCATGAGTTAACCCTACCGCACAATGCAGGCATCACGGCGAGCCGTGAACGAGGACCAAAATCCTCGGACGGCAGGCCGGATAGAAGAAAAGCGAGCGAGGCGAGCGATGAGCGAGATCGGTCTCTACGGGCTCGGTCGGATGGGCGGCAACATGGTCACGCGCCTCGCGCGCGGCGGCCACCGCGTGATAGCCGGCAACCGCAGCCCGGAGCCGGTGCAGGAGGCGGCGAAGCACGGCGCCGTCGGCGCGAGCTCGATCGACGACATGGTGAAGAAGCTGAAGCCGCCGCGGGTGCTGTGGGCGATGGTCCCCGCCGGCGAGCCGACTGACCACACGCTGGACGAGTTCGCGCGCGCGGCGACGAAAGGCGACGTGCTCGTCGACGGCGGGAACAGCAACTTCCGCGATTCGATGCGCCGCGCCGAGAAGTACTCGGCGATGGGCTTCCGCTTTCTCGACGTCGGCGTCTCGGGCGGGATCTGGGGTCTCGAGAACGGCTACTGCATGATGGTCGGTGGACCCGCGGACGCGGTCGCGATCGCGAAACCGGTGCTGGACACGCTCGCGCCGCCGAACGGCTGGGCGCACTTCGGAAAGAACGGCGCCGGCCACTTCGTGAAGATGGTCCACAACGGCATCGAGTACGGGATGATGCAGGCGTACGGCGAGGGGTTCGAGCTCCTCCACGCGAGCGAGTTCGACCTCGATCTGCGGAAGGTCTCGACGGTGTGGCTGCAGGGCAGCGTCGTTCGCTCGTGGCTGCTCGAGCTCGCCGAGCGCGCGTTCGAGCAGGACGGGAACGACCTCGGTGGCATCAAGGGCTGGGTCGAGGACTCCGGCGAGGGACGCTGGACCGTCGTGGAGGCCGTGAACCACGGCGTTCCGATGACCGCCATCGCGCACTCGCTCTTCGCGCGCTTCGTGTCGCGCCAGGACGACAGCTACGCGATGAAGGTCGCGGCGGCGCTACGCAACCAATTCGGCGGGCACGCGGTGAAGAAGGAATGAGGTCGAGCGAGGAGTGGCTCCGCCGCGACGAGCGAGTCCATCAGCCATGAGCGTGTCTCCGGCGCGAAGCGCCGACATAGAGCAGGAGTAAGGGCTGGCCACCACGGTCCAGAACCCGCTTCGCGAGGGCCTGCGGCTCTCACGCATGCCCGAGCCCTCCACGATCGTGATCTTCGGCGGATCCGGAGATCTGGCGCAGCGCAAGCTCATTCCCGCGCTCTACAACCTGGCGCTGCAACGCCTCCTGCCGGCTTCCTTCTCCATCGTCGGGACGGCGCGGAAGGCGCTGACTCACGATGAGTATCGCGAAGAGCTTCACGCCGCGGCCGCGGAGCACAGCCGCACGAAGCCGCTGAACGAGGACGTGTGGCGCAGCTTCGCGGAGCACCTGCATTTCGTCGCGACGCCGGATGACGCCGGCTACGAGGAGCTGCGCCGGACTCTCGACCAGCTCGACTTCGCGCTCGGAACGCACGCGAACCGGCTCTTCTATCTCGCGACGCCGCCGGCCGCGTACGAGCCGATCGTGAAGGCCATCGGCGGGCACCGGCTCCGCGGCGAGACGGGCTGGGCGCGCGTCGTCGTCGAGAAGCCCTTCGGCCGCGACCGCGAATCGGCGCGCGAGCTGAACGAAGTCATGCACACGGTGTTCCGCGAGGACGAGGTCTTCCGCATCGATCACTACCTCGGCAAGGAGACCGTCCAGAACATCCTCGTGATGCGATTCGCGAACGGCATCTTCGAGCCGATCTGGAACCGGCAGTACGTGGATCACGTGCAGATCACCGTGGCGGAGACCATCGGTGTGGAGGAGCGTGCGGGCTACTACGAGCAGGCCGGCGCGATGCGCGACATCGTCCAGAACCATCTTCTGCAGCTGCTCGCGCTCGTTTCGATGGAGCCGCCCGCCGCGTTCGACGACAAGGCCGTCCGCGACGAGAAGGTGAAGGTCCTCCGAGCCCTCCGCCCGATCACGGCGGCGGACCTCGCGACGAGCGGGGCGCGCGGCCAGTACGCGGCCGGGTTCATCGAGGGCGCGCCCGTCGCCGGCTATCGCGAAGAGGCCGGCGTGTCGGCCTCCTCGCGGACGGAGACGTACGTCGCGCTCAAGTGCTGGGTCGACAACTGGCGCTGGGAGGGCACGCCGTTCTACGTGCGCACGGGGAAGCGCCTGCCGAAGCGGACGACCGAGATCGCGATCCAGTTCCGCGTCGCGCCGCACCAGCTCTTCTCGCGCGAGGCGTCCGCGGGCATGGAGCCGAACGCGCTCGTCCTCCGCATCCAGCCGGACGAAGGCATCTCGCTGAAGTTCGGCGCGAAGGTGCCGGTACAGGGTGTCCGGATCCGCTCGGTGAACATGGACTTCGACTACGGCGCCTCGTTCATGGTCGATGCGCCCGATGCGTACGAGACGCTCATCCTGGACGCGCTGCGCGGCGATGCGACGCTGTTCACGCGCCGCGACGAGGTCGACCAGCAATGGGAGTTCGTCGATCCGATCATCGAGGCATGGGCCGCCGCGCCGGCGCCGCCCTCGCCGTACGCGGCGGGCTCGGCCGGTCCCGCCGAGGCCGACGAGCTCATCGAGAGGGACGGACGCGAGTGGCGCAAGCTCTAGGCGTCGACACGGCGTTCTGGGGCGTGCGCGCCTCGGGCGTGTCCGACCTCGAGCGCGAGCTCACGCGCCTGCGCCGCGCGCAGACGGCGCACGCACGCGAGCTCGGACGGCCCATCGCTCGCGCGTCGGTACTGAACCTCATCGTGTACGCGGATCGCGAGGAGCATGCGCGACGCGCCGCGGAGAGCATCTCCGACCTCGCTCTCCGGCATCCGTCGCGAGCCATCGTCGTGCTGGCCGACCGCCGTCCCGACCCCGGCGCGGACGCGCACATCGAGATGTACTGCCAGCTCCCCGTGGCGGACCGCGCGCGCCAGGTCTGCTACGAGCAGATCCTCGTGCGCGCGAAGGGCAACGTCGAGGATCGGCTCGCGTCCGCGATCATCCCGCTGCTCGTTCCAGACCTGCCCGTGTTCCTGTGGTGGACGGGGACGCCACCGCTCGGATCTCCGTCGTTCGAGGGACTGCTGCGGCTCACCGATCGCCTCGTCGTCGACTCCGCCGACTTCGCGCGGCCGGAGCTGACGCTGCCCGTCATGGCCCGCATCTCGGAGACGGCGCGCGGCAGATTCGGTCTCACCGATCTCAACTGGACTCGGCTCACGCCGTGGCGAGAGATCGTCACCGCGTTCTTCGACGTGCCGGCCTGGCGAAGCTTCCTCGACGGCATCACCGGGCTGCGCGTGGGTTTCGCGGTCGATATGGACGGACGCGACATCCATCCATCGCAGGCGCTGCTCTTCGTGGGATGGCTCGCCTCGCGTCTGGGTTGGAGACCGCTCGAGGCGCTCGCTCCGTCGGAAGCGGGTGGCCTGCTCTTCGCGATCGCGCGGCGCGACGGGGCTCGCATCATGGTGCGTGTCCGGCCGCGTTTCGAGCGCGGCCTCGAAGAGGGCGACCTCTCCGGCATCCGCATGCAGGCCGGCGGGACGGAGGCCGCGGAGTTCGTCGTGAAGCGGCAGCCCGATCCGCATCACCAGACGGCGACCGTGCTCTTGTCGGGTCAAGCTCGCTGGGAGCGCACGATGCCGCTGCCCTCGCCGGCCATCGTCGAGCTCATCGGCGAAGAGCTCGCGATCCTCGGCAGCGACCGGACCTATGAAGAGGCGCTCGCCGCTCTCGTCGAGCTGGCCTAGCACACAAGTTGCGGGCATAACGAAAGGATGGCGACCGAGAAGACGGACCCGGCGCGCACGCCAAGAGCGGAGCGGCTCCTCGCGAGCCGGTACCGCCTCGTCGAGCGGATCGACGAGGGCGGAGCGGGCGAGGTCTGGCGCGCGCGCGACGAGAAGCTCGACCGCGACGTCGCCATCAAGCTGCTCGGCGCCGACGCGGACGATGCCTTCCGCGCGCGCTTTGCCGACGAAGCGCGCCGCGCCGCGGCCGTCGTGCATCCGAACGTCGTCACGGTCTTCGACGAAGGCCGCGACGGCGCGGAGGCCTTCATGGTCATGGAGCTCGTCTCGGGGAAGACGCTGCGCGACATCGTCGCCGATCGCGGGCCGCTGCCGCCGCACGAGGTCTCGCGCCTGGTGACACAGGTCGCGGCGGCCCTCGACGCGGCGCACGCCGCCGGCGTGGTGCACTGCGATGTGAAGCCGGCCAACGTCATCGTCGACCGGTCGGGTACCGCGAAGCTGACCGACTTCGGCATCGCGCGCGCCGCTCGCGATCGCGACGAGCAGGAGCTCCTCGGGACCGCGCGGTACATCGCGCCCGAGCGCGTCGAGGGCGGTCCGGTGACGGCGCGCACCGACGTCTACGGTCTCGGCCTGCTCGCGTACGAGCTGCTCACGGGACGGCCGACGTTCGATGGCAGCACGAACGAAGAGCTCGTGCGCGAGC
>DATBKH010000098.1:0-6521 GCA_036555955.1 Candidatus Limnocylindria bacterium | reverse complement strand
CAGTTGGGGTCGTTCTGGATGACCGGCCTCAGGATCGCATTGACCGTGTCGGCATCGGCGCCCTTCACCGAGCGCGTCTGCGCGAGCGCTCTCAGGGTGCTGATGTTGCCGGCGATGAACCCGTCCGAGGCGCTCGCCGCGGACCTCGCCAGGGCGAGGCGGCCCGCGGCGATGGTGTCGCGCCCGAGCTGGATCTGTTGGGTGATGATGGCGGCCTCGATGACGACGAGAGGCACGAAAGCCAGTGCGATGACGGCGATGACGCGCAGGCGCTGCCTCGCAAATGCGCGCGCCCGGGATTGCACCCCGTGACACTAACGGCGGCGCGCGCTCGGTCTTGCGAGCGCTCGCTCGAGCGGCGGGTGATTGCGTGATGACGAAAACGCCCGGCACGCTCATCGCCGAGCTCCGCCAGAAACGCCTGCGCGACTGCCGCTTGACCCCGGATCGCAAGCTCGAGACGCTCGACGAAGCCGAGGACTTCCTCGTCGATCGCGGCGTCCTCACGCTGACACAGGACTGCGCGCTGCCGAGTCTTTTCGCCGCGTGTCACGAGGAGCCGTACAAGCGCGGCGCCGCCGGCTTCGGTTCGTGGCCGAAGACGAAATGGCCGTGGGGAGGCGAGCTCGCGCTGCGGCCGGGCGTTCTCGCGCTGAAGGTGCATCGCGGGAAAGTGCTGCTCTGTCACCAGGGCGCGATCCGCGCGGTCGATCCCCTGGCGCGGACCGCACTCGCCGAAGCGGACGCCGCGGGCGACGATCGCTCGCGCCTCCTGCGGCTCCTGCGGTCCGCCGGACCGTCGAAGCTCGACGATCTGAAGAACGAGCTCGGCCTTGGAGCGCCGGCGCTGCGGAAGGTCCGCGAAAAGCTCGAGAACGTCGCGGCTGTCGTCGCCCGCGACATCGTCACCGACGACGGCAAGGGGGGACACAAACACACCAGCGAGCTCGCCCGCTGGGATCAGGTCTGGAACAAGCCGTGGAAGGCGAATCAGGACCAGGCGCTCGCGGAGCTCCTGCTCGTCGGCGTTCGTGCCGCCGTGCTCGTCCATCAGGACGAGGTGGGGAAGTGGTTCGCGTGGCCGATCGAGTGGCCGCTCATCGCCGATCTCATCACGTCGCGGCGTCTCCAGCGGCCGGCCCCGGGGTGGCTCGCGATCGCGAATCCCTAACGCTCTCGTCCTGATACGGAAACGCCGACGCGCCTTCGTACCTTCAGACTCGATGGCGAAGCAGACGTTGCCCGCGTCGGACGAGGCATTCGCGACGGCGCTGAAGGCCGCGGCCGGGACGCGCTTTGCCATCCGCTCGAAGACGAGCCTCGCCGAGGTCTGCGCGATGGCTCGCGTGACACCGCGCTACCCGGCGAAGATCCTGAGCGAGCGGGTCGACTTCGTCTTGTGCGATCGAGCGACGCTTGCTCCTGTCGTCGCCATCGACCTCGACGATGCGCGGCACCTCGTGCGCGAACGCTCTGTGCGCGAGTCGATCATCGACGAGGTGTTTCGTGCGATCGGTGTCGCGCTCATCCGCCCTCGCGCGCAGCTGAGCTACGAGCCCGACGCGATCGCGCAGTGGATCGACGCCGTCGTGTCGCGCGTCGTCGCTAAAACCGTCACACGAACGACCGAGCGACCAGCACACTGAGTCGCATCGCTCCCGATACCGAATAGCGTTCGCACAGGCCTTTCGCGAACGTGTGGCCGCTTCGTACTGTCGGCGTGATGGCACTCGCCGCCGACGACCCGGATTTCTTCCCCTACAAGCTCATCGGCTCGCTGCTGTCCCCGACCGAGCGGGCGTTCTTCACCGCGCTGCAGCTCGCCGCCGGCAAGCGTTACCTGGTGTTTCCGAAGGTCAGGCTTCTCGACCTTTGTATGGGACTCGACGCCTGGAGCGACGCGGTCGCCTTCAACCACGTCTCGCGCAAGCATGTCGACTTCGTCCTCTGCGACGCGCAGACCCTGAAGCCTGTGCTCGCCGTCGAGCTCGACGATCGCTCGCACCGGAGCGAGCGAGCCCGCTACCGCGACAGCGTGAAAGACCAGGTGCTCGCCGCACTCGGCCTGGGGATCTATCGCCAATGGGTGCGACGCTCGTACGACCCCGCCGCGATCGCCCGCGGGATCGAGGACGCGATCACTCCGTAGCGAGTGCGTCTCAGGCTACGTTCGTCGGACTTCGATAGAGTCGCGACGTAGCCGAGCTCATCGCTGAGGCGCCGCCGAGCTACCGGCGCCTCTTCCAGATCCCGGGATTTCCGCGGCTCGTCGTCAGCATGATGCTGGCGCGGACGGCGAGCACGATGGTGCAGCTCGTCCTCGTCCTCTTCGCGCTCGAGCGCTTTCAGTCGCCCGGGCTTGCCGGCCTCGTGACGTTCCTGGCGCTCGCCCCCGGCCTGCTCGTGAGCCCCATCGCGGGGGCGCTGCTCGACCGCCACGGCCGTACGAAGCTCATGGTCCTCGACTACATCGTTGCCGCGATCGCGCTCGCGCTCATCGTGGCGCTCGGCGCGCTCGATCTGCTGGCGGAGCCGAGCCTGCTCGCCATCGTCACGATCAGCTCGCTCACGTTCCCGCTCTCGCAGACCGGCGTGCGGACGCTGTTCCCGCTGCTCGTCCCGCGGCAGATGTGGGAGCGCGCGAACGCGATCGACAGCAACGGCTACGTCGTCTCGAGCATCTTCGGGCCGGCGGTCGCTGGTGTGTTGGTGGCGACGGTCGGCAGCATGTGGGCGCTCGCCGTCACCTCGGCGATGTACGTCGTGGCCGCCGCGATCACCGTCGGCGTCCGCGATCCGCTCGGCGCGGTGCCGCACGGCGGTCTTCTCGCCGACGCCTGGGCGGGACTCGTCTACGTCGCGAAGCACCCGACGCTGCGTGGCCTGGCGCTCTCGATCTCGACGAACAACATGGCGAACGGGCTCTTCTACATCGGGCTGCCCGTGCTCATCCTGTCGCGCCTCGGCGGCGGCGCGGTGCAGGTCGGTCAGATGTTCGCGCTGTCGGGGGTGACCGCCGCGATCTCCGTTCTGTTCGTGGGCCGCGTCGGGACCGAAGGCCGTGAGCGGCCGCTCCTCGCCGGCGCGATGCTCGCGATGGCCGTCGGGTACCTCGGGCTCATCTTCGCGCCGAATCTGTTCGCGGTCGCGCTCGTGATGATCTTCACCGGTCTGGCCGCGGGGCCGTTCGACGTCGTTCTCTTCACGCTGCGCCAGCGCCGCACCGATCCGGCGTGGCTCGGGCGCGCGTTCGCCGTGTCGATGTCGCTGAACTTCATCGGCTTCCCCGTGGGCTCGGCGATCGGCGGCGCCACCGCGGCCGCTTCGGTCGAGTGGACGTTCGCCGCCGCGATCGTGCTCACCGTCATCGCCGCCGCGCTCACCTTCGTCGCGATACCGGCGGAACACGCCGGAGCCGAGCCAGCGCTCGGCGCATAGTCTCGCCGCCGCGCTCTCGCTCAGTACGAGTCCGTCGCGACCTCAGTCGAAGGCGATGCCCGTCTGGCGTGCGATGTCGCGGAGGTCATCGATGACCGCGGCCACGAGCGGGATACCCGTGCGGCGCCGGAGGGCTTCGGCCGCGCGCTCCGGATCCCCCGGTATGAGCGGACCGTCGGTCCCCGGGGCGGGCCTCGTCTTGCGTAGCGTGCGGACCATGTCGTCGATCTGACGCTTGAACTCCGCCGGCTCGATGAAGGCGTCGATCCGGAGCGCTCCGAAGAAGTGCCCGATGCCCTTACCGACCGAACGCGCGGGGATCTCCTGGCGCAGCATGAATGGGACGGCGAACGGGCCCCAGTTCGCGCCCGAGAGGACCGCGGCGAGCACGTCGACCATCATCGCGAGCGCGTATCCCTTGTGACCGCCATGCTCGCGATCCGAGCCGAGAGGTAGCTGCGCGCCGCCGTCGATCATCGCGTCCGGGTCCGTCGTCGGCGCTCCGTCCCGATCGATGGCCCAGCCTTCCGGCATCGTCTTCCCGGTTCGCTTGGCGATCTCGATCTTCCCGAACGCGACCGCGGAGGTCGCCATGTCGATGACGACCGGCGGTTCCGCGAGGCCCGGGAACGCGATCGCGATCGGATTCGTTCCGAGCATTCGCTCGGCGCCCCAGAGCGGCGCGACGATCTTGGTGGAATTGGTCATGGACCAGCCGATGAGGTCCCGCTTCAGAGCCTCGAGCACGTAGTAGCCCGCGATCCCGTAATGGTTCGTGTTGCGGACGCTGACCCAGCCACTGCCGACGTCGGCGGCCTTGTTCATCGCGATCTCGTTGGCCTTCGGCCCGACGATCAGGCCGAGCCCGTTCCCTCCGTCCACCGTCGCGGTGCTGGGCGACTCACGGACGATGGTGACCCTGGCCCGCGGATCGATCTTTCCGGCTCGCACCATGTCGAAGTACGTGTGAAGCCGCGCGACCCCGTGCGAATCGATCCCACGGAGGTCGGCGGCCTGCAGGACGGTCGCGGCCGTGCGAGCGTCGGCCTCGGGAACACCGAGGCTCTCGAAGACCCTCACGCTGAAGTCGAAGAGCCGCTCCGGAGAGAAAAGGTGTGCATCGGGCACAGCCAGAGACGCTAAATGGTTCCCTCGCGCCCGGCCCGAACGTCAATCACGCAACGTTCGGCCGGCTCTCGCGAACCTGGAGGAGGCGCTCCGAGTACTGGCTCATGAACCGCGCGCGTCGGCAGCATGGGGAAGGGCGCGCCCTGGGCCACCTCGTCGTTCTGCCCGCTCCGATGGTCTGCCGACGCCCGCGGTCGGCTCCGACAGCTAGGGAATGTCGAAGAGGACCTGCAGCGTCCGCAGGTTCGATCCCTTCGAGCAGGTGAACTGGTACGACGCGCGTCCCCGCTCGGCGGGCGATCCGAAGAAGGTCCACCGGACCACCCCGGACGAATCCGCGGTGGCCTGCCCGAGCCCGTTCGCCGCGATCGGCGCGCCGGAGGGATATCTGCCCGTGGCGACGCAGGTCGCGTCGCTGAGCGTGTACGCGGTGAGCTGCCCGAACCGCGCGCTCGTGACCGAGACCGCGATGTTCTGGGACTGCACCGCGTCGCCCGTGCCGCTGATGTCCGTCACCCAGAACCACTCACCCGGTTGGAGAGCGGGCGGGTCGGTCGGGCGAAGCGTCGCGCTCGGGGCGGCGGTCTTCAGCGGGGGCGCGGGCGTCGCGGTCGCCGTTGCCGTTGACCGCGGGCTCGGCGGACTCGAAGCCCTCGCGAGCGGAGCCGCGGGTTGACCGTCGGCAAGCCCATTCGAGATGGCGCTGAACCCGAGGGTGCCGAGGACGCCGATGGCCGCGACGATCAGCAGACCGCGAATGGGGAAGTCGCCGAACACGAGACGATCGTAGGTACGAAGGGAGCCGCGTGGACTCCCCCAGGTGGACCGGGACGGTGAACCTGAGACGCCGTTGGAACGCTAGCTCGCGAGGCGCTCCCGGAGGACCTGATGGAGGATGCCGCCATGTCGCACATATTCGACATCGGTCGGATCGTCGACCCGCGCCAGCACCGTGAACGACCTCGTCGTCCCATCGGCCGCCAGCGCGTCGACCGTGAGCTTCGCGCGCGGCGCGAGACGGTCGAGTCCGCGGACCGTGTACGACTCCTGACCCGTCAGCCCGAGCGACGTCAGCGTCTCCCCCGGCATGAACTCGAGCGGGAGGATCCCCATCATCACCAGATTCGAGCGGTGGATCCGCTCGAACGACTCGGCGATGGCCGCGCGCACGCCCATGAGATTCGGGCCCTTCGCGGCCCAGTCCCGTGAGCTTCCGGACCCGTATTCCTTGCCCGCGAACACGACGAGCGGGACGCCCTCCTTCTGGTAGCGCATCGCGGCGTCGTAGATCGTCATCTCATCGCCCGACGGGAAGTGGCGCGTCCACCAGCCCTCCTTGTCGGCGAGCTTGTTGCGAAGCCGGAGGTTTGCGAACGTCCCGCGGATGAGCACCTCGTGGTTGCCGCGACGTGTCCCGTACTGGTTGAAGTCGACCGGTTTCACGCCCTTCGACACCAGGTACTGGCCCGCCGGGCTTGCCGCGGGGATCGCGCCCGCGGGCGAGATGTGGTCCGTCGTCACTGAATCGCCGACGCTGAGCAGCGCGCGTGCCCCGACGATGTCCGGGATGCGCGAGGGCGGCGTCGGCGAGAAGTCTTGGAAGAACGGCGGCTCGGCGACGTACGTCGACTTCGCGTCCCAGTCGTACAGCATCCCCGTCGGCGACGGCATCGTCTTCCAGAAGCGGTCCCCGTCGAAGATGCGCCCGTACTCCTCGCGGAACATGTCCTGCGTGATCGACCGGCCGATCACCTCGTTCACCTCGTCGGGCGACGGCCAGATGTCCTTGAGGAAGACCGGCTTGCCGTCCTTTCCGTCGCCGAGAGGCTGATCCTGCAGGTCGATGTGCACCGTCCCGGCGAGTGCGTACGCGACGACGAGCGGCGGTGACGCGAGATAGCTCGACTTCACGAGCGGGTGGATCCGGCCCTCGAAGTTGCGGTTGCCGGAGAGTA
>DATBKH010000097.1:0-7504 GCA_036555955.1 Candidatus Limnocylindria bacterium | reverse complement strand
GAGCAGCAGGATGCGCAGCAGCTCGCGGCCGGCGATGTCCGTGCCACCCTCGCGAAGCAGCCGCGCCCAGCGGATCGCACGGACGGGGAACGAAAGGTAGTAGACGACGAGCGCAGCCAGCACGTAGAGCGGCTGTGCGCGCGACAGCGTGGCGAACGCCTGCGACCAGTCGACGTTGCGCGCGAAGTAGGCGATGAGCGCGATCGGGATGAGGGTCGAGATGAGCTCGCGCCAGCCGAACAGCTGGCGTCGGACGGCGAGCTCGTCGGTGCGCTCCGCCGCCTCGGCGAGCTGCTCGATCGTCGGGTCCTCGACGTGGACCGGCACCCCCCGGACGGCGGCGCGGTCCCCGCGGGGCCGGTCGTTCAGCGGGTCGCGCTCGAGCTCTTTCGTCCCAGCCACTTCCGGAAGCGGTCGTAGCGCGTGAACGCGTGCACGCCCGTGCCCGAAAGGCGTCCCCGCACCACGCCTGCGCGAAGCGCTTCGAGGAACTCGGCGGCGTCGCTGAAGTCGGGCATCTCCACGTACGCGCGGCCGATCTCGGACGAGCGGTGCGCGTCGCTGCCCGCGGTGCCCGGCAGCGAATGCTCGCGGGCGTAGGCCTGCGCGGA
Source organism: Candidatus Limnocylindria bacterium (assembly GCA_036555955.1). Classification (GTDB taxonomy): domain Bacteria; phylum Chloroflexota; class Limnocylindria; order P2-11E; family P2-11E; genus 3-1-20CM-2-70-9. The sequence goes on along the minus strand of DATBKH010000097.1, from coordinate 6,893 downwards.
GCGGTTGTTGAGGAAGATCGCCTCCCGCGCGTTGAAGACCTCGAGCGCGTCGATCCGCGGCCGCAGCCGGTCGAGCGACGCCCGGCGCATGTGGTAGCGCCGGTTGACGCTGAACGGATGCGGCACGATGGCGAGCCCACCCTGATCGTGGATGCGCGCGATCGTCTCCTCTCCGGAAAGATCGCGGGGGATCGCCCGCTCCATGAAGAGACCGATCAGTTCTCCATCACGCGTGCTGATCTCTTCGCCGATGACGACGCGGAATCCGTCGGCGAGCTCGCGCAAGCGGAGAGCGCCCTCGATCGTGTTGTGGTCGGTCGCGCAGATGACGTCGATCCCCGCGGCGCGCGTCGCCCGTGCCTGCTCCGTGAGCGGCGTGCGGCTGTCCGGCGATGCCTCGGAATGCGTGTGCATGTCGACACGCAGGCGCCTCGTCTCGATGCTTATCAGGGTCTTCCTTTCGCGTACGCATCGTCGACGATGGCGCGCACGCGCTCTTGGAATCGTGACACATCGAAGCGGCGCGCCGAGTCGCGAAGCGCTTTCGGTTCGAACCGCGCGCGCTCGACGCGGAGCACGCCTTCGGCGAACGCGCGCGGCTCAGGCGCATCGACGAGAACGCCCTCCTGGCCGTCGCGAACGATGTCGAAGACCCCGCCCGCGGCGAGCGCGACGACCGGCGCGCCAGATGCGAGCGCCTCGACGCACACCATGCCGAAGTCGTCCTCGGCGGGGAAGACGAGACCGCGCGCCGAGGCGAGGAGCGACCGCAGCGTCGCATCGTCCGCGCGGCCGGTGAAGACCACGTTCTCGTTCGCGGCCTGCTCGAGGGCGCCGCGCTCTCGACCTTCCCCGACGACGAGCAGACGCATGCCGATCTCGTTGAAAGCGCGCACCGCGACATCCGCGCGCTTGTACGCGGACAGCCGTCCGACGAAGAGCCAGAAGTCGCCACGCTCGTCGGCCGCGGCGAACGAGTCGACGTCGATCGGCGGATGGACCACCGCGATACCGTCACGCCCAACGCCGTAGTAGCGCGTGATGCGGTCGCGGACCGCGTTCGAGTTCGCGATCCAGCCGTCGATGCGGCGCGCGAAGCGGATGTCGTCCTCGCGCAGCCGTCCGAGCAGGTCCCGCATGAGCGGGACGAGCGGGGCGGGCACCTCTTCCTCGAGATACCGCTCGCTCCAGTCGAACAGGTAGCGCGTCGGCGAATGGCAGTACGCGACGGCCACGGTCCGGTCGGCGAGCCCGATCCCTTTGATGAAGGCGCTCGTCGAGATGAGCGCGAGGTCGGTCTCGGGCGGCACGCGCAGCGCCCGCGCGGCGTTCGGATAAAGCGGAAGCAGCAGCCGATGGCTCTCACCGAGCAGGAGCCGCTGCAGGTAGCTCGTGCGCAGCGTCCATCCGGGCAGATCGCCGTAGCGGCGGCGATCGTGGAAGAACGTGTACACCGGCGCATCCGGCCACATGCCGTGCAGCGTCTCCACGACGCGCTCGGCGCCGCCATGCGCGACGAAGTACTCGTGCGCGAGCGCGATCCTCATCGACCGAGGATGCGCTGTCGCGCGACGAGGAGCGCGAAGACCGGAAGCACGCGCTGACGCCTCCAGCGGCGCGGCTCGAACGCGAGCCGCCACAGCCACTCGAGACCGATCGCGTGCACCCCGCGCGGTGGCAGGCGCACGCGGCCCGAGAGCTGATCGAAGACGCCGCCGACGCCGATCGCCGTCCGCACCGACGGGAGCTGAGCGAGGTTGCGCGCGATCCAGCGCTCCTGCGCCGGCATGCCGTAGGCGACCAGGAGCACGCGCGCGTCGCTGGCGGTGATGCGTGCTCGGATCTCCGCGTCGTTCTCCGCCGCGGGCGAACCCGCGAAGGTCCCGGCGATGGCGACCGAGGGGATGCGCCGGCGTAGCGCGGCCGCAGCTTCTTCCGCCACGCCGGCTCCGGCTCCCAGCAGGAAGACGGGGCCGCTCAAGAGCTGCAGCACCGCCGGGACGAGCAGCCGTCCCGGGACGCGGCCGGGCAGCGGGTCGCGGAGGATGCGCGACGCCACGACGATGCCCGTCCCGTCGGCGACGACGAGATCGGCCGACCTCGCGATCGCGGCGACCTGGGCGTCGCGCCGCGCGAGCATGACGAACTCGGGATTGCCGGTCACGACGAAGGTGCGGCGGCCTTCGGCGTGTCGCTCGATGATGCGTTCCGCGGCCGCGGCGAGATCGAGCCGGTCGAACTCCACACCGAGGATGTCGACGCGCGCCCGCGCCAACGCTCAGTACCGGTCCGCTTAGTGGACGGCGACGAGGCTTCTGCGGAAGAAGTCGAGGTGCTCGAGGGCGAGGCCGGTGCCTTTGGCGACGCAATAGAGCGGGTTCTCCGCGACGTAGCACGCGACGCCGGTCACCTGCGTGAGGAGCTTGTCCATGTTCCGCAGCAGCGCGCCGCCGCCTGAGAGGACCATGCCCTTGTCGATGACGTCGGAGGCGAGCTCGGGAGGCGTCTCCTCGAGGATGCTCTTCACCGCGGCGACGATCTGCTGCAGCACCGGATCCATCGCCTCGGTGATCTCGTTGGACCCGATCGTGATCGTGCGCGGCAGCCCCGCGATGAGGTCACGACCGCGGACCTCCATGGTCAGCTCGGGATCCATCGGCAGTGCGGACCCGATCTGGATCTTCACATCCTCCGCGGTGCGCTCGCCGATCATGAGGTTGTAGCGCTTCCGCACGAAGCTCGCGATCGCCTCGTCGAGCTTGTTGCCGGCGGCACGCACGCTGCGCGAGACGACGATGTCGCCGAGCGAGATGACCGCGATCTCGGCGGTGCCGCCGCCGATGTCGATGATGAGGTTGCCCGACGGTCCGGAGATCGGGATGTTGGCGCCGATCGCCGCCGCCTTCGGCTCTTCGATGAGGTACGCGGTACGCGCGCCAGCGCGCAAGGCCGCATTCCAGACCGCGCGGCGCTCGACGCTCGTCACGCCGGACGGGACGCAGATCATGAGCTCGGGCTGGAAGATGCGGACCTGGCCGCACGTCTTGTTGATGAAGTACCGGAGCATGTACTCGGTGATGACGTAATCGGCGATCACGCCGTCGCGCATCGGTCGGAGCGCGGTGATCGATCCGGGCGTGCGCCCGAGCATGAGGCGCGCCTCCTCACCCACCGCCACGATGCGCGGACGATTCGAGCCGTCTTCCTTCGCGAGCGCGACGACGGAAGGCTCGGTGAGGACGATGCCCTTGCCGCGGACGTACACGATGACGTTGGCCGTGCCCAGGTCGATGCCGATCTGCCGTGAGAACACTGATCCCTCTCTCATCGCGCATTACGCGGAGGAGAGGCGAGTGTATCGGCTCAGACCGCGCTCAGGCCGTCCGCGACGCCTTGGCGGCTATCGGAGCGGTCGCCATTCTCGTGCGCGAGAGGATCCATACGACCACGAAGTAGCCCAACCACGCGACGACTTCGATCACCGTCGGCTCATCTTGATAGCCGATGAGCGCTCGGAGGATCGCGCCGACGCCTTCATCATCGGGAAGCACCGCCTGCGTGCTCCAGAGCTTCGGTCCTTCGACCGCGGCGAGCAGACCCGCCTCCGCGAACTCGTGCGCGGCATGCGCGACCAGGCCGGCCGCGAAGAGCAGCAGGATGATCGTCGTCACCCTGAAGAACGTCCGGAGGTCGATGCGCCGGCCGAACGCGTAGATGAGGACGCCGACGCCCGCGGCGATGGCCAAACCGGCGATGCTGCCCAGCAGCTTTCCCTCTCCCGGCGCGGCGAAGAGCAGGAGCGCGAGCTCGACGCCCTCGCGCGCCACCGCGAAGAACGCCAGCAGGAAGATCCCCCACGCCATCCCGCCGCGGTCGAGCACGCCCTGGACCGAGCGCTGGAGCTCGCCGCGCAGGTGTCGCGCGTTGCGAAGCATCCAGATGATCATCCACGTCAGGAAGATGGCGGCGAGCACCATCATCGTGCCCTCGAAAAGCTGCTCGGTCTGGCCCTCGAACTCCGCGTCGAGCGCGTTCAGGAGGGCGAGCACTCCGAGGCTGACGAGCGCGGCGCTGCCGACGCCGAGCCAGACCCAGCGATGCGCCGAACGTGCGCCAACCTGCGTGAGATACGCGAGAACGATCCCGACGATGAGCGCCATCTCGATGCCCTCCCGCATCGCGATGACGAGCGCGGAGAGATCAGCGGCGGACATCGACTCCCCTCGGTGCGATACTCGGTTTTCGGGCGCACTTCCTGCCCGAGCTCGACTTAGGTCAACCTAACAAATTCCGACGAATTGGGTCAAGAATGGCTTCCACCGCGGTCGAGGAGTATCTGCAGGCCATCTACACGCTCGCCGACGAGAGCGGCCACGTCGTCTCGGCACGCCTGGCCGAATTCCTCGGATTCTCGGCGGCCGCGGTCTCGGAAATGGTGCATCGGCTCGAGCGCGAAGGGCTCGTGTCGCTCGACGGGCGTAAGGAAGTGCATCTGACCAGGGCGGGGCAGGGCCAGGCGAACTCGATCGTCAGGCGTCACCGTCTCGCCGAGCGGTTCCTCGTCGAGGTCCTCGGGTTCGAATGGTGGAAGACCCACGAGGAGGCCGAGCGGCTCGAGCACGCGATGTCCAAGGAGATGGAAGAGCGGATCATCAAGGTGCTCGGCGATCCGCAGACCTGTCCCCATGGCAATCCGATGCCCGGCGTCACTCCGCTCCCGACGAAGCCGCTCGAGCGCGTGGCCGCGGGTACGACCGCGACCGTCGAGCGCATCCCCGATCAGTACGAGCACGAACCCGGATTCCTCGAGTACCTCGATTCGCAGGGCGTGAAGCCGGGGGTGGAGATGAGCGTCGTCGAGCTGCGCCACGGGGAGCCCATCCGCGTTCGCGTCGACGGGCACGAGCGCACCATCCGCGCGGATTGCGCGCAGAAGGTGTGGGTCCGCGCCTGAGCGCGAAGGCGACGATCTACGCGCAGGGCGAGGGCAGCTACTTCCTCGCGCACGTGCCGGTCCTCCGCGGCTGCGTCGGCTCCGGCAAGACACGGGACGAGGCGATCGCGAACGCGCGCCGCGCCTTTCGCGCGTACCTCGAGCTCCTCGACGCGCGCGGCGTCTCGATCGAGCACTGGAAGGATCTCGATCCGGACCAGTTCGACGTGAAAGACATCCCGCCCGACCGGATCGTTCCCGAGGACGTCGGTGCCCTCGAGGAGCACGAGCTTCGCGACTTCCTGCACCAATTCGAAGCCTCGCGTTCGGCGCTCCTCTCGCTGGTCCGCGGCCTCTCGCCGGCCGACCTCGAGCGAAAGCCGAACGACGACCTGTGGAGCGTTCGCGAGGCCCTCGAGCACATCATGCTGACCGAGGCCGACCTCCTGTCGAAGCTCGAGAGCTGGCCGACCGATCCGTTCAACACGCTGCAGGCCGTCCACCGGATGGCGTTCCAGCGATTCACCGTGATGGAGCCGGCCGACACCGCGCTCGATCACAAAGTGATGGGCCGTCGCTGGACGACGCGCAAAGTCATGCGGCGGATCCTCGAGCACGAATTCGAGCACTTCGGCCACATTCAGCAGATCGTCACGGCGCTCGGAGCCGATCGACCGCGAACGTGATCTAGGAAAGCGCGCGTCCGAGGAACGCGAGGACGCGCGAGCGGTACTCCTCGGGGAACGCGTCGATGGCGCCCACGTGTCCGCCGCGCGGCGCGAGCCACAGCTCCTTCGGCTCCGCTGCCGCCGCGAAGAGCCGCTGCGCCCCGGCGGGCGGCGTCGTCGCGTTCTCGTCGTCGGCCGAGTGAATGAGCAGAACGGGCCGCGGCGCGATCCGGGCGATCGCGTCGATCGGCCGCGCGTCCTCGACCCGCGCGCCCACCAGCGCGTCGACCGCAGCGACGCCGTAGGGCGGAAGCGGGATCCGGAACGGGCCGACGGCGAGCGAGCCGAGCCGCGACAGCTGGAAGTCCTGATCGGTCCAGGCGCTGTCCGCGACGACCGCCGTGATGGCCGGATCCTGCGCGGCGGCGAGGATCGCGGCACCCGCGCCGAGGGAGATGCCGAGGACCGCGACCTTCGTCGTGCCGAACTGATCGCGCGCCATTTCGGCGGCGAGGGAGATGTCGCGCGGCTCGGTCGCGCCGAGACCGACGAACGCGCCGCCGCTCCGACCGCAGCCCCGCGTGTCGAGGAGCGCGACGTTGTATCCGGCGTCGTGGAGGAACCGCGCCCAGGGGACCATCTCCTCGCGTGAGGTCTTGAAGCCGTGGACCAGGACGACCGCCGGAGCGCCGTGCGCCGCGTGCACGGTCCATGCGGCGAGCGGGACCGCCGCCACCGCGGACGGAGCCGTGTCGGGCGCCGCCTCGAAGCGCACCTCCTCCATGACGAGGTCGGCCGGTGGCACCGGGTCGCTCTGACGGCCGGCGACCAGCGTGAACGCGCGCGCCGCGGGGACGAGGAGCCAGCCCGCTATCGCGACGAGGGCGGCGGCCACGACGACCCGCCTCATCGCCGTGCGCGTGCCCACTCCGCGGCCTGCCTCGCGCGCCGTTCGATGATGCCGCGCTGGTCCGCGCGCACCTCGGGCAGGTCCGCCGGATCGAACGCCCGCAGCTCGATCACCTCGCTGGAGAGACGCTCGACGCCGCCCCGCGGCCGGTACGCGTAGACCAGCTCGACGCGCTTCCAGCGATAGCCCTGGTTCGCCTCGAGAATCGGACCGACCTCGATGTCGAGGCCGGTCTCCTCGCGGACCTCACGGGCGAGGGCGTCCTCCAGCCGCTCGCGCGGCGCGAGGAACCCGCCGAGGAAGCGCCACTGCGGCGCGCCGAAGCGATGGCGTGCGAGAAGCACGCGTCCTTCGTCGTCGACGCCCAGACCGACGACGCCGA
>DATBKH010000096.1:0-14804 GCA_036555955.1 Candidatus Limnocylindria bacterium | reverse complement strand
GTGGCGCCCGAGACGAGGAGCAGGTCCTCGAACTTCGCGCCGACGAGCGTGTCCTCACCCAGGATCCGAAAGGCCGCCGGGTTCGCGCTCTGGACGTGCCCGTCGAGGTCGCTCAGCACGATGCCGTCGGTGAGGGCGACGAACGCCTCGGCGAACGTGGCCTGGTCGAGGGCCGCATCCTCGCGGCGCCGGCCGGTGATCCGCCGCCGTTCGACCTCGCGAGTCTCGTCGGTCACAGCAGACGCGATTGTGGCGAGTCGGCCGACCGCTGAACAGGGTTACCTGCCGGCGATCTGCTTCACGGTCTCGAGCGTGTCGATCTCCGTCACGGGCTTGTCGGGACGAAGCCGCGCGATGCGCGGGAAGCGCATCGCGTATCCGGACTCGTGCCGATCGCTGGGCTGGATCTGGTCGAACGCGACCTCGATGACGGTGTCAGGAACGACCGTGCGCACGCGGCCGTAATCCTGGATGGTGTGCTCGAGGAAGTACTTCGTCATCTCCGCGATCTCCTTGTCCGTCAGACCCGAGTACGCCTTGCCGATGTTCAGAAGCCTCTCGCCATCGCGGATCGCGAACGTGTAGTCGGAGAGCACGCCGCGCCGCTTGCCGTGGCCCCATTCGACCGCGGTGACGACGACGTCGAGAGTCCGCAGCGGCCGCTTCACCTTCAGCCACTCCATGCCGCGTCGGCCGGGCCGGTACGGAGAGCGCGGATCCTTGACCATGAGGCCCTCGTTGCCGCGCTCGCGCGCCGCGGTGAACTCGGCCTCGAGCCGCGCGGTGAGCTGCTCACCCGCGGCGTCGATCCGCTGCCGCTGCGCGAAGACGAGCGGTGGCACGAGCGGCAGCGCGCGGAGGATCTCCTGACGCTCGTCGAGCGGGACGTCGAGGAGAGCGCGACCGTCGCGCTCGAGGATGTCGAACGCCACGAGGCTCGACGGCAGCTTCGTGCGGAGCTCGTCGGCGACGTTCTTGCGCCCGAGGCGGGTCTGGAAATCAGTGAACGGGATCGCCTTGCCCTCCGCGAACGCGAGGACCTCGCCGTCCATAACGAACGTCCCCGGGATCGCGAGGAGCGGCGGCACGAGCTCTGGATAGCGCGACGTGATCCGGTCGAAGGTCCGCGAGTAGAGCTCCACGCGGCCGTCCGTCTTGTGCACCTGCGCGCGGATGCCGTCGTACTTGTCCTCGACGACGTACGGCGGCGGGAAACGCTTCGCGACTTCCTCGAGCTGGAGGACCGGCGTCGCCAGCATCATCCCGATGGGCAGGAAGTGCGCGAGGGTCGGCTCGGCCAACGTCCCGTGCCGCGCGCGCAACGCGGTCTCGCCGATATCGCCGGTCAGCATGTTCGCGCGGCCGACCGCCTCGCGGTCGCGCTCGAACGCGCGCGCGATCGCCTCCTCGAGCAGGCCCTCGCGTAGGCCGATGCGCGTCTCGCCGCTCACGATCTTCACCAGGTAGCGCGCTTCGTCGGCCGTCGCGCGAGCGAGGACCGCGCGGAGCAGGTCGCGCTTGGGGGCGACACCGCGCGCCGCCGCGATCGCGTCGAACGTCTGGGCGACGTCGGCGAGCGAAAGGCGCTCTCCCGAGGTTTCGGCCCCGCCCATCAGCTCGGCCGCGACGTCGCCCAGGTCGGCGTGCCGCTGGTACGACGCGGCCATGTCCGCTCCGCTCCGCTTCGACCGCTCGAGGAGCGCATCGGAAAGGGCGCTCCACCCCACGGAAAGGACGCGCTCGTCGCGCCGGGGGAAGGGCGCGCCCGCGAAAAGCCGGGCGGCGATCTGGAGGTCGGCGTCCGGAAGGCCGCTCAAGTAGCGTGCCAGGGCCGCGTGCTTGGAGAGCTTCTTGCTCGTCGCGCGCACGGCATCCGCCGTGCTTACCCAGTCCGCGAAGGAGGTGCTCACGTGGGATTGATCGAGCTCATCATCATCGTCCTCGTCATTCTCTGGCTCCTCGGGTATTTCGGCCGGGGCCGCTTCTACGCGACGGGACCGTCGGTCAGCACCGGTGGTCTCGGCGGGAACTGGATCCACATCCTGCTCGTGCTCGTCGTGATCCTCGTCGTCCTTCGCCTGCTCGGTCTGATCTGACGCCCGGCGCGGCTAGTCTCTAGCCGTGCCCGACGGACCGCGCTATCTCAGCGTGCCTTACGGCGACGGCGAGCTCGACTTCATGGTGCAGCCCTGGTTCGACCTCGACGCCGTGGAGTCGGCCTCGGCTTCGCCCATCGCCGACCTCGATCTGGAGACGCGCCGCCGCGTCGCGGCGGCCACACCACGCTTGCGCGATCTCGCGTCTGCAGCCGCCCGGCGAGGTGAGGCGGATGCCGTGATCGCGGTGACCGATCTCACGCGCGCGTGCCCCGACGCGATCCTCGTTCCGCCGCTCCTCGACGAGCTCAACGCCGGGGGGATCCCCGACGAGCGCATCGTCGTGATGGTCGCGGTCGGCCTGCATCGCGCGACGACGGACGCCGAGAAGCGGGAGAAGCTCGGCGCGGTCGTCGATCGAGTTCGCGTCGTCGACTCCGACGGTCGCGATCCGGCGATGTGGGCCGACCTGGGCCGCGTGCCGCCGTACGGCGTGCCCGGCTACACGCAGAGGCTGATCAAGGACGCCGCCGTCGTGGTGGCCACCGGCGTCGTCGAGCCCCACCACTACGCGGGGTACTCGGGCGGACGGAAGACCGTCGCGATCGGCTGCGCCGGCGAGCCGACGATCACGGCGACTCACGGGATGCGCTTCCTCGAGGATCCCGGCGTCCGTCTCGCGAAGATCGACGGCAACCCGTTTCACGAGACCGCGCGCGAGCTCGCGCGACGTGCCGGTCTCGTGTTCTGCTTGAACGTCGTGGCCGACGACCACGAGCGGGTCGTCGCGGTCGCCGCCGGAGATCCCGACGCGGTGCTTGATGAGCTCGCCGCGAAGGCCGCCGCGTTGTACACGCGACCGATCGCGAAGCAGTACGACATCGCGATCGCCGGCGTCGGCCATCCGAAGGACGTGAACCTCTATCAGGCATCGCGCGCGGCGACGTACCTGCGGTTCGCGCCCACGCCCGTCGTGCGAAAGGGCGGCGCGATCGTCATTCCGGCTCGGCTCGAAGAAGGCGCCGGCGAAGGCGCGGGCGAGCAGCGCTTCCTGGCGGCGCTCGAGCGAGCGCCGTCACCGTCGGCGGTCGTCGAAGAGGCGCGGCGTCATTTCGCGGGCGGCGAGCAGCGCGCGGTGATGGTCGCGCTCACGCTCGAGTGGTGCCAGCTCATCGTCGCGGCGTCGGAGGCGCCCGAGACCGTGCGGCTTGCGAAGCTGCGCGCGGCCGTCGACGTGGAGGAAGCGCTCGATCTGGCGTACGAGCACATCGGCAGGCCCCCAAAGGCATCCGTCTTGCTCGTACGTCGCGCGTTGCACACTCTGCCCGTCGTCCAATCGGGCATCGCGGCCTAGCGCATGGGCTGCTGCCTGGGCGGCTGCGCCCGTCTCATCGTCTTCACGCTGTGGCGCGCGATCGCCGCGGCGATCCTCGCGATGCTCCTGACCCGCATCGACACGTTCGTCGATGAGCGTCACGGCGATTCGCTGACGGCGAAAGCGTGGCGCGCGTATCGCGCGCGCGGCAAGAAGACGGTGCGGCGCGGGACGCCGCCGGACGCGGGTGGCGCGATCGACACGAGCGGGAGGCCGCGACCCTAGGATCGCGCGCGTGAGCTCCTGCGTGCGGCGCGTGTGATCGTGCCCCGCGCCGCGATCTCGGGAGACATCTGCGTCCTGCTCGCGGGATCGCAGCCGCCTTCAGAGCGCACCGCGTTCTTCGTGAGGGACCTACGCGAGGCGTTCGGCGGCGAGCCGGTCGAGCCGCTGCACATCACGGCTGATCGTGTCGACGGCGTGCGAAGCGCCGAGCTCATCGCTGCGATACACGGATCACTCCCTCGCCTCCGTCCGGCGCCGGTGCGCGTCGATCGCCTCTTCTTCCTGCCATCGCAGAGCCGCGGTCCGCAGATCCTCAAGCTCGACGTCGTCCCCGATCTTGCTCTCGAGCACGACGTCGGCGAGCTGCGGGCCGCGCTGCGGCGATGTGGATTCGCTTCGCTCCACGGCGACGATCGGACCATGAACGTCAGCACGTTGCAGCGCGTGACCCACCCGGTCGCGGATCCGGCGCCGGGGTGGGATCTTCCCCTCGACCTCTTCGTCGCCGATCTCGTCCTCGTCTCGCGGATCACCGGCGCGGCGAGCTACGAGATCCTCGATGCCGCCACCGTCGTCGGAAGCGGATAGCCTCTCACGCCGATGCCGGTCGCGATCTTCGACATGGATGGCGTGCTCTATCGCGGCGCGCAGGTCATGCCGTACGCGCGTGAGGCGCTCTCGCGGTTGCGCGCCGCGGGATGGGATGTGTACTTCGCGACGAACAATTCCACGGCGACGCGCGACGACTACCTGCGCCGCCTGGCGACGCTCGGGCTCGGCGGCGACCTCGATCACATCGTCACGAGCGGCTACGCGACGGCGCACTACCTGGAGCGGCGCGTCCCCAAGCCGAAGGACGTGCTCGTCATCGGCGCGGACGGCCTGCGCCGGGAGATCCGCGCGGCCGGCATCGGCGTGCGCGAGGCGGCGAGCCTCCCCGGCGCGCACCCTCCGCCGGACGCGGCTGCGGACGGCGTGGATCCGGGCGCGATGCGCCGGTACCTGGCGAGCCTCCCCGAGACCGCGCCGCCCGACGTCGTCGTCGTCGGGCTCGATCTTCATCTGACCTACGCGAAGATCGCGGAGGCGCAGCGGGCGGTCCTGGCCGGTGCGGCGCTCGTGTGCTCGAACCGCGACCGCGCGTACCCGGTCGAAGGGCGGCTCCTGCCCGGTGCCGGGACGATCGTCGCGGCGATCGAGGTCGCGACCGGGACCCGCGCGGTCTGCATCGGAAAGCCCGAGCCGTTTCTCTTCGAAGAGGCGATCCGGCGCGCCGGGCCCGAGGCTGGCGCCCGCGCCGTCGTGGTGGGCGACTCCACCGACTACGACATGGTCGCCGCGCACCGCGTGGGTGCGACCGGTGTCCTCATCACCACGGGACTCACCGAGCCCGACGCGCTGGACAAGGCGACGGGAGAGGCCGTGCCGGATCGCGTGGTGCACTCGCTCCAGGAGCTATTCGCCCTTCCGGAGCTCGCCGGCACCTAGCGCGCGCTCAGATCCAGGCGGTGCCGCGCGGCATCGATCGTTCTCCCACTAGCTCGCGACCTTCACGGCCTCGAGCGCCTGCTGGTACATGTGCGCGTGCGGGTGATGATGCTCGGTCGTCTTGCTGCGGATCGCGCGGCGCCGCTCCTCGATGCACACCTGGATGAACGCCTCGACGACGACCGGGTTGAACTGCGTTCCGGCGTTCGCCCGCAGCTCGCGCAGCGCCTGCTTCGGTCGCTTCGCGCAGCGGTAGGGCCGCTCGCTCGTCATGGCGTCGTACGCGTCGGCCACGGAGATGATCTGCGCCGCGAGCGGGATCTCGCTGCCCTTCAGGCCCTGGGGGTAGCCGGTGCCGTCGAAGTTCTCGTGATGTGCGAGGACGATCGGGCGGATGCGCTCGAGCATCGGAACGTTGCCGAGAAGGCTCGCGCCGATGGTGGGGTGGGCCTTCATCTCGACCCATTCCTCGTCGGTGAGCTCGGCCGGCTTCGAGAGCAGCGACTCCGGAACGCCGATCTTGCCCACGTCGTGGAAGAGCGCGCCGAGCTTGATCGCCGCGATCTCGTCGTTGCCCAGACCGAGCTTGCGGCCGACCTCGACGGAGTAGTGCATCGTCGTCGCGGCGTGGCCGGAGAGGTGCGACTCCTTGGCTTCGAGCGCACCGATGAGCGCCCCGATCACCGAGACGTGCGATTGCTCGAGACGATCGTTCGTCTGGCGGAGCAGCTCGTTCACGCTGCTCAGCTCCTCGTTGCGCTGTCGAACCTCCGTCGACTTCGCCATGTACAGGCGGAAGGAGAACCATGCGACGCCGAGGGGGACCGTGAAGACGAAAACGCCGAAGAGCCCGAGGGCCTGGTATGCCAGCGCGAGCGCGGCGCCCTGCACCGCGGTCGCGCCGAAGTTCACGGGCATCCAGCTGTAGTTCGTGCGCCAGACGGAGACCACGTTCTGCGCCTCGCTCATCGCGATCGCGACGGCCGTCAGCGTCGTGTTCACCAGGAAGTACGCCGCGGCCGAGATGCCCACCGACACGAGCGTCGGCGCGATCGCGGTGGGCGGCGTGCTGCCGCCGCTGATGCGATACAGCTCGCCGGCCGCGAAGGCCGAGAGCGCGAAGGAGCCGAAGTTGAAGGCCACCTTGCGCAGCGGCTTGCGCCGCGGGGTGATCGAGTTCACGAGCGCCTGCGCGAGGCTGACCCAGATCGCCGCTCCGGTGCCGTAGAGCACGTATGCCGCGATGACCGCGGCGAACGAGACGGAGATCGCGCTGGAGCGGAACAGGAACACCGGGACCCGCTGCGCGAGGCACGCGAGACCGACGAGGACCACGACCATGATCGGGTCGAGCAGATCCGTGCGCTGAACGCTCGACGCGCTCACCAGGGCGATGAGCCCGGCCACGGTGACGGCGGCGACGTAGAGATCGATCCGGCCCTTCATCAGCGAAGCTCCCACGTCACGCTGTCCCACGTCACGCCCTCCCACGAGATGGCCTCCCAGGCCACGCCCTCCCACGAGATCGCTTCCCACGAGATCCCCTCCCAAGAGATCCCGTCCCACTTGATGCCGGGGCCCAGCACGTCGCGGCTCTGCGCGAGCACGCGCAGCAGCACGAGCGAGGGCGGCAGGCCGCCGTTGACCCGAGCCGGCCGGGCGTTCAGCGAGTCGTCCACATCGAGCGCCGGCGTCTTCGTCGCGTTGACATGACGGCCGCTCGCGACGAGCGCGCCCTTCACCTGCGTCGCCGTGTATGCCTTGTGATCCTCGAGCAGCAGCGCGGCGGCCCCGGTGACCATCGCGGTCGCCGCGGAGGTGCCGGTCAGCAGCGCATACGAACCTGCGGGCAGGTCGCCGGAGACGTCGTGGTCGAGCGCGGTGCCCGGGACGCGGAGCGAGACGATGTGCTCACCCGGAGCGAGAAGGTCCGGCTTCGCGAACCCATCGCGCGTCGGGCCGCGGCTGGAGAAGATCGACTCGCGGTCGTCGGCCTGCGAGACGGTTCCCTGATCGTCAAGGGAGCCGACGGTGATCACGAAGGGGTCCGCGCCCGGCATCACGACGCTTCCGTTCTTCGGCCCGTCGTTGCCGGCGGCCGCGACCACGGTCATGCCGGCGAGCCACGCCGATTCGACGACGCCCGCGAGCAGCTCCCGGTGATAGCTCGAGCGCTGCGGCGCGCCGAACGACAGGTTGAGCACCTTGATGTTCATCGCCTTGCGGTTGTCGAGAAGCCAGTCGAACGCGGCGAGGACGGCGTGCATGGTCCCCTTGCCGTCCTTGTCGAGCACGCGGAGAGAGATGAGCTTCGCGTCCGGCGCGACGCCCTTGAAGTTGCGACCGTGAGCGGCGATGAGACCCGCGACGAAGGTTCCGTGGCCGGAGGGGTCGGCGACCTTCTCGCCATCGTGGACGAAGTCGACGCGCCCGACGATCGATCCCGCGAGGTCGGGATGGTCGGCGATGCCGGTGTCCATGACGGCGACGGTGATGCCGCGACCGGTAGCCCGGCTCCAGGCGGCCTCCGCGTCGATGACCTCGTTCCCCGGGCTCGGCCTGCCGTTGGTCTTTTCGAACCGTTCCCTCCTGCCGGCGGCCGTGATCGTCGCGTCCGCCGCGATGACGCTCACGCGCCAGTCGCGGCGGAGGGCCGTCAGCGCATCCGCGCTCAGCCGCGCGGTCACCATGTCGAGCGTGTCGAGAGATGCGACCTCTGTCGCTCCGACAGCCGCGGCCTTCGCCGCGACCGCGCCGGCCGCGCCGTGGGCGACCTGGATGAGCGCGAACTCGCCGCTTCGGAGGCTCGGATCGGTCGGAGCGGTCCAGCTCGTTCCCGGTAGGACGGCCAGGACCAGCGCGATCGCTACAAATGCCGACCCCATGCGGCTTCTGTGACCCCGGTTCACCCTCGCCATGCCCCCCATTACTCCCAGCGGAGTAGTACCGCGGACCCCCTGCGGAGGTCATCCCCTGTGTGGGTGATGTTGCGTGCGGAAGGCGCCGACGCAATGGGCGGGAGGCTTCGCGTCTGTCTGTCGACACCGCGGCGACACTTCGCTCGCGATGGCTGCATTGTTTGCGCTATCGGCTACGTCGCGCGGCTAGTGCAGGTTGACTATCCCGCGCGGCGGATGCGCTGGTAGAGCTCGCGCGTGGCGGCTTCGGGTGCGGCGCCGAGATCGCGATGGAGCATCGCCTCGAGCGCCTGGTAATGACGGACCGCGAGCGCGTGATCCCCGGACTCGTGATGCGCACGCATCAACAGGCGATGGGCCTCCTCGTCGTAGGGCTCGAGCTCGAGCAGCTTCTCGAGCGGACGGATCGCCGCCTTCGGCTCTTTCCATTCGAGCTCGAGCGTCGCGAGCTCTTTCGCGGCCGCGACCAGCTGGCGATCGGTCTCTTCGCGCTGCCGCTCGATCCACGGCGCGCTGAGATCGGCGAGGAATTTTCCGCGATGCACCGCGACGGCCGCGCGGAGATGCTGGATCGCCTCGCGCGTGCGGCCGGCGTCCTGCGCTTCGCGGCCACGCCGCAGCGAGCGGCGGAAGACCTCGAGATCGACGTGGATCGACGGCGGAAGCGCGAGGCGGTACCCGTTGTCCCCGCGCACGACGCTCGTCGCCTCGGACGCGCCCGCCGATCCGAGTGCCTTGCGCAGCGCGTGCAGCGTGAAGTGGAAGTTCGACAGCGCCGAGGCCGCGTCCGTCTCGGGCCAGAGCTGCGCGACGAGGTCGTCGCGAGACACGGCGCGCTGCCGATCGATGAGCATGAGGGCGAACAGCTCCTTCGCCTTGTTCGTTCGCCACCCCCGGTCGCTGATGCGCGTGCCGCCCGCGCGGAGCTCGAATGGACCGAGGACGAACGCCTGGATGCTCTCCGCGATCGTCGAGGAGATCACCGGCTGGGGGATCGGGGCCGCGGGTTGGAGGATCGCCCCGAGCGTCCGCGAGTCGTCCGGGTTCAGCTCCAACGTGGCGAGCCGCTGCCGCAGCGTATCGGCGAGCGTCGGCCGAAGCAGCAGGAAGTCGCGATAGCGCTCACCGGCGACCGCACGCAGCGCCGCACGTGTCGTCGCCGGATCGTCCTCGATCGTCGTCGCGAGCAGGATCGCCTTCGTCTCGAAGTAGCGCGCGCCGACCGCGTGCGCGGCGGTGCGCGCCTCGCGGTAGGCGCGCAGCGCGGTCACCCGATCGCCCGCAGCCTCCGCGACGGTGCCGCGCGCGAGCGCCGCACGGATCCGCGGCAGCGGGCTCGGCGATGTGGCCGCGAGAGCCTCGGCGGCACGGAGGGCGTCGCCGGCGGTGTCCGCCTCGCCACGCAGCGCGCGCAGCTCCGCGGCGGTCGCGTGGAGGTCGGCGATGATCTGGTCATCGCCCTGCTCGCGACAGAGCTCGACGCCCGCCCGATAGACCTCCTCGATGGCGCCGCGCTCGCTCACGAGCGCGTGCACCGTCATGAGCGTGACGCACATCGACGCCTGCGCGAGACGCAGGTCGTTCGCGCTCGCGATCTCGAGCGTCTGCCGGAGCGTGTCCAGCGCCTCCGCCGTGTCGCCGCGTCGCGTACGCACGTCGACGAGACCACCCTCCGCCCAGCACAGCGCCACGACGTCGGCCGTCTTCTGCTGGAGCGCGAGCGCGCGCAAGTACGTGCGCTGCGCGGCATCGAGCTCGCCGAGGATGTGATGCAGCTGCGCCAGCGCGACCGCCTCCGCGAGCTCACCGCCGCGGTCCGCGAGCAGGGAGAACATCGCCTCGGACTTCAGATGGGCCCGTGCCGCCTCCTCGAACTCGCCGACGTCGGCGTGGGATCCGCCGATGAGGTGCCAGATCCAGCCGCTCTGCGACGACGCGCCCTCGCCGATGAGCCGCAAAGCTTCCTGAGCGCTCTCGATCGCCTCGCGCGGACGTCGCACGTACCGCAGCGCCTGCGCGGACCAGAACAGCGCGCGCGCCAGTCCCTCGTCGTCATGTGCGCGGCGCATCTGCTCGGCGGCTTCCCGGTAGCTCGCTAGGGCGCGCTCGTAGTCGCCGCGCACGCGGTGCAGGAGGCCACGCAGCAGCACCACCCACGGCAGCCGCCGCTCGGCGCCGGGCGGAAACCCGTCGAGCCAGCGTTGCAGCGTCGCGACCTCGCTGGCCTGAAGGGCACGCTCGCCGTGGTCGCGCACGAGCTGCGCCGCACGCCGATGCTCGCCGGCGTGCTGGAAGTGGTGGATCGCGCGGTCGACGTCGTTCCGCGCCGCCGCACGCTCGGCGTGCGTGCGATGCAGCTCGACGATCTCCGAGGCGGGGAGCAGCTCTCTCGCGCGAGCGCGGAGGAATTCGGCGAAGAGCGGCTGGAACCGATGACCCAGGCCGCCACCCTCGCGTACGACGAGGCCCGCTTGCTCGAGCGATGCGAGTAGCTCGCGCGAGGCCCCGCCGGCGGTGACGCTCTCATCATCGTCGATACGATCGAGGAGCGACCAGCGGAGGAGCGTGTTCTGGTCGCGCCTCGCGGCGCGCGTCAGGACCTCGGTGTTGAAGTACGCGTACAGCTCGGGGCCGCCGCCCTGGAACTCGCCGAGCTCCTGCCAGCCCCGCTCCATGACGAACGCGGCGGCGAGCCGCAGGCCCGCCGGCCACCCGCCCGTGCGCGAGTACATCGCGTCGATGGCCTGATCCGGTAGGTCCAGACCGAACTCACCGCGCAGCAGGTCGACGGCCTCGCCGCGCGTGAACGCGAGCTCCGCCGCCGAGATGTCGAGCACTGAGCCGCCGAGCCGCCAGCGGGGGAGACCCGCGAGCTGCGGCGTGCGTCGCGTCGCGAGCACGAGATGGGCGTTCGGAGGCAGAAGCTCCACCAGCTCGTTCCCGAACGATGCGAGCGGCGCGCCCCCGCGAACGCTCGGATGATCGTCGAGAAAGAACAGGAACTCGCCGAGCGGCTCGAGCTCGTCCGCCAGAGCCTGCGCGAGCTGCGTGAGGCGCCGCTCCAGGCGCCGACCGCGATCGAGCGAAGCCCTGAGCTGCTCGCCGAACTCGGCGGTGTCACGGCGCAGCGCGCCGATGAGATCGTTGAACAGGACGAGCGGATCTTCGTCGCCCCGCTGCAGCGAGAGCCACGCCATTCGGCGCCCCGACGCGCGCAGAAGATCGGCGTACTGCGCCAGGAGCGTCGTCTTTCCGTAGCCGGCGGTGGCGTGCACGAGCGTGAGCCGGTGACGCTCCGCGCCACCGAGCCGATCGAGGAGACGCTGCCGCCCGAGGAGCGGGAGCGGGAGCGACGGTGGCGAGTAGCGCGTGCGATCGGGGCCTCGTTCCGTGACTGTCAAAACGTGGCTAAGGATGCACTCCGATCGCGCGCATGAGGGTGGCGGTCCCGTAGCCAAGGATGAAACAGCCGGGGATCGTGAGCACCCAGGCGGTCACGATGCGGCCGGCGATACCCCATCGCACCGCCGAGAGGCGCCGTGTCGCGCCGACGCCGAGGATCGCGCCGGAGATCGCGTGCGTCGTCGAGATAGGAATGCCGAACCGGGTCGCTATTTCGATGACCGTCGCGGCCGATGTCTCGGCCGCGAAGCCGTTCACGGGCTTCAGCGCGGTGATGCGCATACCCATCGTCCGGATGATCCGCCAGCCCCCCGTGGCCGTGCCGAGCCCGATCGCGAGAGCGCAGACCACCTTCACCCACGTGTCGATGTGGAAGTCTCCGACGTTGCCGTGGTACGCGTAGATCGCGAGCGCGATCACGCCCATGGTCTTCTGCCCGTCGTTGCCGCCGTGGCTGAAGGCCATGTATGCGCTCGAGAGGATCTGCGCGCGGCCGAAGAAGCGATTCACGAAGCGATAGCTCACGTTCCGGAGCGCCCAGTAGATCGCCAGCATGAAGACGTATCCGAAGATGAATGCGACGACGGGCGAGTAGACGATGCCGAACGTCGTCTTCCCGAGTCCGTCGAAGATGACGACCTCGCCGCCGTGCCCCGCGAGCGCGGCACCGATCACCCCGAAGATGAGCGCGTGGCTCGATGACGTGGGCAGCGCCGCGACGAAGGTGATGAGGTCCCACACGATCGCCGCGATCAGCGCGGCGACGACGATGTCCTGGGTGACGATGGCTTTGTCCACGATCCCCGAGCCGACGGTCTTGGCCACCGCCTCGCCGGTGAGCGCACCGACGAAGTTCAGCGCTCCGGCCATGAGGATCGCCTGCAGCGGCGTGAGCACGCGCGTCGCGACAACGGTCGCGATCGCGTTGGCCGCGTCGTGGAAGCCGTTGACGAACTCGAAGCCGATGCCCAGGACGACGACGAGGAGCAGCAGGAAGGTGGCGTTGTCCACCTAGCTGTGCTTCACCTTGATCGTCTCGACGATATTGGCGACGTCCTCGCAGCGGTCGATGGCGACCTCGACGAGCGAGTAGATGTCCTTCCACTTGATGATGTCGATCGCGTCGCCGTTGCCGGCGAAGAGCTCGGCGACGGCCTCGCGCCAGATCTGGTCGCCCTCGTTCTCGAGGGTGTGGATCTTGATCCAGTGCGTCTCCAGGTTCTTGAGACCTTCGAGGTTCCGGATCATGAGGAGGACCTCGTTCGCCGCCGTCACGAGGACGCGGGCCTGCCGGATCGCCGCCGGTCTGATGGATCTCACCTTGAAGAGCTGGACGAGCTCGGAGACGTCGTAGCAGACGTCGGTGATGTCGTCGATCTTCGTGCCGAGCCCGACGATGTCCTCGCGGTCGAGTGGAGTAACGAATGTCTCGTTCAGGTGACGGACGATCTCGTGGTTCAGCTTGTCTCCGTGGTGCTCGATGGCGTGGATGTCGCGGACCTTGCCCTCGATGTCCGTGAAATCGCCAAAGAGCTTCGCGAGCGCCTCGGCCGCCTCGACGGCGTTCTGGGCGTGCTGCTCGAACAGGACGAAGAACTCGCCTTTGCGTGGCATCAGCGATAGCCGCACGGTGCCTCCTTCTCTCGCAGGGGACGATCCCTGCACCCTTCATCGGACGCCGCCTTGACCGCGGCCCGCGGTTCCCGGCGCACATGCTGCCCGAGTGTGTCGCCTGAGGCATCCAGGCAGCCGGGCCACCCGCCCGGCGCAGACAAATCGGTACGTCTCCGACCGAATCCAGTCGTCAAGATGGTCAGTGCCGTGGCATGAGGTTTGCTCAAGCGCTCGGCAGACGAGTCGCCGAAGCGGCGAGAGAAAGAGGAAAGTCGATGTTGATCTTTGCGATCGGGCTCATGGCGGGTATCGCACTCGGGATGATCATCGTCGGTTTCCTCGCCATCGGCGCGTACGACCGGGGCTACAGCGAGGCGCTCGAGCGCCGCAAGGCGTGGCGGACCGAGCTCGTCGCCCGCACGGTCGTCGGGACACGGGCGCTGGTCTCAGCTCGCAAGGCGAGCTGATCCTCCCCAAACGGGGATACGGGGGATCCGTCCCCCGCCAGAAACATGGTCGAAAGGGGCCGCCGAAGGGCGGCCCTTTCGTCTACCACCCTCAGGGGCCGAAGAATCGGCGCTTCAGGTCGTCTATCGCGCGCTGAAGAGAATCGATGACGCCCGGGATCCCGGTCGGGACGATCTCGACGTCGCCGTCCTTGCCGATGCGCACCTCGTCGCCCGGTCGGACCGCCGCCTTCACCGCCGCTCGGTCGGCCGTGATCGTGAACACGACGCGGTTCTGCTCCTCCACGATGGTCCCGACGCGGAGCTTGCCCTCCGGCATGGCCCTGATGACCGACTTCAGCTGCTCGTCGGTCCGAATGTCGGCCTGCGGCTGCGGAGCGATCCGGCTGATCGTCCTTCCGAGCTCGTCGAAGAACGCGGTCGGACCCCGCACCACCGGACCCAGCAGCGCGGCGGCGAGACCCACCGCGATCAGGACCACGAAGAGCCCGACCACGAACTGCACGGCCCAGGTCGGGACGACTCGTCGTGCCGGCTGACGCATCTCGGCCTCCCGGGTCGCGCCGCCCATCGATGCGGTCGACCGCGCGGAACAGTGTGTGCAGCGCACCAGGTAAAGAAAAGAGAAAGGAGTCGTCATGGCTGAGCTCGACGCCGAGGACCGCGAGAAGCTCGACAAGCGCAAGTTCGCCTACGTCGACAAGGAAGGCGAGGGTCACCTGCCGATCAACGACGATTCGCACGTCCGGAACGCGATGGCCCGCTTCAACCAGACGAACTTCGAGTCCGGCACCGAAAAGGAGACCGCCCGCAAGAAGATCGTCCGCGCGGCCAAGCGGCGGGGGATCAAGGTGGCGAAGAAGGACAACGTCGCCAAGCCGCGGAAGGCCACCCCCCGGCGGACGAAGACGAGGCGGAAGACGGCCAAGCGCTAGCCGATATCTGCGACCATTCAGCACGTGTCAGCGCTGAAGGTCGTCTGCGTCGGCGGGGGACTCGGTGCGCCCACGGTCATGGCCGGCCTCCGCCGGTACACCGAGGACATCACCGGGCTCATCGCGGTGACCGACTCGGGACGCTCGACGGGCAAGGTCCGCATCGCCCTCGACGTCCCGGCGCCCGGCGACATCCGCAGCGCGCTGACGGTGCTTGCCGAGGGCGATCCGGCCCTGGTCAGGCTCTTCTCGCATCGGTTCGAGACCGACAAGAGCGAGGAGCT
>DATBKH010000095.1:0-7384 GCA_036555955.1 Candidatus Limnocylindria bacterium | reverse complement strand
AAGCCGATCGCGCGCCGCGTCTCCGATGAGTAGCTCCACGATGACCGTGTCGCGCCACTCGCCGTCGAGCCTGGCGTGCTTCCGGTACGTGCCGACCTCGCGAAACCCGACCTTGCGGAGCAGCCGGCGGCTCGCCTCGTTCTCGGGAAAGACCCGGGAGACGAGCTTCCAGATCCCCCGCGCCTCGCATGTCGCGACGAGCGAGCGCATCGCGGTCGTGCCCGCACCTTCGCCGCGCGCGTCACGGGCGACGTAGACCGAGAACTCGGCGACGCCCGCGTAGCAGGTTCGGTGGCGGTATTCGCTCGCCCCGGCCCACGCCACGACGCGGCCGTCACGCTCGACGACGACGGTGGGCCAGCGGTCACCGCGCTCCGCGAGCTGCGCCGCGATGTGCGCGGCGGTCCGCGGCTCGGTCTCGAAGGTCGCGATGCGGTCGGCGATGCCCTCGTTGTAGATCGCCGCGATCGCCGCCGCGTCGGCGGACGTGGCCACCCGGGCCCGGGTCACTCCGATGGCGCTGCGGCGGTCTGGTCCCTGGCCGGACCGATCCAGATCGTCTTGATGTTCGTGAATTCCCGGATCCCGAAGCCGTCGAGCTCGCGCCCGTATCCGGATCGCTTCACGCCACCGAACGGCAGGCGCGGGTCCGACGCGACCATGCCGTTGACGAACACGCTGCCCGACTCGATGCGGCGCGCGAGGCGTTCGCCGCGGGCCGGGTCGCGCGTCCAGAGAGATGCCCCGAGCCCGTATGCCGACGCGTTCGCCGTGTCGATCGCGGCATCCTCGTCGGAGACACGCAGGACCGCGGCGACCGGTCCGAACGTCTCCTCCTGGAACACCGGCATCTCCGGCGTCACGCCGGCGAGGACGGTCGGCGCGTAGAAGAATCCCCGGCCGCCGATGCGCTCGCCGCCCGTGAGGACCCGCGCTCCCATCCGGACCGAGTCCCGCACTTGCCGCTCGAGCGTTTCGAGAAGGTCCGAGCGCGCGAGCGGGCCGACCTGGGTCTTCGGTTCGATCGGGTCGCCGACGACGAGCTCCTCGACCGCGCGGGCGAAGCGCTTCTCGAACTCGTCGGCGGCGCGCTCCTCCACGATGAACCGTTTCGCCGCGATGCACGACTGTCCGGCGTTCTGAGCGCGTGCGCGCGCCCCGGTCTTCGCGGCCGTATCGAGGTCGGCGTCGGCGAGGACGACGTATGGATCGGACCCGCCGAGCTCAAGCACCGTCTTCTTCAGCGCGCGACCGGCGAGCTCGGCGATGCGAGAGCCCGTGTCCGAGCTTCCGGTGAGGGTCACCGCGCGGATGCGGTCGTCGGCGATGACCGGCTCGATCGCGCCACCAGCCACGAGGACCGAACGGAGCAGGCCGCGCGGGAAACCGGCGTCGCGAACGGCTTCTTCGAGCGCGAGCGCGCACTGCGGGACGTTCGAGGCGTGCTTGAGGATCGCCGCGTTGCCGGCGGCGAACGCCGGGGCGGCAAATCGGATGACCTGCCAGAAGGGAAAGTTCCAGGGCATGACCGCGAGGACCACGCCGAGCGGTTCGAACGCGACGAGGCTCCGCCGTGCGTTCGTCGCGATGACCTCGTCGGCGAGGTAGCGCTCGCCTTCCGCGGCGTAGTGGTCGCAGGCCCACGCGCACTTCTCGATCTCGGCCCGGGCCTCGCTGATCGGCTTGCCCATCTCGATCGTGATCAGTCGCGCGTACCGGTCCGCGCGGTCGCGCAGCACCTTGCCCAGCGCTTTCAGGCGTGAGGCGCGCTCGGCGGCCGGGATCTCACGCCACGCGAGGAACGCCTCCTGCGCCTCGGCGATGGCCATGCCCACCTCGGCCGGGCCGAAAGCGTCGAACCGAGCCACGACCTCCTCGGTCGCCGGGTTCACCGCGGTGATCTGCTGGAGCGTCGTCGCCACGATCCGAGGATAGCCCTCTACTTGTTCGCGAACTCCTGAACCGGCTTCAGCACCTGCACCTCGATCGGCGCGGCCGCCTTCTTGAACCGCTCGCCGTCGGCCGCCACGCCGACGCCGGGGAAGAATCCGTAGTGCATCGGCACGGCGATCTTCGGCTTCATCGCTTTCGCCAGGCCCGCCGCTTCCTCCACCGTCATCACGAAACCCCCGCCGCCGATCGGCAGGAACGCGACGTCCGTGCGCAGGCGCTCGAGCTCCGGCAACCGATCGGTGTCGCCCGCGTGGTAATAGGTCTGTCCCCCGAGCTCCAAGACGTAGCCGACCCAGTTGTTCGCCTTCGGATGCTTGTCGAGGCGCGCCGGATCGATGTTGTAGGCGGGCACGGCCTCGATACGCACGCCCGCCGCCTCGGTGCGGTCACCCGGCTTGACGGGCTTCACGTTGCCGGACAGCTCCTTCGCGATGTCGGCCGGCGCGATCTGGACGGTCTTCCCGGTCTTCACCCGGGCGATGTCGTCCTTCGAGTAGTGATCACCGTGCGCGTGCGTGATGAGCAGAAGATCCGCGGGCGGCAGGTCGCCGTCGAGACCCCACGGGTCGATGTAGACGACGAGCTTCTCGCCCTTCCAACGGAACGCCGACTGCTTGTACCAGGTGAATGCTTCGAGCACTTAGCGCCTCCCCTGAATCGTGTTGCGCAGGACGCCGATGCCCTCGATCTCGACCTCGACGACGTCGCCGATCTTCAAGAACTCGGGCGGCTTCCGGG
Organism: Candidatus Limnocylindria bacterium; assembly: GCA_036555955.1. Taxonomy (GTDB): domain Bacteria; phylum Chloroflexota; class Limnocylindria; order P2-11E; family P2-11E; genus 3-1-20CM-2-70-9. Next base: position 4,693 of record DATBKH010000095.1, on the reverse strand, counting down.
CAAAGCCGACGCCCGCGGGTGTCCCGGTGATGATGAGGTCGCCGGGCCAGAGCTCGCAGCCCGCCGAGATGTCGGCGATGAGTCGCGGGATCTTGAAGACCATGTAGCGGGTCCGCGAATCCTGCTTCGTCGCGCCGTTCACGCGCGAGCGGATGGCAAGGTCGCTCGCGTCGAGCTCGTCCGCGGTCACGATCCACGGCCCCATCGGCAGATGCGTGTCGAAATTCTTTCCCTTGAACCACTGCCCGCCGTGCCGCCGTTGCACATCTCGGACCGAGATGTCGTTCGCGCAGGTGTAACCGAACACGTGACTCAGGGCCTCGTCCTCACGGATGTCGGCACCGCCGGCGCCGATCACCACGGCGAGCTCAGCCTCCCAGTCGAGCTGCGTCGAATACGGGGCCGGAAAGAGGACCGGGGCGTCGTGCCCGACGACGGTCGCCGGATTCTTCGAGAAGAGCGAGGGATGCTCGGGGATCTCCTGGCTGTCGGTTGCTTGACCGCGTAGACCCCTGCCTTCCTCGAAGTGCTCGCTGTAGTTCCAACCGACGCAGAACACGTTGCGCGCCGGTCGGGGTAACGGAGCGCGCAGCCGCGCCGCCTCGGGCGCGACGCCGCCACGTTTTTTCGCCGCGGCCGCGGCGAGTCGAGTCTGCAGATCACGACCTGCCGCTATCAGGTCGAGGACGCCGTCGGGTGCGCCGGCAACGAGATCGGCGGCGGCGGCGACCGTTCCGTCGGACACGACGATCCCCGCGCGCGCGGTGCCCCCCTGCTCGAAGGTGCAGATACGCATTACGAGCGCCCGCTAGCGGCCGCGAAGATACGCGTCCTGGCCTTTGATCCAGTCCTCGCGCGGCGGACTGAAGATGTCGAGGTCGTACGTGTCCTCGAGGGCGACCGCCTCGTGCGGGACGTTCGATGGGATCACGAGGACTTCGCCGGCGCGGACGTCGTGGACTTCCGAGAGGTCGTCGCCGAGCTTGAGGCGGAGGGCGCCGTCAACGATGTACGAGAGCTGCTCCGCCGGATGGACGTGCTTGGGGACGGTCGTGCCCTTCTTCAACCAGATCTGAGCGAGCATCGCCTTTTCGCCGTGAAGAAAACGTCGCTGGATGCCCGTCATGAGATCTTCGCGCGGCGAGTCTTCCCACCGGACGCGCCGACCGCTCGTCGTCTTCGCCATGTGCGTTCCTGCCTCCTAGCTCGGGTGTCGCACCACGCGACGAATGTAATGGGACGCGCGTCTTCGCGGGCGCTACCCCGCTGAGACCCGGCGCCCTAATCGCGGACGCGCTCGTCCGTTAGGCCTGGCGAGAGTCACTTCAAGCGCTTCCCCTCCAACGCCGCCGGTCTCTCCACCGGCGGCGTTCTCTTTCGCCCGGCGATCGCCCGCGCGAGCTCCAGGGTCCGGCGCGCGCGCTCGACGATGGGCTCGTCGAGCATGCTGCCTTCGAAGAGCACGGCACCCTCGCCCGCGGCGCGCGCGCCCTCGAACGCCTCGACGATGCGCCGCGCGCGCTCCGTATCGTCGGGACTCGGACCGAATACCTCGTTGACGGTCGCGACGTGATCGGGGTGGACGACGGACTTCCCGTGAAATCCGAGCCGGCGCCCGATGATCGCGTCACGCCGCAGCCCGTCGATGTCGCGTACGTCCGGCCAGATCCCGTCGAATGCCAGGCGCCGTGCCGCGACGGCGGCGACCACGACGGCCGAGCGCGCGTACAGGAGATCGCGGGCCTCGCCTTCCCGTTGGGACGGGAGCGACAGATCGCGGGCGAAGTCCTCCGCCCCGAAGAGCAGCGCCACCACGCGCTCGGAGGACTCCGCGATCGCGCGAGCTTCGGTCAATCCTCGAGCGGACTCGATCGACGCGATGACCGGCACGCGAGCCGGCAGGCCGGCCGCCCGCTCGGCGGCCTCGAGCGCTTCGCCGAGCGCGGCGAGCTCCGCGGGTTCGTCGACCTTCGGCGCGACGACTCCATCGAGCCCAGCGGTGACGATCCCCGCAAGGTCGGCATCGCGCTCGGCCGGCCCACGATTGACGCGCACGAATCGCGCCGGCCGTTCGTGGCGCGCGGCTGCGAGAGCGCTCGAGATGATCGCGCGTGCGTCGGCCTTCGCCGCGGGCGGAACACCGTCCTCGAGATCGAGGATCGCGAGGTCGAGGTCGGTCGGCTCGAACTCGCCCAGCCCGAGCGCGCGCTCGACCATCCGCTTTCGATGACCGGGAACGAACATGAGGGACCGCGTCGGCAACATCAGTACGACCGCGGCATGCCGAGGACGTTCTGCGCGACATAGGCGAGGACCAGGTTGTTGTTCACCGGGGCGACGAGCAGGAGCCGCGTCTCGCGGAACTTCCGCTCGACGTCGTACTCGGCCGCGAAGCCGTAGCCGCCGTGCGCGTCGAGGGCGGCGTTCGCCGCGTCCCAGGACGCCTGCGATGCGAGGAGCTTGGCCATGTTCGCCTCCGCGCCGCACGGCTGGCCGTGGTCGTACAGCCACGCGGCCTTGTCGCGCACGAGGGCCGCCGCCTCGATCCGGGCATGGGCCTGTGCGAGCGGGAACTGCACGCCCTGATTCGCTCCGATGGGGCGGCCGAAGACCACTCGATCGGTCGCGTACTTCGCGGCGCGGTCGATGAACCAACGGCCGTCACCGATGGCCTCGGATGCGATCAGGATCCGCTCGACGTTCCAGCTCTCGATGATGTGCCGGAAACCCTGTCCTTCCTCGCCCACGAGATCGCGTGCCGGCACCTCCAGGTTCTGGATGAAGATCTCGGTCGTGTGGTGGTTCAGCATGGTGCGGATCGGACGGATCGTGACGCGGCCGTCGGCCAGCGCACGCTTCAGGTGCACGATGAAGACCGAGAGTCCCTGCGTCTTGTCCTCGAGCTCGTCGTAGGGCGTGGTGCGCGCGAGGAGGAGCATGAGATCGGAGTGCTCGGCTCGCGAGATGAAGACCTTCTTTCCGTTGATCACGTATCGTCCGCGCTGCTTCACCGCCGTGGTCCGCAGCCGCGTGGTCTCCGACCCCGCCTCGGGCTCGGTGACCCCGAACGCCTGCAGGCGCGTCTGTCCCTTCGCGAGCGCGGGTAGGTACTTGCGCTTCTGCTCATCGCTGCCGTGCTTCAGGAGCGTGCCCATCGTGTACATCTGCGCGTGCGCGCTCGCGCCATTGCCGCCTGACCGGTTGATCTCCTCGAGGATCGCGGCGGCGTCCGCGACGCCGAGGCCCGAGCCGCCGTACTCGGTCGGGATCAGCGCGGCGAGCCATCCCGCCTTCGTCAGCGCGCGGACGAACTTCTCGGGGTACTCGCTCTTTCGATCGATCTCACGCCAGTAGGTGTCGCCGAAGTCCGCGCAGAGCTCGCGGATCGCCGCGCCGATCCGCTCGCGGTCCGGATCGCTCGAAAAATCCACCTCAGTCCAGCGGAGTGGGCCATTCGAGACGCGGTGCCGCCTCCCGGGTCGGGACCATGAACGTCCGCGTCATCACGACGACGACGGTGCCGTCCTCTTTGAAGCCGCGCTGGCGGACCTTCACGATCCCCCACCCCCTGCGCGACCGCGACTCGCGCGTCTCGAGGACCTCGGTGTCCGCATAGAGCGTGTCGCCTTCGAACAGCGGATTGGGAAGAGTGATCTCGCCCCAGCCGAGCGCGAACCCGTTCTGGCTGGTCTCGGGGACCATGAGGCCGGTCACGACGGCGATGGTGAGGACACTGTTCACGAGCGGTCGCTTGAACTCGGTCTTCGCCGCGTAGGCCGCGTCGCTGTGGATCGGATTCTGATTGTTCGTGAGGAGGGAGAACCAGATGTTGTCGGCCTGCGTGATCGAGCGGCCGTGCGGCGAACGGTAGACGTCGCCGACGTGAAAGTCCTCGAGGAAGCGGCCGCTCACGATGGTGATGCTACCGGCGCTGATCCGCTAGCGAGCGCGGTCGACCGCCCGACGGCAAGGTCGACGGACTCAATGCTCCGGAAACCCGCGTGGACTTCGGCGTGGCAGTTGGCGCAGAGAAGCATGCACTTGTCGATCTCGGCGAGCACCGATTCCCATCTGCGATAGATCCCATCGGAGGCGAGCCCGAACGACTTTTCGATGGCATCGCGGTGATGCAGGTCGAAAGCGGCCGCGACGTGAGTGAGCCCACATCCCGAGCACCGGCCGCCGAGCTGCGTGACCACGCGGCGCTTCGTCTCACGCCGCAGGTCAACGATCGCGTGGGTCGCCGCTCGCCGTTCCACTGCGTGCCGCTTGCGGTGGCAGTTTGCGCAAACGAGATCACATTTCGCTGCTTCTTTCCGAAGACGCGCAAGCGACCCATTGAACGATCCGATCCGGAAGTCTTTCGTCGCTGGATCTCGATGGTGGAACTGAAGGGCCGCCGAACACGCACGATAGCCGCAATCGACGCAGCATCCGCCATGTTCGGAAATCAGCTGGTTCTTTCGCGCGCGCCGGCGCTTTTGCAGCGAGCGTCGAAACTGTTCGCGACGGCGTTCGGCGTGCTTACGAATGCCTTCTGGAGTTCGGCGCTCCGCTATCGGCGACCGTGATGTGTTGTGACCTCCGAATGGAGAGCACGTGAGGCAAAAGCTCCGCCGGTAGAGCGAGCGCATCCGACCATCGATGACGGCTTTCGCTGGGAACTGCCGACCGCACGCCTTGCAGGTGAGGC
>DATBKH010000094.1:0-11328 GCA_036555955.1 Candidatus Limnocylindria bacterium | reverse complement strand
GAGGGTGGGGAATTGCCGCAGGAACGACGCGTACGCCGGAAGGACCCGCGACACCTGCGTCTGCTGGAGCATCACCTCGCTCACCAGCACGCGATACGGGTCGCGCGTACGACGCCAGGGCAGATCGCGGCCGGAGCGCCGGTACCAGCGGAGAACGCGTTCGCGAGCTTCCTCTGGCCGGGCCGACGTGTCGTACAATTTCGCCTCACAAACAGTACGCCCGGTTGAGTGCTGAGGGCCTCCGGCCTTCAGCGCTTTTCATTACAACGGCGCACGGGGCGGTGGCACAGCGTGCGCAGAGAGCGGAGGCTCCGATGAACAACCTAGAGAAGCCTGTCTACGTCTCCGCGGACGGTCTCAAGAAGATCCAGATCGAGCTCGACGACCTTCGGACCGCTGGACGCCAGAAGGTCGCGGAGCGTATCCACGCGGCCATGGAGTTCGGGGACTTCACCGAGAACTCCGAGCTCGAGCAGGCGAAGAACGATCAGGCCTTCCTCGAAGGTCGGATCATGACGCTCGAGCAGATGGTGAAGAACGCTCAGATCATCGACGAGAAATCGCACCACGACATGGTCGAGATCGGAAGCCACGTCATGGTCGAGGCGGACGGCTCGAAGGAGCAGTACGTGATCGTCGGTTCGGCCGAGGCGGCGCCGGCGGAGGGGCGGATCTCCAACGAGTCGCCGGTCGGCAAAGCGCTCATGGGACACCGCGCGGGGGAGACGGTCCGGCTGGTCGTTCCGGCCGGCGCGGTGGAGATGAAGATCCTCGCGGTCAGTTGAGCTCAGGCCACGAGGCGGCCTTCTGGGCCGATGAGGAGGCGAGCCTCCTCGAGCCTGGACGGCCGCACGTCGTGCGAGATTCGAAGACACCGTCTGGCCCGATCCCTGTCTCAGGGCTCCGCGGCCCGATCATCAGCGACGCGCTCTATCGCACGTTCAAGATGCGCGGGCTCGACGTGCGCTTCGTGTACACGATCGACGACTACGATCCGATGGATTCTCAGTCGATGCGTGAGCAGGCCGGCATGGCCGAGCAGATGGGAAAGCCGTTCGCGAACATCCCGTCGCCGGACCCCGCGGCTGCGGGGGACTTCGCCGAGTACCACGCCAAGAGGTTCATCGGACTCTTCGCCGGGCTCGGCATCGCCCCCGAGTTCCATCGCATGCGCGACCTCTATCGGTCCGGTGCGCTCGATCGTTCGATCGACCTCGTCCTGCGCAGCGCCGAGACCATCCGCGAGATCCACAAGCGCATCGCGAACGTCGACCATCCCGAAGGTTGGCTCCCCATCTCCGTCATCTGCGAGAACTGCGGACGCATCGGCACGACATTGGTCACCGATTACGACGGCAAGACCGTCGCGTATCACTGCAAACCGGAATACGTCGAGTGGGCGACCGGCTGCGACCATCGGGGCCGGATGTCGCCGTTCAAAGGGAACGCCAAGCTCCTGTGGAACGAGCAGTGGTGCGCGCAATGGGATCACTTCGCGGTGACGTACGAGGAAGGCGGGAAGGATCTGCTGACGGCGGGAGGATCGCGCGAGCGCTCCAACGAGATCTACCGCACCGTCTGGAAGAAAGAGCCGCCGCTCGGGCTCCAGCACGAGTTCTTCCTCATGGGCGGCAAGAAGATGGCCTCCTCGAAGGGCATCGGAGCGAAGGCCGTCGACATCGTCCAGGTGTATCCACCCGAGCTCGTGCGCTTCCTCATGCTGCGGACGCATCCGAGAAGGCACGTCGAGTTCGACCCCGCGGGCACTACGTTGCCGCGGCTCATGGATGAATACGATCGCTTCGCCGACGCCTACGTCGTCGATCCCGAGAGCGACATGGGAAAGACCTGGCTTCTCTCGCAGGTGTCGATGACGCCGGAGCCGCCGGCGTTCCGCATCCGTTTCCAGATCCTGGCGGACTGGCTCCAGATGCCGCGCGTCGATCCGGAGCGCCACGCGGAACGGCGCAAAGGAACGCGGCTCACGGAACACGAGCTGCGCGATCTCCGCCGGCGGCTCGAGCTCGCGCGCGTCTGGCTCGAGCGGTGGGCGCCGGACGACGCGAAGTTCACCGTTCTGGCCCAGGCGCCGAGGGTCGAGCTGAGCGCGGCCCAATGCCGGTACCTCGCGGCGGTGAAGGAGCTCGTCGGGAGCATCCAAGACGCCGACGAGATGCAGAACCAGCTGTACGAGACCGCGAAGAGCGTCGGTCTGCTGAACGCTGAGGGAAAGCCCTCGCGCGACGCGTTCGCCGCGATCTACCTCGCGTTCATCGGCCGGCCGAACGGGCCGAAAGCCGGATCGCTCCTCACCTCGCTCGATCCCGACTTCGTTCGGCGCCGCCTCGACGAGGTGTGCCGCTCGTGAACGGCAAGCTCGCGATCGCGATCCTCTGGCACATGCATCAGCCTTACTACAAGCACCCGCAGACGAGCGAGTTCGTCCTGCCGTGGGTGCGGCTCCACGCGTCCAAGGACTACCTGCACATGGCGCGGCTCCTTCAGGAGTTCCCGCGAGTGAAGGTGAATTTCACGATGGTCCCGAGTCTCCGCGATCAGCTCGAGGACTACGCGCGTGGCGCCGACGACGAGGACACGCGACTGACGATGCGCACGGTCGACGGCGTTCTCGCCGCGGAGGAGCGCGACCACATGCTGCGGCGCTTCTTCTCGATCCATCACGGCAACGTCATCCACCGGTACCAGGAGTACCGCCGTCTGCTCCAGCTCGCGATGGCCGTCGGCGAACGCCGCGAGCTGCTCTCCGACGATTATTTCGTCGATCTCGCGCTGTGGTTCAACCTCGCGTGGATCGATCCCGACGACATCCGCTCGGACCAGCGCCTCGTCGAGCTCGCGGAGAAGGGCGCGCGCTTCACGCGCGAGGACGTCCGCTACGTCATCGGCCGGCAGCGCTTCATGGCGTCAGGCGTCCCGCACCTCTACCACCGGCTCGAGCGCGACGGCCAGGTGGAGATCCTCACGGCGCCCTACTACCACCCGATCCTGCCGCTCATCATCGACGGAGGCTCCGCGCTCCGCGCCGACCCCGAGGGACAGCTCCCCGAGCCGCCCTTCGCCTATCCGGACGACGCCGCGTTCCAGCTCGAAGAGGCGATCGCGTCACACGAGCGCGCGTTCGGCGTGAAGCCGCGTGGCGTGTGGCCGTCGGAGGGCGCGGTCTCACCGGAGGCAGCGGACGCGATCCGGAAGGCGGGTCTCGAATGGTTCGCGTCGGACGAAGGCGTGCTCGCGCGCTCGGCGGACCTCGACCTGCGGCGCGATGAGATCGGCGCGCTCGTCGAGCCCGCGCTGGTCTATCGCCCGTACCGCCTCGCGAATGGGGCGAGCGCGATCTTCCGCGACCGGGAGCTATCGGATCGCATCGGGTTCGTGTACGGGGACATGTCTCCGGAAGACGCGGTCGGAGACATGATCGCGAAGCTCGAGCGCGCCCGAGACCGCCTGCCCGACGAGGGCGGACCCTACCTCGCGTCGATCATCCTCGACGGCGAGAACGCGTGGGAGCAGTACCCGAACAACGGAAACGATTTCCTGCGCACGCTCTACGGCAAGCTCGGCGCCGACGAGCGGTTCGAGACGGTGCGCATCTCCGAATTCCTCGACCGGTCTCCGGCGACCGTGGAGCTGCCGCGTCTGCACACCGGGTCATGGATCGAAGCGAATCTGCGGGTGTGGAGCGGCGAGCCGGCTCATGCGCGCGCGTGGAGCGCGCTCGAGCGCACACGCCGCTTCGCGCAGGAGCAATGGGGGGCGCTGCGGTTCATGCCGAAGAGCGTGCGTCAGCCCCTCATGGTCGCGGAGGGAAGCGACTGGTTCTGGTGGTACTCGAGCCGCAACTCGTCGCCGGAGGACGCCGTGTTCGACGCGCTCTTCCGCGCGAACCTCGAGGTCGTGTGGTGGTTCGCCGGAGCGGAGCCGCCGGACGATCTGCGGAGCCCGCTCATGGACCCGAACCGCGTGACGGCCCCCGCCAACCGGATCGGTGCCATGCTTCCAGGCTCGGGGGAGCGTTATGGCAGCTGACGCGGGACGCATCCTTCCCCTTGGCGTGGGCTACCTGCGGCCGCCCGCCGAGATCGAGCTCCGGGCGTACGGTCTCGATCTCCGCGGCCTTCGCGTCGCGGATGTCGGCACGGGCGAGGGCCGTCTGGCGCTCGGAGCCGCGCGCGCTGCGGCGGCGGTCGTGGGGATCGATCCCGATCGCAGTGCCCTCGCTCGCGGGCGCGCCGAGGCGAAGCGGCTCGGCCTCCACAACGTGCGCTTCTCGCAAGGACAGGCGCAGTCGCTCCGACTGCGCGACGGGTCGTTCGACGTGGTCCTGTTCTCGTGGACCCTCTGATGAGTCGTTCACAAGGGCATGGTCGATGCCCTCCACGAGGCCCGGCGGATCCTCGTACGGCGGGGCAGATTCGTCGACGCGCGACCTGACTCGCGTGTCGCGGCGCGGCTGCGCCACGGCAGCCCGCGCGGGCGGATCCTCGGCACGATCGCGACGCAGCGGCCGACGCTCACCGACGACCGCACGGCCGATCGAGCGGTCAACACCGTGGTAGGCGAGAAGCTGCTCCGATCCGTGCGGCACGGTCGCCTCTGGCACGCGATCCCGTTCGAGGACCTGACCGAGCTGGGCGACTATTTGAACGACCACCTGCGCTTCTCTCACCGCGTCAGCTGGCGTGTGCCGAAGGCGCGCCGCACCGGTCCGTTCTTCCTGGAGCGGGCGATCCGCTTCGAGATCTTCGAGCGAATGGATTAGCGCAGCCAGACGAGGCTTCCAAAGAAGAAAGTCTCGCCCTGCGCGAGCGTACGGACGGCTCCCGTCGCCACCGTGATCACGAAGAGACCGCCGCTTCCGGCGTAGACGATCTCCGCTCCGTTTGGCGACCATGCCGGATCCACGTCGTCGACGGTCGTCGTGACGGCACGGACACTCGAGCCATCGCACGGGGCGATGTCCAGGTCGGACGGATAGCCGAGGTGCGCCTGTCCTGCCGGCGCACCCACCGGAGCGAGCCGCGACGTCGTGTGTCCCGCGGCCGAGAAGGCGATCTCGCAGCCTTGGGGCCCGATGCGCGGCGATTGCAGATAGAACCACCGGTCCTTCGTCGTGAGGAACGGTCGCGGGTCGCTGCCGTCGGCGTTGGCTCGCCAGAGCGCGTCGGGCAGACCCTGGTCGAGCTTGGCGTACACGATCGTGTCGCCGGTGGGCGTGATTGTGAAGTCGCTCGCGTCGGTGAGAAGGCGCGCGCGGGCTCCGGTGCGAAGGTCGATTCGTTCGATGGTGTCGAGGTTGCCGATGTACGACCCGGTCTGTATGACCGCTTCGGTCCGGTGGAACAGCACGGCGCCGCCGGTGCGGTCGAACAGCGGCTGGCTGTAGAAGACGTTGTCCTTCTCGTGCTGCACGATCGTGCGGAGCCCCGTGCCGTCGAGGCCGACAGCCATGATGTCCGCGCCGAAGCCGCGGATCGGATCCGCCTGCGGCACGAGTGCGAACACGAGGGTCTTCCCTGAGGGGTCGAGGGCGGGGGAGGACGGAGCACTCTGCGGCGGCAGGGCCACGATCGGACCGAGGCTCCGGCCTGCCGCGTCGAGACCGAGAAGTCCCGCGGGGTTCGCAATGACGAACGTGGCGGTGAGGCCCACGGGCCGCGCGGTCCCGGAAGCGCCTGGAGCTACTGTCGGGGTGCCCGCTGCCGGCGGGCCCGCGCACGCGACGAGCGAGACCAGCGCGACGAGCGCGAGCGAGCCCCGCATGCTCACGATGATGCCGCTGTGAGCGCGAACGCCGTCTCCCAGGCCGCCTCGTACCCGTCGAGCACCCGCGGCCATGCGAAGCGCTTGGCCGTCGCCCTTCCGTCGGCGCGGATCGCGCGCAGGACCTCCGGGCGTGCGCGGAGCGACGCGTGCGTGGCGAGCAGCTCGCGCGGATCTTCGCTCTGCATGACGACCGCGTTGCCGAACGGCACGGCGTAGTCCTCGCCGGTCCGGCCCACGTATGCGATGCCGCCCGACGCCATGACCTCCAGTCCGACGAGACCGAAGGGCTCCTTCTCGGAGTTCGCGAGGACGCCGTCGGCGCTCTGATAGAGCGCCCGGAGCGTGCGTTCGGGGATGAAGTAGTCGAGGAACAGGACGTCGGCGCCGCTCTTCGCGACGACGCCGGCCAGATCACGGGTGGCGGACTCGGCCGGCAGCGCGACGCGCTCGACGGTGAGGCCATGCGCGCGGATGCGCGATCCGACGCTGTCGGCGTACGGGCTGCGGCTTCCACGCATGAGCAAGCGCGGCCGTGCGCCTGCGTCGCGCATCGCCGCGACCGCGTCGATCGCCCATAACCAGCGCTTATCGCGGTCGAAGCGGGCGACCTTTACGAACGTAGGGCGGTCGCCGTAGGCCTCGCGCAGGGGTTTGCCTTCGGTCGGCGGAAGCGGCTTTAGCCAGCGCTCCGCGATCCCGTTCGGCAGTACCGCGGCGTCGACGCCGATCGCAGACATCTCCGCGCGCATGAACCGGGAGACCGTCGTGATCGACGCGACGCGCCGGAGCAGATCGAAGTCGACGCGGTCGAACCCGTACGTGTTGTTCGCGTTCCAGAGCAGGACCGCGGCCCCGCTACGAGCGCCGAGAAGCCCCGCGGTCCCGATCGCGGCATTCGCGGTCTGCCAGTCCTCGAACAGGATCACGGTCCGTCGCCCGCGCACCGCGGATTCGGCGACGAGCTCGGCCAGCCGGCGCGGCACCGTGCGCGAGAAGTCGCGCCACTTCCCGTCCTCGCCGTCGTATACGTCGCGCGGGTGGTACGAGCTGATCCACTGCGACCAGCGCTCGAGAACGAGACCGCCCTCGGCGCGCTCCTCGCGCGCCGGGAGCTTCGGATCGCCCACAAAGAGGTGATGGACGAGGTAGCCGCGGTCCACGAGCGCCTCCGCGAGATCGTTCATCCGCGTCGCGAGTCCACCGACGAACGAATAGCGGTCGGGCCCTTCGAACGCGACGAGCACCACGTCGTACACGAGAGAGCACGGATAATGGCACGCGCTCCATGACACCTCTGCAACGCATCCGTGACGACGCCAAGAAGGTCCGCGACATGCTCGACGCACGAGGGTTCGCCGCGCCGCTCGACGAGACCCTCGAGCTCGACCGCAGGGCTCGCGATCTGCGCGTCCAGGTCGAGGCGCTGAACGCCGAGCGGAACAAGGCGAGCCGCGGCGGGCCGCCGACCGACGCGGTGAAGGCTCGCATGCGCGAGGTCGGCGACCGGATCAAGGGCCTGCAGGCGGAGCTCACGGCGCTCGAGGCAGAGCGCGACGAGAAGCTCCTATGGATCCCGAACGAGATCGATCCTCGCGTGCCCCGCGGCAAGGACGAGCACGACAACAAGATCGTTCGCCAGGATCAGCCGAAGAGGCTCGAGGTCGCGCCGAAGCCGCACTGGGAGATCGGCGAGTCCCTCGGCATCCTCGACATCCCGCGCGGGACGAAGCTATCTGGCTCGCGCTTCTACGTGCTGCGCGGCGCCGGCGCGGCGCTGCAGCGCGCGCTCATCGCGTGGATGATCGATCTGAAGGTCGCGGCGGGCTTCACCGAGATCTATCCGCCCTTCGTGACACGGCGCGAGACGCTCACCGGCAGCGCGCACCTACCGCATTTCGACGAGAACCTCTACCGCGACGAGGACGACGACGTCTGGCTCGTCCCCACCGCGGAGCCGCAGCTCGTCGGCCTGCATCGTGACGAGACCCTCGAGCTCTCGTCCCTACCGCGTAAGTACGTCGCCTACACCGCCTGCTTCCGGCGCGAGCACATGAGCGCCGGCCGCGACGTCCGTGGCATCAAGCGCGGACATGAGTTCGACAAGGTCGAGATGGTCGTGCACTGCGTCCCGGAGGAGTCCGGCGAGTGGCTGGAGCGCATGACCGCGCTGGCCGTCGACGTGCTCGAGAAGCTGGAGCTTCCCGTCCGCGTCGCCGAGCGGTGCACCGGGGACCTCGGGTTCACCGCGATGCGCGGCTTCGACGTCGACGCGTGGGGGCCGGCCGCGAACGAGTGGCTGGAGGTGTCCTCGGCGTCGAACTGCGGATCGTTCCAGGCGGAGCGCTCGAGCATCCGGTTCCGCCGCGAGGCGGGCGGAAAGGCCGAGCACGTTCACATCCTGAACGCGTCCGGCGTGGCGCTGCCGCGCCTCATGATCGCGATCATGGAGAACTACCAGCGCGCGGATGGATCGCTCGAGATACCGAAGGCGGTGCGCTCGTACATGGGCGGCCGCGAGAAGATCGCGCCGGGAGAGTTCGCCCTCTAGTTACGCGGTCTCGGAGCTCGCGCTCGTTCCGAGCTCGGCGATGCGGCGCTTGGTGCGCTCCACGAGATAGGCCGGTCCGAGGCGCTCGAACACCGCGAGCGCCTCGATGCATTCGGTGCGCGCACCGGCGAGGTCGCCACGCTCCGCGAAGAGACGCGCCGACGCCGCACGGATCTCGGCGCTTGCGACAGGCAGCCCGAGACGGAATGCGTGCTCCAGACCCTCGGTGCGCCGCGCGTCCGCGACGGCCAGATCGCCGCTCGCGCAGGCGATCTCCACGAGCGTTGCCGCGATCCCGGCGCCGCAGTGCCGGCACTCGTGCCCGACCGCGGCGGCGTGCGCGGCGGCGGCCTGGATCCGCGCGTCCTCGAGCGTTCCCTGGTACAGCGCGAGACGTCCGAGCTCCGCGGCGACGCGCGGCATCACGTGGGGACGGGCCGGCGACCGATCGGCCATCGCGCGCGCCTCCGCGAGGGTCGTCAACGCGAGCGTCAGCTCGCCCCGCTCGATCGCGAGAGAGCCGAGCACGAGCAGCGTCGATGCCGGATCGGCCGGCTGCGGTCCCCGCGCGAGCGGGTCCGCGAGCGCCAGCGCGCGCTGGAGAGTGGAGTCCGCCTCGGCGAACCGACCGAGCCCGAAGAACGCCCGACCGAGCGCACGCAGCGCGCCGGCCTCACCGGAGACGTTGCCAAGACGCGACTCGGCGCCGAGCAGCTGGTGCGCGAGCTCCTCCGCCTTCGTGAGCTCGCCGCGATCGAGCGCGGCGTAGGTGAGCGCGCCGAGCGCCCGCGCGAGCCCCGAGAGATCGCCGATGGCCGTCGCATGCTCGACACAGCGCTCTGTTGCGCGGAGCCACTCCTCGTGCGAGCCTTCGTCGGCGGCGAAGGCCGCGACGGCCTCTTCCGCATTCAGGGCGAGACCGCGCTCGTTCGCCGCGAGAGCTTCCTTCACCGCGGTGCGCGCGACCGCAAGGGCCTCCGCCGGACGCTCGTCGGAGCGCGCGAGATAAGCCTTCGCGAGAGTGAGCTCCGCGCGCTCGCGGCCCTCGGCCGGCGTCAGCCGGTCGGCTTCGGCCAGGTGCTCCGCGGACCGCTGCGTCGCTCCCGCGCGCGCGGCGAGCTCCCCGGCACGCCGCTGCAACGCCGCGCGCAGCGCGTCGTCGCCGATCGCTCCTCCCAGTGCCTCCTCGGCGATGGTGAGGGCATCCTCGTGACCGAGCGCGCGGGCCGCGTCGCACGCCTTCAGCAGAGCGCGCGCACGCTCCTCGCTGCCGCCGCCGGGCAGCCGTTCCGCGAGCCTCGCGGCGGCGCGGTAGTGATGGAGCGCCTCGCTGAGCGCGTGCACCGCCACGGCGCGGTCTCCCGAGCGCATCGCGTACTCGATCGCGCGTGATACGTGGCTCGATTCCGCGAAATGATTCGCCAGCAGCTCGGGCTGCTGCACCGCGACCTCGGGCATCACGGTCTCGAGGACCTGGCCGATGCGACTGTGCAGGTCCTCGCGCGTCCGTGTCGCGATCGATTCGTACACGAGCTCGCGCAGCAGTGACTGGCGGAAGCGGTAGTCGCCGTGGCTCGAAAGCTCGAGGAGTCCGCGCGCGGCGAGGCTCGGCAGGATCGACTCGACATCGACGTCGCGCCCGAAGAGGGCGCGCACGAGCGCGGGCTCGCACGCACGGGCCGCCACCGCGATCGCGTGAAGCACGCGCTTCTCCGGGCCCGCGGCCTCTTCGGCGCGCCGCAGCAGGAGCATGGGCAGGCTGTCGGGCAGCTCACGCATGCGGCTCACGTCCGCGAGGGGCGAGGCGGTCTCGCGCTCGACCAGGATTCCGTTCGCGATGAGCCAGCGGGCGCTCTCCTCGATGTAGGTCGGGCTGCCGTTGCTGCGGGCGACGACGTCATCGACCGCCTCCTGCGGGAGCGCGCTGGCCGGGAGGAGCGCTTGGAGCAGTGCCGCGCTCGCACCGCGCTCGAGCGGGGTGAGTCGGATCTGCACGTGACCGCGGCTCGTCGTCCACGGCGGGTTCAGCTCGGGCCGGTACGTCGTGACGAGGAGCGCGGCGGAGTCGGCGAGCGCCGGCGCCAACGCCGCGAGGAGCTCCTGCGACGCCGCGTCGGCCCACTGCACGTCGGTCAGCGCCAGGATCACCGGCTGCGTGCGCGCGACGCGGAGGATGAGGTCGCGGATCGTCCGATCGAGGAGCTTGCGGCGTGTCTCGCCGGAGAGCGGCGGCAGCGTGAGGCTGTACCCGAGCGCGGCGAGCACCAGCTTTGCCGCGTCCGGTTCCATGCCGGGGAGCGTCTCGGTGACCGTCCGGTGCGCGATCTCGGTGGGAGCGCTCGTTCCGATCGCGAGTGCCCGGCGCACGAGGTCGGAGATCGCGCCGTACGCGCGATGCGCGTCGTACGGCGAGCAGCGAGCGCGCGCGACGCGAGCGCCGAGCGCGCGCGGATCGCCGAGCATCTCCTCGACGAGCCGCGTCTTGCCGAGGCCGGCCTCGCCGACGATCGAAACGATGTGGCCCCGGCCCGCGAGGGCGTCCTCGAGGGCGTCGACGAGGAGACCCATCTCGCTGTCGCGTCCGACGAGCGGTGCCTTCGCGCGATCGGTCACCGCGGTCTCCGCGCGAAGCAGGCGCCACGCGACGACCGGGGCGCTCTTTCCCTTCGCAGCGACCGGCGGATGCGGCTCGTACGCGAAGAGGCCGGGGGTGAGCCGGTAGGTGGCGTCACCGATGAGCACCTCGCCGGGCTCGGCCGCCTGCTCGAGGCGGGCGGCGACGTTCACGGCGTCACCGAGGACGCCGAACTCGCTCTCCTTGTCGCCGATCGCTCCCGCGACCGCGAGCCCGGTGTTCACGCCGATGCGCAGCGCGAGATACCGGCCGGTCCGCTCCGCGATGCGCTCGTTCTCGCGATCAAGTGCACCCAAAATTGCGAGCGCCGCGCGCTGCGCGTTCTCGGGGTGGTCGATCTCATCGTGGACCGCGCCGAAAA
>DATBKH010000093.1:0-5530 GCA_036555955.1 Candidatus Limnocylindria bacterium | reverse complement strand
GAACGCGCTCTCCTGGTCCGCGGAGCAGGCCGCGCTCATCGTCGTGCTCGGCATCGTCGTGATCGGCGTTCCCGCCGCGATCGCCGTGCTCGCGCGCGCCACGGTCGGCGCGCGCGGCGCCTATCTCGCGGGGGCGATCGGCGTCGCGCTGCTCGGCGGCCGCGAGGGCGCCACGATCAACTATCTGCTGGACCTGACGGCGGCCGTGATGCTCTCTCTCGCATCCATCGCGCCGCGATTGCGGCTGGGCGCGCTGATGCCCGTCGGTCTGCTGGTGCAGCTCCTCATCGGCACGTACGCCCTGAATCCATTGAGCGTCGTGCCGGGCCGTCCGCCGTCGACCGGAGCGTGGTCCGATCCGCAGAAGGGGACGGGCTTCGCGCTCTACGTCTTCGGCGACACACGCGTGCTCGCCGAGGATTCCGCGCTGCTGGTCACGAGAGGGATCGCGCCGGTCGTGGACGACCTGTTCCTCTGGTCGCGGCTGGTGGACCGCGGCGTCATCGATGCCGAGCCGATCCTCCGGCAGATCCGCGACGGACGCATCGGCTCGGTGGTCGCCGAAACGGACCTCGAGCATCTCGAGGCCGCGCCGGCCTTCGAGCGGCAGCGCTGGTCCGACGCGCTCGTCCGTGCGGTCCTCGATCGGTATCGGCTCGCGACGCGCGCGGGACCGCTCTGGATATACGAGCCGCGCTGAGCGCTTAGACTTTTCGCGATGGACCCACTGATCATCAGCCAGATCGTCATCGCGGTCGCGGTCTCGACCTCGATCCTCCTCCAGGCCCGCGGCACGGGCCTCTCGTCCACGTTCGGTGGCGAGTCGACCGCGTACCGCAGCCGCCGGGGGCTCGAGCGGACACTCTTCCGTCTGACGATCGTGCTCATCGTCGTCTTCGTCGCGATTTCGCTCTGGGGCGCTAAGCAGGCGATCACCGGGTAAGTGACCGCGCGCGACAAGGTCATCGTTGTCGCCCTCATCGGGCTCATGGTCGTCGCCAGCGTCGCGGCCATCGCCTTCGAGCAGAACGCCGAGGGGGGCGATCCCGCATTCGGCGGCACGTACGTCGAGGGCGTTTCCGGTGTCCCGCGTTTCCTGAACCCGGTCATCGCCGCGACGGACGTCGACGAGGATGTCGTGCGGCTCGCGTTCAGCGGCCTGACGCGCTACGACCAGACCGGCGCGATCGTCCCGGACCTCGCGTCGACGTTCCGCACCGAGAGCGACGGCCGTATCTGGACGTTCGAGATCCGCGACGACGCGAAGTGGCACGACGGGCAGCCGGTCACCTCGGACGACGTCGTCTTCACCGTGAAGCTGCTGCAGGATCGCGGCTACGTCGGCCCGTACAGTGACGCGTTCCGCGGCGTGACCGTCGACCGCGTCGACGACCGAACGGTGCGATTCACGCTGCCCGACGTGTACGGACCCTTCGCCGACAGCACCACCGTGCCTCTGCTTCCGTCGCATCTGCTCGGGAGCGTCGCGTATGCGGATCTGCAGCGGCAGCAATTCAATGTGAGCCCGGTGGGGTCAGGCCCGTTCCGCGTCGCCGACATCGATGGGCGCCAGGTCGTGCTCGTGCGAAATGACGATTTCTATCGCGGCCGTCCCGCCCGTGGCCGGCCGTACCTCGACAAGGTGATCCTGCGGTTCTACCCGGATCAGACCGGGGCGCTCCTCGCGCTGTCACGCGGCGAGATCGACGGCGTCGGAAACCTCTCCAGCCAGGACGCCGAGCGCGCGCGCTCGCTGAAGAACGTCGTCCTCTACAGCTTGCCGACCGACAACTTCGTTTCGCTCTTCCTGAACGTGCGCCCGGAGAAGGTCGTGTTCCGCGATCGGGCGGTGCGTCAGGCGATCGCGACGGCGATCGACCGGGGCAAGGTGCTGCAGCTCGCGGCGGATGGGCGCGGGACGGTCGCCGACGAGTTCGTGCCGTCGAGCTCGTGGGCGTACGTGAAGGACGTCACCCGCTACACGTACTCGACCGACGACGCGACGGCGTTGCTCGATGGCGCGGACTGGAAAGATCACGACGGCGACGGCGTCCGCGACAAGGGTGGTCAAAAGCTCGCCTTCACGATCTCGACGTCGGAGGAGCCCGCGCGGACCGCGGCGGCGGCGCAGATCCAGCGCGATCTGAATGCGGTGGGCATGAACGTGACGGTGCAGTCGATGCCGTTCGGGCAGCTCGTGGACAGCGTGGCACGGCAGCGAGCGTTCGACGCGCTCCTCGTGGAGATCGCGGTTTCCGGGGATCCCGACCCGTACACGTTCTTCCACTCGACCGAGGTGAACGATCCCGGGCACAACTTCTCGGGGTTCTCGACGCTGCCGATAGATCGGAGTCTCGAGAGCGCGCGACGGACGTTCGGCGAGGACGCGCGCCGCGATCTCTACGCGCCGGTGTTCCAGGCGATCTCGAAAGAAGTCCCGGTCGTGTTCCTGTACTTCAGCGATTACCTCTACGCGCAGAGCCGGCAGGTGCAGGGTCTGCGGATCGCGCCGCTCACCGATCCGCGCGAACGCTTCTGGAACGTCGAGGACTGGTACGTGAGGACGCAGCCGAGGCGCTAGCGCGTTGAGGGAATCCGCGTGCTTGTCGCGGGAGACGAGGTGCGCGATCAGCGAGACGGTGCGGAAGGAGGGATTTGAACCCTCACGCCCTTGCGGGCAATAGGCCCTGAACCTATCGCGGCTGCCATTACGCCACTTCCGCGTTTGCGCGAGCGTCGAGGCCATTCTATCGAACAGCGTGAGATCGCGCGACTTCATAACATCGCCACGATGCGTCGCACAGCCGATGTCGTCATCGTCGGTGGCGGGATCATCGGCGCCTCCATCGCGTACCACCTCACGAAGAAGGGCCTGCGCGATGTCGTCGTCCTCGAGCGCGACCGGCTGGGGTCCGGATCCACGGGCAAGAACGCCGGCGGGATCCGCCTCCAGTTCTCGAGCGAGATCAACGTGCGCCTCTCACAGCGATCGCTGCCACACATCGAGCGTTTCAAGGACGAGATCGGGACAGATCCACATTTCCGCCAGGTCGGCTACCTCTTTCTTATCACGACCGATCGCGATACGGAGGCCTTCGAGCGCTCCCTGGCGATGTGGGCGCGCCTCGGTGTCCCGGCGCGAAAGGTGACGGCGGTGGAGGCCAAGTCCCTGTTCAGCCAAGTCCGCACGGATGATGTGCGCTTCGGGACGTTCTGCGCGAAGGACGGCTACGCCGATCCCACGAGCATGATGAACGGCTACATCGCCCGCGCTCGCGACGCGGGCGCGTCGTTCTCCGAAGGCGCCGAGGTCACCCGCATCGAAGCCGCGGACGGCGCGGTCGCGGTCGACACCCGCGCGGACCGATACGCGGCGCGCTATGTCGTGGATGCGGCGGGTCCGTGGGCGGGCCGCGTCGCGAAGCTTGCCGGCATCGACCTTCCGATCGAGCCGCTGCGTCGCCACATCTTCGTCACCGAAGCCGTTCCCGGTCTCGACAGCGACTTTCCGCTCACCATCGAGTTCGCGACCGGCCTGTATGCGCACCGCGAGTCCGGCGGGGTCCTGCTCGGCATGGCGGACCCGAACGAGAGGCCCTCGTTCGATGACAGCGTGAACCCGGACTTCATGCCGACGGTCGTGGAGCGCGCGCTCTCGCGTTTCCCGATCCTCGAGAAGACCACGATCAAGACCGGATGGGCCGGTCTCTACGAGGACACGCCCGACAAGCATCCGATCCTCGGTACGATCGAGGGCGTCGAGGGCTTCATCAGCGCGGCGGGTTTCTCCGGGCACGGCATCATGCACGCGCCGGCGACCGGAGAGCTCATCGCGGAGCTCATCGTCGACGGCAAGACTTCGCTCGACATCGCGCGGCTGAGCGCGTCGCGGTTCACATCGGGTCAGCTAGTGCGGGAGCACAACGTCATATGAGCGCTGCGGTCCTGTTCCTGGCTCTCGACTTCGCGCTCATCGTCGGCGCGGTCCTCTTCCTGTTGCTCGTGATCGTCCGACGCGGTCGAACCGCGACGAACCTCGGCCTCGCGGCGCTCCTCATCGTCCTCGCGGGCGCGCTCTGGTACACGACGATCCGCACCCCGCCGCCGCTTCCGTGAGAGCATCCTGTCGTGTTCACCCGCGATCAGATCCGGCTGACGACGCTCTCGTCCTGCGCTGGCTGAGGCGCCAAGCTGGGGCCGGGTCCCCTGGCGCAGGTCCTGCGTCCGATGCGTGCACAGAGGAATCCTCCCGAGCTTCTCGTCGGGCTCGAGGTCCCCGACGATGCGGCTGTGTACCTCGTCGCGCCGGATCAGGCCATCATCGAAACGCTCGACTTCTTCCCGCCCATCGTCGATGACGCCTACGCGTCGGGCGCGATCGGCGCGGCGAACGCCATGTCCGATGTGTACGCCATGGGCGGGGAGGTCCTGTTTGCGCTGAACATCGCGGCGTGGCCCGAGGATGCGCCACTCTCACAGCTCGAGCGGGTCTTTGAGGGCGCGATCGACAAGGTGAGCGAGGCCGGCGCGGTGGTCGCGGGCGGTCACA
Organism: Candidatus Limnocylindria bacterium; assembly: GCA_036555955.1. Taxonomy (GTDB): domain Bacteria; phylum Chloroflexota; class Limnocylindria; order P2-11E; family P2-11E; genus 3-1-20CM-2-70-9. The sequence goes on along the minus strand of DATBKH010000093.1, from coordinate 981 downwards.
CCGTGCTCGACCGCGAGCCCAAGTACGGGTTGGCGGTGACCGGCCGCGTGCATCCCGATCGCATGCTGCTCAAGTCGCGACTGCGAGCCGGCGATTCGCTCTGGCTCACGAAGCCGATCGGGACCGGCCTTCTCACCACGGCACACAAGAACGGAGACCTGGGGACAGCGGACCTGGCATCGGCGATCGCCTCCATGGTCACGTTGAACCGCGCGGCCGCGGAGGCGGCGATCGACGCCGGGCTTCACGCCGCGACCGACATCACCGGCTTCGGGCTCGGCGGCCACGCGCACGAGATGGCGTCGGCCTCGTCGGTTCAGGCCACCATTCACGCCGCGGTCGTGCCGCTCCTCCCCGGTGCGTCCGCGCAGGCGGAGGCCGGGCTGAGCTTTGGCGGCCTCCAGCGGAACGAGGCCCACTTCGACGACGGCGTGAAGATCCGCTGGCACGGGGTCGAGGGTGGTCTGCGAAGGCTGATGCTCGACCCGCAGACCTCCGGAGGTCTTCTCGTCGGGGTGCCCCCGGCGCACGCGGACGCGTGGCGGCGCGCGACCGATCAGCGTGGCGTCGCGGCCACCCGGATCGGCGAGGTAAGCGAGGGCAGCGGCGTGCTCGTCGTGCCTTGACCGCGACGGTCGAGGCCGCCGAAGAGCAGGAGCCCACACCGAGCACTCGCGCGGCCGAGCTCGCCGCGCTCCATCCGCAGCGCGCCGCGCTCGAGCTCGCCTGGCCGGGGATCGTCGAGAACCTCATCACCGCCGCCGGTCAGGCGACGGTCTTCGCCTTCGTCGGCCATCTCGGTGCGGTCGCCACGGCCGCCGTCGGTGCGGCGTGGCAGTTCCTGTTCCTGCTCTTTCCGGTGTGGCGCTCTCTCGCGATCGGCACGATGGCGCACGTCAGCCGACGGATGGGAGAGGGCCGCGCCGGTCGCGCCGCGGACGTGACGCGCCAGTCGCTGATCGTCGGGACGTTCGCGGGCCT
>DATBKH010000092.1:0-5991 GCA_036555955.1 Candidatus Limnocylindria bacterium | reverse complement strand
GACGGGCATCCTTCGCCTCATCAATCCGGCGCCGACGCACGTGCTCGCGAAATACAGCCCGGGCGCGGAGTGCGACCTGCGCGAGCAGGAGGGCCTCCTCGCCGTGCACGCGCGCGACGGCGAGCTCGTCGGCTTCCTCGAGCCGAAGGTGGGGCGCCGCCTCATCGATCTCATCCGCACGGGGAACCAGTACGTCGCCGCGATCGTGAGCAACGACCCCGCGAACGCGCGCGTCGCGATCCGCGAGGTCGCGCAGAGCGCCGAGAACGCGAGCCGGATCTCCTTCCCGGGTCATCACCGGAGCGCCGAGACGAAGGAGCGTGCCTACGTCCGCGGCACGTTCTTCCGGGACGGCGGGCCGGAGGACATCGAGGAGGAAGCCGAGGAGGTCGAGGAGGAGACGCCGGTCGCCGAGGAGACCCTCGACGAGACGGAAGTCACCGAAGAGCCGCTCGCGGTCGAGGCAGACGATGACGATGACGACATGGGGGACGAACCCGAAGAGTGAGCGCGGCGTCCCGGCGCCGCGCCCTCGCGTCCCTCTGTGCCGTCGCGTTCCTCGCGGCCTGCAGCACGCCAACGATCGAGAAAGGCCCCGCGTCGACGAACGACGTCGATGACGCGACGAAGCTCGCGCGAGACGCGGGCGCCGTCCTGCTCCAGGTGGCCGCCTATGACTACGGCCTGGCGGGCGCGCTCATCGGAGAGAACACCCGGACCGTCGCTTCGGCGCGCTACGGCACCGTCATGCGCGGCACGGCGAAGACGATCACCGCGTTCAACGCCAACGTCCTGACCGCCTCGCTCGACCGCACCGGCCCGATCCGCGACAAGCTCGTTCCGCTCGCGGACGGGCTCTCCGATCTCGGGCGCGATGCCGAGGCGTACGCCGACGGCGGCGATCCCGCCGCGTTCGCACGCGTCATCTCCGACGTGACCGCCGGCTGGCAGCGGCTGCGCGACTTCACCACGGTCATCCCGAAGGACGACGCTCTCCAGAACACGATCTCTCGGGGAACGTCCTTCGTGGTCACGGCGAAGTACTCGACGCAATCGACGATCACGACGGGCCCGTACGCCAGCGCCTCCGAGGCGAAGCAGGCGCTCCAGCGGATGGGCTCTCCGCTGAATGGCTCGTACACCCAGACCGCGCCGTTCGTGGTGCGCATCGGCCCGTACGCCGATCGCGCCTCGGCCGAGACCGCGAGCGCCGGCCTGACCAAGCAGGGCGTCACCAACGTGGTCACCGACGCGCCTTCCTACGCGTTCACGAGAACCGGTCCCGCGCCGGACGCGGAGCTCTGGCGCGAGCCCTCGCGCATCCAGGAAGTCCGTGCGGGCTCCCGGAAGATCGCCGTCAGCGCCGACGGGTCGTGGCTTCTGACCGGCAGCGACGATGGCTACGCCGCGCTCTTCGATCCGAAGGGCTCGCTCACCGCGCTGCCGCAGGGCTTCGCGGGGCTCTCGGCGCTGCAGTTCTCGGACGACGCGAAGTTCTTCGCCGCGGGCGGCCAGGTGGTGAACTTCCTGGCGGTCCCCGAAGGGCAGCAGGTCGGGTTCGGCATGCGCTTCACCGGCGCCGCGACGCAGATCCTGTTCGTGAACGGTTCGCGGCTATTCGTCGCCGCGTCGAGCGGCTCGACCGGCCTACCCGGCGGCGGGCCCGGCCTCATCGGCGGTCGCGCTCCAGACGGCGCGCTGCTCGGAGATCCCTTCCCGATCGTCACGCCGGCCGCCGGTGCGCAGATCGCGGCCAGCGATGCGGGCGACGTCTACATCGGAACGACGAGCAGCGGCGCGTACGACATCGAGGTGTTCCGCCCCGGACGCGACGCAGAGCTCGCGCCGGTCGCGCGCGTGGAGGGCGCCGGGCGCGCCCTCGCCGTCGATCGAGCCGGCCGGTACGCCGCCGCGATCACCGACCAGGGCACGTATCGCCTTGCTCTGGCCGACGCGAAGACGCTCACCAAAGTGGCCGGTCCGGTCCGCGACATCGAGTTCGGCCCCGACGGGACGCTGTATCTCATGGACCAGACGTCGCTCACCGCCGTCGGCCAGGACGGCGCGACGAAGTGGGCGGCCCCGCTCGTCGATGGCCGGCGTCTCGTCGCCGCGCGCCGCGCGATCGTTCTCGACGGCACCGACAAGCTCCTCGCGTTCGCGCCGGCCGACGGCAGCGCCGACGAGCTCGGCGCCGGCGGGACGATCGGCGACGTCACGATCTCCGCCGATGGCCGCGTCGTCGGGGCCATCGTCGACTCGAGGAGGGCCGTACTCTTCACGTTGCCTTGAGCCAACCGGAGCGCGTCCGCTCGATGGTCCCGCTCGAGACAGTTCCTTTGCCGCGCCCGCTCGATCGATTCGGCACCGCGTTTCCCGCCACGCTCGCCGAGGTCTACGCGAACGCCTACGCCCCGCGGCGCGGCGTCGTCCTCGATCCGCTCGCGCATCCGTGGTCCGCCGCGGACGCCGCGGAGACGGCGGACCGCCGGGGCGTAGCGAGGTCCCGCGAGCCGCTCGGCGAGTGGGCGCGGCGCGCGATCGCGCTCGCGCCGTCGGCGGAGGACATCCTCGCGGCGCTCGACCGCGTGGGGGAGAGCGCACTCGTCGGCACGCCGCACCGCATCGCGATGCGCGAGCTCTACGGATCGATCTGCGCGACGTGCCGCGGGCCGGTGATCGTCGAAGCCTTCCTGTGGGAGCGCGACGCGCCCGTGCCGACGAAGAAGGCGTTCCGCTGCGGCATCTGCGCTCGCGAAGGACGCGCCCTGCTCATCGAAGCGACGAACGAGGACGACGAGGCGGCGAGCCAGCGGCTCGACCCGCGAGGCCTGGCGTACTGGCAATTCGTCGAGCGCTTCGGGAGCGATCCGGCCGCGCAGGCGCTCGGCGAAAGCACGGCCGCCCTGTACACGCCGCGCAACCTCACGGCGCTCATGGCGACGCTGCGAGCGGTCGAGACGGCCGTTGCCGCGTCGCCGGCGCGCGACGTCCTTCTTCTCTGCACTCTCGAGGTCCTCATCTCGGGGAGCCGGCTCAACACCCTCGCCGGCCGCGGCGCACCGCTTCGGATCGAGAAGGGCCGCGCGCGACGCTCGCACGCGTCGCAGTCGCGCGAGGTGAACGTCTGGCTCGAGTTCGATCGCACCGTGCGCGAGCTCGCCGCGTGGCTCGCGCAGCATCCGTCGCCGGCGCGCGCCCGTGCCGCGACGCTCGCCCTCGACACGGGGGACGCCGACCTGGTGCTCTGCGAAGCGCCGGTCGAGGATTCGCTCGGCGGCTGGGGCGGCGTCGCCGCGATCGCGCTGCTCGGCATGCGCGGCGCCAAGACGCAGGACGGCGGCGATGGACGCCTGGTGGGTCGCGAGCGGCTCCTTCGCACGATGCGCGCGGCGCTCATCGAAGGACACCGCGGGTCGCGACGCGAAGCGCCCGCCGTCGTGTACGTCGCGCACGCCGACCTCGCGAGCGTCGCCGCGGTCGCCCTCGCGGGCGCGGGTGCGGGCTATCGCCTGCGCGGCATCACCTACCAGCGCGACGCGCTGCCGAGCGCGGTCGCGAACGGGAACGGCGCGGCGGCGGTCTGCGACTTCGACCGCGACGTGCCGCTCCTCCGCGACCAGGGCCACGCCGACGCCGCCACGATCGAAGAGACCGTGCGCGAGGGCGTGCGCGCGGCCGTGGCCATGCGGGGCGAGCCGATCGCGACGGATCGCGCGGGCGTCGCGGCGCTCGAGGCGCTCGCCGCGAGGAAGCTCCTCGCACCGCTCACCCTGGCTCGCGCAGGCGGTGTGTCGGAGCTCGAGGTATTCCTCGACCACTTCCGCTCGGCTCTGGCCGATGCCGGCCGTTCCGGTCTGGTGAAGGTCGACCTCGACGGCGTCGCAGCCGAGCATGCCCACGACACCACCGTGTACTCGCTCATCGAGATGGGCGACACGACCCCGCTCGACGACCGGATCGAATGGGGCGTGTGGGGCCTGCTGTCGGCGTCTCGTGACGTCGAGACGCGCACGCTCCTCCGCCGCACCTACGGGCTGTTCCGCGATGTCGAGACACCCGATCGCGAGCTCGTCGAGCGGTGCATCGCGGCATACGGCCGCCAGGGTGACGACGGACGCTGGCGGCTCCGCGACGAGGACGCGCTCGCGCGCCGTCAGGCCGACCAGACCCTGCTCGTCGTGCAGCTCGTCGACGCCGGCCGGCGGCTCGGCTTCAAGGTCCACATCGGACGGGATCTGGAGCGCCGTCCGCTGCCGGAAGCGCATCAGGGTCGCGGCGCGGTACTCGCCGATCTGATGACGGAGAGCGAGCGGACGACGCCGGTCTCGCGCGTCTCACGTGTATCGGCGGATGCACTCGAGTACATCGATTGCGTCTGGTATGACAAAGGCCGGATGGTCTTCCTCTGGCAGCTCGAGTGGACCGCCCGACTCCACCGAAGCGTGATCAGCCTCGGCGAGGCCATCCCCGACGAGGACCGTGTTTTCCGATTCTTTGCCATCGCCGACGAACGCCGGCCCCTCGCCGAGTACAAGCTGCGGCGCGCCGGAGCGGTCGCCGACGTGGTTCGACGGCGCGGCTGGCGCTTCGTAAAGTGGGGGCCGCTACGATCCTGGGCCACACGCCCGGACGTGGCCCTCGACCTGCTGGAATCGGTCCTGGGCCTCTCGCCGGAGGTGGAACAAAACGGGCAGCAGCTCGCGTTTAGGTGGTAACAGGAGGCATCGATGTCTAAGCCACAGCCAGTAGGTGACCAGAATTTCGAGACCGAGGTCATGAAGTCCGACACACCGGTGCTCGTCGACTTCTGGGCCACGTGGTGCGGTCCGTGTCGCATGGTCGCCCCAGTCCTCGAGGAGATCGCGACCGAACAGGGCGAGAAGATCAAGATCGCGAAGCTCGATGTCGATGCGAACCCGATCACGGCAGGCCGCTTCGGAGTCCGCTCTATCCCGACGATGATCCTCTTCAAGGACGGTCGCGAGGCGCTACGCGTCGTTGGCTACCGGCCGAAGGAGCGCCTCATGCAGGAGCTCACGCCTCACATCACCAAAGCCGCCTAGCATCGCTCTCGCGGGATGACCATCGTCCTGCGTCCGCGCGCCTCGCTGTTCCACGCCGAAGGCGGCTGGTTCAGCGCGAACTGGCACTTCAGCTTCGACCAGTACTGGGACGAGGCGAACATGGGCCTCGGTGATCTCCGCGTCTTCAACGACGACCGTCTCGTCCCCGGCGCGGCCTGGCCGATGCACCCGCACCGCGACATCGAGGGCATCACCTACGTGGCCGAGGGGACCTTCGAGCACGCGGACTCGCGCGGCAACGGAGGGATCCTCCATCCCGGCGCCGTCCAGCGCGCGACGCTCGGCTCGGGGATGCAGCACTCGGAGCGCAACGGATCGAAGACCGAGCCGATGCGCTTCATCCAGATGTGGATCATGCCGTCGCGCCGCGGGCTGGACCCCAGCGTCGAGCAGCGCGAGTTTCCCGCCGAAGCCCGCCGCGACCGGCTCGTGCCGGTCCTCGTTCCGGCGCCCGGGTTCGGCGGGGACGGCGCGCCCGCGTCGCCCGAGGCCGTCACGGTCCATCAGGACGCGGCCGTCTACGCCGCCCTCCTCGGCCCCGGCAAGACGATCCGCCACGGGTTCCGGCGAGGCTTCGGTGGGTACCTCTTCGTCGTGCACGGGGAGCTGACGCTGCCTTCGCTCGACGAAGGCGGCGCCGCGAAGGTCTGGAACGAGACCGAGATCGCGATCTCCGCGGGGGAGGCCGGCGCGGAGATTCTGCTGGTCGAAACACGGGTCGCGCTCACCGGCTAGATAAGCGCGCACGCGACTTGCTCCGCTATGGCGGGGTTGCGATCTAGACGCGTAGAGGGGGTCCCATAGCGCTGTGAGCAGTCCACGCAATACCGCAGGTCACGCGCTCGTGAAGAACTGGAAGTGGCTGGACGGATTCGCGAACGTGTTCGGCGCGATCGTCGGCGGC
>DATBKH010000091.1:0-4089 GCA_036555955.1 Candidatus Limnocylindria bacterium | reverse complement strand
CCCTCGGACTGTTCGCGATGCGATTCATTCCGGGGTGCCAGGCGCCGATCGATCGCCTGAACAGCCTGTGTCGCAAACTCCTCCGAGCGGCGGGTCGGTGAGACCCGATCGCGGTCAGGCGCTCGTGGAGTTCGCGCTCGTGCTGCCGCTCGTTCTCGTCGTGCTGGCAGGGGTGGTCCTGGTCGCGGAGATCGGCGTCGCCCGACTCGCCCTCGAGCACGCGGCCGCTGAGGCCGCGCGCACGGGAGCTCTGACGAACGACGACGACCTCATTCGAGCAACTCTCGCGGCGGCGGTCGCTCCTCTCGACCCGTCTCGTGTCGCGGTCGCGATCGAGCCGACGCAGAACGAGCTGCCGCGCTCGATGGATCCACGAGGTTCGCTTCTCCGAGTCCGGCTCCGGTATCCGGTCAATCTTCCGCTCGCCTTCGTCGGTTCGGGGACGCTCGTCGTCGAGGGCGCCGCGGCGCGGCGGGTCGAGTGGACGCCCTGACCGACGAGCGGGGACAGGCCCACTTCATCGTCGTCCTCGCTCTCGCGATCGGTGTCATCGCGGTGGTGGGTCTACGGGCGTGGCAGGACCGCATCGTTCGCGACGCGCATGACCAGCGCGCCGGCGAGGCGGCGGTCGAAGCTGCCGCTCAGTCACTCGCTGACGCCTACGCCGCGGAGCCCGACCTCGCGAGGCGGATCGCATCCGATCCTCGATCCGCGGAAGCCGCACGCGTCGCGGCGGCGGAGCTCGCGCGGGCCAACGGCGTGACCGGCGTGGAGGTGGAAAACGTCAGCGTTCGCTGTGTCGGCTCACGTCTGGAAGCAGAGCTCGTGCTGTCGGGCCACACGCACCGCGCCGGGTTCACGGCCCCGGAATGCTCCCAACCCTGACGTTCTCGCGCCGGCCGACGTTCTCCCGCCGGCGCACGTTCGCCGCGGTCGGCTTCGGCATCGTCGCGCTCGCCGGGCTCGCGTCGACGGTCGGCCCGCCGGCGTCGCCCGGCGCAGACCCGAGCGCGCCCGTCTCGCTGGCTGCGCGCCTCTCGGCCTCTACCTGGGCGATGGCCATCCCCGCGGCATGGCTCGCAGCTCCACTCGGCGAGGTCCGCGTCGGCGACAGCGTCGATCTGCTCGCCGTGCGGAGTGGCGATCATCCGGTCGCGATCGCGATCGCCGCCGACCTACGCGTCATGACGAGCGACGAACGCGCGGTCGTGTTCGAGGTCGACGAAGAAAGCGCGACCGCGATCGCGACCGCTCGCGCCACCGGCCTCCTGCTCGTGCCGCTGCTTCGCTCCACCCGTTGAGGGTTCGCGCGGTCGTCTGCGGAGGCCGCGAGATCGCCGATGCCGCCGCCGTGCTGGGGGTCACGGTCGTTGTCGATCCGTCAGAGGCCGAGCTCGCCCTGGTGGACCTCCGGGACCCTGATGGCGTCGCACGCGCGGCGATCCTCCCGCCGGACCTCCGCCGGGTCGCCGTCGTCGGCGAGCCGCACGTGACTCTCGCCGGCGCGTTGGGTGTTCGACCGGATTCGATCGCGCGTTCCTGCGAGCCCGCGCTGCTCGGGCCGCTCATCGCCGCCGTCCTGCCGTCGAGCCGCAGACGCGCCACTCGATCGATCCTGTTCACGACGGTCCGCGGCGGCACCGGACGGACGCTCCTCGCTTCCAACCTCGCGCGCAGACTCGCTTCGGGCCGCTCGACGGTCGTCCTCGATCTCAGCGCGGACGGGACCCTGGCGTGGTGGCTCGGGGCCACTCCGACGAGCTGGGCCGACCTCGAGAGCCTCGTGGACGAGCTCTCCGCGGAACACCTCGGCGTCGTCGCGACCGACGCGGTGCCCGGGCTCCGCGTCGTCGGTGGGCCGCCGCGAGCTCCGAGCGCCCGACTCGCACACGCCGCGCTCAAGTCCGCGCTCGACCTCGCGGAGATGGTCCTCATCGACGCGCCGCCGCTGGCCGACGAGCGAACGACGCTGCTCGCCGGCGCGGTCGACCGCGTCTTGGTCACCACGTACGACGATCCGGTCTCGGTGGCCGCGATGTCCGCGGCGGACGTTCCGGCTGAGGCATGGATCATCGTGTCGCAGTCGGCGGCGACGGCCATCGCCGGCCGCGACGTGTTCCGGGCGCTCCCTCGCGCCGCTGACGCGATCGCGGCCGCGGCGATGCGTGCCGCGGCGATCGGTGGACCGCTCGGCAGGGCCTATGACGAGCTCGCCGATCTGCTCGCGATCGACGCCGAGTGACGATCGCCGCCCGCGCCCGCGTCGAGCGCGGCGTGGTCTCACGGCTTCGCGAGGCCCCCGATGGCCGCCCCCGTCGCGATCAGCTTCCCGCGGCCCTCCGCCAGACGCTCGTCGAGGAGCGGCTCGTCATTCCGGCGGGCGAGCTCCGATCGCTCGAGCGGTGGCTCGAGGATCGCCTCTTCGGCCTCGGCGATCTCGCGCCGCTGTTGCGGGACGAGCGCGTGACCGAGCTCATGGTGAACGGGACGCGCGGTGTCTGGATCGAGCGGGACGGCCGGCTCCAGGAGACCTCGATTCGCTTCACCGACCCGGAAGAGATCCTCGTCCTCATCGAGCGTCTGGTCGCGCCGCTCGGCCGACGCATCGATCTCGCGAGTCCGCTCGTCGACGCGCGTCTCCCCGACGGCTCGCGCGTCCACGCGGCGATCCCGCCGATCTCGCTGACCGGGCCGGTGCTCACGATCCGGCGCTTCGCGGCCAAGCCGCTCGGTCCGGACGATCTCGTGCGCAACGGGACGCTCGCGCCGGGCGCGATCACATATCTCACGACCGCGGTGCGCGACCGCCGAAGCATCCTCGTCTCCGGCGGCACGTCCAGCGGGAAGACCACCACTTTGAACGCGCTCGCGTTCGCCATCGGCGACCGCGAGCGCATCGTCACCATCGAGGATGCCGCCGAGCTCCGCCTGCCGCAGTCGAACGTCGTCGCTCTCGAGACGCGTGCGCCCAGCGTCGAAGGAACCGGCGCCATCGACGTCCGCGTCCTCCTGCGCGCGGCGCTCCGCATGCGGCCGGACCGGATCGTCGTCGGTGAGGTCCGCGGCGGCGAGGCGCTCGACATGCTGCAAGCGATGAACACCGGCCACCGCGGCTCTCTCACCACCGCTCACGCGAACGGAGTGCCGCACGCGCTCATGCGGATCGAGACGATGGCGCTCATGGGCGGGATCGATCTGCCGCTCGAGGCGATCCGGGAGCAGATCCGGCGCGGGATCGAGATCGTCGTGCATCAGGAGCGCGACGCCGACGGCAAGCGACGGGTGGTCGAGATCGCGGAGCTGTCGGCCGAGCGTGGCGATCCCTACCTCCTCAAGCGGATCTACCCGTGACCTTGCTGGTCATCGCCGCGATCGGCCTCGTGCTCGTCGCCGCCGTGGACGCCGATCGTGCGGTGAGGCTCGCGCGCAAGGTCGATCCTCGCGCTCGTTCTGAAGCGCGCGAGCGGCGCCTGGCCCTCCCCGGTCTTGTCGACGCGATCGCGGCCGCGCTCGGGAGCGGCCTGTCGGTGCAGCTCGCGCTCGCAGAAGTCGCGCCGACACTGCCGCGCGGCCTGTCGCGGCCGACGGAGCGCGCGGCCGCCGCGATGGCCCTCGGAGCTCCCGTGGATGAGGCCCTCGGCGCGTACGACGGTGTCGTGGCAGCCGAGGACCTGGCCCCATTCGCGATCGTTCTCGGAGCGTTCGCGCGCAGCGGCGGGCGGATCGGCCGAAGTCTCGGGCGCGTCGCCGCGCTCCTTCGCGGTCGCATCGCGCTCGAAGACGAGCGGAACGCGCTGACCGCCCAGGGTCGCGCCTCCGCATTCGTGCTCGTCGCGCTCGCGCCCCTGGGCGGCGCGTTCTTCGCGGTGATGACCCCGGAGTACCTCGCCGTCATGTTCGATCGCGGCCGCGTGCTGCTCGTCGCGGCGATCGCGCTCGAGGTCGTCGGCGCCCTCTGGCTCTGGCGGATCCTGCGGCTCACGACCGGCGGCGCCGACCTCGCGACGTTGTTGGACGCGGTCATCGTCGGCCTCGAAGCGGGACTCACGTTCGAGCTCGCGCTTGCGGCGCTGGTCGCGCGAGCGCCGA
>DATBKH010000090.1:0-4098 GCA_036555955.1 Candidatus Limnocylindria bacterium | reverse complement strand
GGCGGCTAACGCCACCGACGAAGAGGGGTTGCAGGGGATACCTCCCCTGCGAAGAAAGAAAGGCGGCTAACGCCGCCGACGAAGAGGGGTTGCAGGGGATACCTCCCCTGCGAGGAAAGAGGTAGGCAATGAAGTTCAGCGGAATCCTCATCGGATCGGAGAATCCCCAGAAGCTCGTCGCGTACTACACGAAGCTCTTCGGAAAGCCCGCGTGGGACGAGGGCGGCTACGTCGGCTGGCTCATCGGCGACGCCGGCATCAGCGTCGGTCCCCACGATCAGGTGAAGGGCAAGAACGCCACACCGGGCCGGGTCATCTGGAACATCGAGACGCCCGACGTGAAGGGCCAGTTCGAGAAGTTCCGCACGGCCGGCGCGACCGTCATCCGCGAGCCGTATTCGATGGAGGAAGCCCCGGGGCAAGGCGGCGCGGAGTTCTTCATCGCGACGTTCGCGGACCCGGACGGCAACTACTTCCAGCTCATGAGCCCAATGGCGACCCCGAGCGGCAGCGAGGCCGACAAGGAGAACGCGACCGCGTCGCGCTAGCGCTTGCGGAGGCGCGCCGGAAGGATCTGAAGCTCCTCGCGGTACTTCGCGACGGTGCGGCGAGCGAGCCGGATGCCGTGCTCTTCGCTCAGCTTCTCGACGATCTCCTGATCTGAGTACGGCCGCGAGTGGTCCTCGGCCTCGATGATGTTCTTGATCACATCCTTCACACCGAGGGACGCGGTGAAGAACGTCGAGAACGGGATCACCTCGCCGGCCGGAAGGAGCACGAATTTGCCGGCGGTCGCGCGGCTCACGGTCGACTCGTGCATGCCGATACGCTCCCCCACCTCGGCACGCGTGAGCGGACGGAGTGACTGCACGCCACGCTCGAGGAAGTCTTTCTGGCACTCGACGATGACATCGGTGATGCGTCCGATCGTCTGACGCCGCTGGTTGATGTTGTCGATGAAGAACTTCGCGCGCGTCACGTACTGCTTGATGTGCTGGCGCTCGTCGTCGGTCATCGTCGGCGTGGCCGCGCCCGCGCTGCGCGCGGCCTGGAGCTGGCCGACGAGCTGGCGGTAGACCGGGTTCACGCGGAGCGAGAAGCGCCGCGACTCGATGACCTCGACCTCGAAGTCGCCCTTCTCGTTGCGGACGATGATCACGTCGGGCCGGAGCGCGACCTGGCGTCCACCGATGCTCGTGCCGTCCGGACCGGCCGCGAAGGCGTGCGCCGGGTACGGGTTCAGGCTTTGCTTCACCCAATCCCAGGCCTTCTGCACCTCCTCGCGGGTGATGCGCAGCCCCTGTGAGATGTCCCCGAACTTGTGCTCGCCGAGCTCGCGCAGGTGGTCGGCGACGATCGCGCGCGCGTGCTCAGGGACCTCCTCGCCGATCTCGGAGAGGTGATCGATCTGGATGAGCAGGCACTCGCGGGTGTCGCGCGCGCCGATGCCCCACGGCTCGATCCCCTGGATCGTCTTCAGCACCTCGGCGGCGTCCGCCACCGAGCACTTCATCGTCGAAGCGACGTCCTCGAGCGTCATCTCGAGATAACCGAAGTCGTTGAGGTTCCCGATGATGTACTCGGCGACCTCGTGCAGCCGCTTCGGCAGGAGCACGCGCGCGTTCCACGACAGGTATTCGGCGAGGGTCTGTTCGGCCTCGGCGCGGACGATCGGGTCGAGCTCGTCGTCCTCCTCGTCGCGCTGCATGAGGCTCGTGCCCTCGAGCGGCTCCGTCTCGACGTCGTCGCCGCCCTTGTACGGCGTCTTGCCCGTCCCGAAGCAATTGAGGCAGACCCGACCGGAGAGCTGCTGACCGCAGAGCGGGCAGACCTGAACTTCCTCGAGATCGAGCGCCGGATTCTCTTGCAGCTCCTGGTTGATGACGTCCTGCAGCTCGAGCGAGCTGAGCTGAAGGATGTAATTCGCGGCGATCTGTTTCGGTGTGACTTTGAGCTGCTGCTGGGGAAGGAGTCTCAGATCCACCTCGGCTACCTTACCGCAGGGTGATAGTGCGAGCTGAATTCACGCTATTCGCGACCGCGATCACCTTGTCGCTGGTCGCGCTGCTCGTCGCCCCGCGACGCATCGCACAGGCATGGCGCGTGCCGAGCGCCCTCTTGGTCGGAGCGATAGCCGGAATGCTTCCGCTTCTCCTGTATCAGCTCACCGACCCGACGCTGGCGACCGGACGGGCGCTCTGGGAATGGTCGGCCGCCGGCGGACCGACCATCCAAGCGTCCTACCGCCTCGACGGACTCGCGGCGACGGCGATGAGCGCGGGCGCCGCATACGTCGCCGCGACGCTCCTCGCGAACGCGCGGTCGGCGTTGTCGCCTCGGTTCCTGCCCTCGCTCGCGCTCGCGATCGGATTCGTGTTCATCACCGTCGTCGTCACCGTCGATCTCGTCGCCGCGGCCGTCGCGATCGCGGTCCTCGCGGCGATGACGGCATTCGCGACGCTGCTCGTCGCGCCCGCGCCTTCGGCGATGCGGATCGCAGGCTACTTCGCGGTCGGCATCCAGGGCTTCGTCGTCGCCGCGCTGCTCATCGCGCGGCAGGGCGGCGCGTCACTTGGGTTCGCCGACATCTCCCCGATCGCGGTGAGCCCCGGCGCGATCCTCGCGGCGACCGCGGGCGCGGGCCTCTTCGCCGGCCTCTACCCCTTCGTGCCCTGGCGCTACGAGCGCGCGCAGGCGCTGACGGCGGCGGAGCGCGAGCCATTGCGCGGCCTCCTCGCGATGCCCGCGGGCGTCGCGGCGGCGATCGTCCTGCTCCGGCTGCTCGGAGTGACGCACATCGATCTATCGACGCTTGGCCTGCCGACGGTCGCACTTCCGGCGCGCCTCGCGCTGCTGGCGCTCGTGCTCGTCGTCTTCACGCTCCGGGCCCGCGCACGGAAGCGCGCATCGCGCCGCGCGGTCGTGTCAACCATCGTCGCGGCGGCCGTGCTCGCCGGCTGGGACGAGCTCCACTGGAGCTACGTCGTGCTCGTGGCCGCCGCGCTGACCGTCCTGTACGCGGCCGCGGTGTCGCTGGCGCTGCCCGAGCAGTGGGAGGTCGCGCGCCACGACGTCACGCTCGCGACGCTGTGGCTCTCCTTCGCCGTGGGCACGCCGCTCGCTCTCGGCGCGGGACTCTTCGTGCTCGTGTGCGCCGCGTTCGCGGGTCTTCTCGAGAGCGTGTGGATGCCACCGCATCGCGCGTACATCGCGACGATGGCGACGAGCGTGTGGACGGTGACCGGCGTGATCGGTCTGGGCATCGGCGCGGCCGAGGCGGCCGATCCCGCAACGGCGGTCATCGCGTTCTTCGTGGCGCTTTTGATCCTGGGGCTCGAGCTCGCACACGCGGGCCGCCGGCTCGCCGCGGGTGAAGCACCGCCCGGGCTGGATATCGCCGCGTCCATCACCGCGCTCATCAGCACCGCGTTCGTCGCGAGCCTCCTGTCGCTTCCGATCCCCGACGCGCTCGCGGTGCTCGGCCGGCCCCTCGACACCATCGATCCGGTCGTCGCCGTCGGCGCCGTCGTCGCGGCGACGATCCTCGTGATCACGGCGCGAATGGTCGGTCCGCTCGTACCGAACGTCGATCGGCTCGCCGGCCGCCTCCAGCGCTTCGTCTGGGCGGCCGATCCCGTGCCGGCGGGCGCCGCGACATTCCGGACGCTCGAGCGCACGGTCACCATGACCTCGTCGGGATTCGCGCTCTTCGAGCAACGCGCGGGCGTCTGGCTCGCCGCGATCCTCGTGGTCGCGCTGCTCGTCTGGTCGACCCGGTAGTGATCGCGCTCGGCATCGTGGCCCTCGCGACGCTCGCGGCGAACGGGTCGCGCCAGCTGCGCTACTCCGCGGCCGCGCTGCTCGGCGTGTCGCTCGCGGCGAACGTCGTGACCGCGGGCCAGCTCACGGTCACGGAGCTCGCCGTGCAGGGCTGCGGTGCGCTCGTGGCGTGCGGGATCCTCTACGTGGCCGCACGCGATCGCACGTACGGCGAGGATCCGGGCTGGCGGCTGTGGCTCGCGACGGTCGTCGCCGCTGCCGCGACGGCCGCCTGCTTCGCCACCCTGCGGACCGCGTCGAGCGAGACGGTCTCCGTTC
>DATBKH010000089.1:0-7572 GCA_036555955.1 Candidatus Limnocylindria bacterium | reverse complement strand
GACCTCGTCGATGACCGTTCCGAACGCGTCGATGAGCCGCGCGTAATCGCCGAGGGTCCACATGAGCCGCGCGGCAGCCACCGGACCTGCGCTGTACACGTGCTTGCGGCCGGGCGCGAGGTCGTCCGGGAGGGGATGCGTCGCGGCTCGCGCGCGTGAGCCGGAGTGGATCCGATAGACCTCGCCGGCGCGGACGAACGAGGGCGAGCCCCAGGTGTAGACCCACTCCCACTCCACCGGCTTGGCGACCTCCGGCTTCCAGAGACCGCGCAGGTGCTGCAGGCGCCAGTTCGCGAGGTCGCTGGAAAGGTCCGCGATGACCTCGACCCACTCCGAGTTGGCGTCGGCCACGGAGGTGCCTGCGGCGGCCGGCCGGATGGTGAGAATGTGCGCCTTGTTCGCCTCCACCGGGCGAAAGTCGGCCATGTGTGCAGAATAGCCGCCGCATGAGCGGTCACGTTCGCGCGCTGCTCGCGGAGGTCTCGGGCACCTTCCTCTTCTTCTTCGTCGGTGCCGGCGCGATCGTCGCGACCGGCGGCGACAATCTCGTGGCCATCGCCTTTGCCCACGGTCTCGGGCTTTCCGTCGCCGTATCGTCGTTCGGCGGCCTCTCCGGCGGCCATTTCAATCCGGCCGTCACGTTCGGTCTCGCGATCGCGGGCAAGCACCCGTGGCCCCGCGTGCCGACGTACTGGGTCGCGCAGGCGATCGGCGGACTCCTCGCGGGATTCGCGCTTCGCTACGCGTTCGACTTCGATCCCACCGGACTGGCGCGCACGCACATCGGCACGCCCGGTCTCGGCGGCGGCGTCACCGCGACGACGGGCATCGTCGTCGAGGCGATCCTCACCCTGTTCCTGCTGTGGGCCGTGTTCGGCACCGCCGTCTCTCCGCTCGCGCCGCGCATCGGCGGGTTCGGGATCGGTCTCATGGTCGCCGCGGACATCCTGGCCGGCGGCGCGATCACCGGTGCCGCGATGAACCCGGCGCGCTGGCTCGCGACGGCGGTCCCCGCGTCGTTCTACGACAACTGGTACGTGTACTTCGTCGGGCCGCTCATCGGCGCAGCCATCGCGGGACTGAGCTACCGCTTCGTCTTCGCTCCACCGCCGGACCTCGCGCCCTCCACGCCCGTAGCGCCCGAGCCCTGAGAGCGGGCCCATGGCCCGCGGCGATCGACCGCGCATGGAGCGACCGTCGTCCGCGTCCGCCGGCGTACGTGGCGACATGCTCTGATCCGACGACGCTCGCGCCGCCGAGGCGCTCGCCGAAGGCGGCGCGGCGGCGGTGCGCCGCCGCGCCCGCGCGAGATCGGCTTAGAGCCGGCCTGCCAACAGGGTCAGCAGGTCGGCGTCCTCGTCCGCGATCGCCTTGCCGCGCTGGGCTCGGACCTCGTTCAGGAACGCCTTGATCATGTTGTCGGCCGCTTTCGCGTTTCCGCGAGCGCGTGCCGCGGCTGCGTTGTCCAGCTTCGCGCAGAGCGAACTCGCGGTTCCGGGCTTCGTCGAGACGCGCCGCGCCAGCGCGCACAGCGTCTCCTCGTCGTTCATGACGATCGTCGCGACCGACGGGTCGTGGTCGCTCGCCTGATCCGCGAACTCGGCGTTCACGTGCACGACGTCGAGCGTCGAGCGCCCGCTGAGCGCCCCGCTCACGAGGATGTGGTCGAGCGTCTGCGAGTTCCCTTCGAAGACGTAGCTGTACCGCTCCGCGAGAGGCACCGTGTCGTAGAGGTCGGTGAGCCCGACGTTCTCGAGGATGTGTACGGTCTCCGAGAATTCGAAGTCGTTGAGATCGCCGAGCACGACCACGTTCGCGTTCGGATCGATCGCGAGGATCTCCTCGACGAAGTCCGCCTCGATCGTGGCCTGCTGGTGGCGCTGAACCTCCGACGAGCGCTCCGGCGGCTGGAACCGTCCGGTCAGCGGCTGGTCGCCGCCTTTCGAGTTGAAGTGGTTCGCGACGACGTAGAGCCGCTGGCCGTTCAGGGTGAACTCGGCCGCGAGCGGTTTGCGGCTCGCGGTCCACGCGGTGTTCGTTGGATCGATCCGCCCCGGGCTCGCGGAGAGCTGAGGCGTCCCGCCGGCGTTGGTGACCGTCGTCGCCGTGGTGGGCCCGCCGCCGGCGCGGTCGACGAACTGGAGCCCGCGGTCGGTGCGGAACAGGAAGATCTGCCGGATGTTGCCGCCGGGCTCGCCGCCGTCCTGGTCGTCGACCGGATTGATCTGGCGGTAGCTGTACGTCGGCCCTCCCGCCGCGGTGATCGCCGTGATCAGCGTGTTGATCGTCACCGAGGCGTCCACGGTGGCGTCGTTGGTGGCTCCGTTGTCGTCCTGGATCTCCTCGACCGCGATGAGGTCGGGCGACCTCATGTTGCTCACGATGAGACCGGCGAGCGTCGCGAACTTTGCCGCGCCGTCTCCGGGGTCGAGGTTCTCGACGTTGAAGGTCGCGACGGTGAGGTCGTTCACCGTGGGTGCCGTCGTCGTCTCCTTCGTGATTAGACCCGGGACACGCACCGGCGCCGTCGTGAGCTCGACCATGAAGAGGCCGAAGTTGTAGTCCATGACGCCGGTGATGGAGCCGGCGAAATGATCGCCGACGTTCAGCCCGCCCGGGAACGGGACGATCGCATCGTCCACGATCAGGCGCTCCGGGTTGCCGTCGGAGTAGCTGTAGAGGATCCCTCCGTGCGCGGTGCGTGGCCCGGCCCACGAGCCGTCATCCGGCAGGACCGGGATCTCGTTGAACGCGTTCGTGGGCCCGACGATGACCGCGTCGTTGATCTGGACGCGCATGCCCTCGAGGGATTCGTAGAAGTCGAGCCCGTCGTTCGCGGGGTCGAATACGCCACTCGTCTCGACGTCGCCGCTCGCGTCGTCCTCGATCACCGCGGTCGGCGGCATCCGCCCGCCGAGGCCGATGACCGTCGCGGACGGCAGAGCGTTACCGTGCGACAGCACGACCGCGATCGGAGACGAGAGCTCGGTGGTCGTCAGGTTCGTCGCCGCTCCGCCCGGGCGGAACTCGCTTACCGTTCCCCTCACGCGCACCGCGTCGCCCACGCTGACGGCGGGGGCGCTATTCGTGAAGACGAAGATGCCTTCCGACGTCGCGGGATCGGAATCCGGAGCTGGATCTTGCAGGTTGAAGCCGTTGCTCCGCACGGCCGTGACGATGCCGGGGACGTTCCCGAAGGTCATGCCGACGAATGAGGAGAGGTGCGCGGCGCCCTGGATGACGTGGATGGACGTCGGCGGTGGCGGCGTGTCCTCCACCGTGAAGGTGAACATCTTGTTGGCGGTCATGGTGTCCGGCGGGTCGGTCTCGTCCTGATCGGATACCTCCGCGGCGAGGACGGTGACGGTGCACGACTCCGCGAACGCGAAGTCGGCGACCGGGTCGAGCGTGAAGGTCGTCGGGCCGCCGCTTTGCGCGGCCGCGTGCGCGCCGCTCGTTGCGCACGAGATCGCGTACCAGGCGCTCGAGACATCGACCGGCTCGTTGAACGTGATCCTGATGTCGGTGTTGAACGGCACGCCGGTCGCGCCGTCGAGCGGCGACGTCGCGGTGACGGCCGGCGCGTTGTCGCCGGTGCAGAAGTGGAAGTCCGAGGCCGTGTTCCGCGGAGCGGGCGCCCCGGCCGTGAAGTCCGCGGAGTTGGTGTCGGTCTCCGCGCATCCCTCGGAGCCGCGGACGGCCGCCGTCGTGTTGCTGAGCCCCGGCGCGGCGCTGCCCTCGAAGCAGTTGGCCGTTCCATAACCGATGAGGTCCACGACTCCGGCGGTCGGACAGCTTCCGGTCAGTGCCGCGGCGGCGCTCACCAGCGCGACCTTGCCCGCGGTCGCGCTCATCGCGATGGAGCCGCTCGCGTCCGGTGCCGGGAGGTCGACGCTGCCACCAGCGCCGGCGCCCTCCCTCACGAGGTAGTACTGACCCGGCTGGATCGTCCCGGAAAGCGCGGTCGTCTGCCACGTCGTTCCGGTCGACGACCCGTACTGGACGGACCAGCCGGTGACCGTCACCGGCGCACCGCCGCGATTGAACAGCTCGATGAAATCGTTCTTGAGGGTCGCCCCGCTGTTCCCACCGCCGCCATACACCTGGCTGATCACGATCGATGTCGAGACCGCGGCGGCCGGTCTGGAGAGCGGCACCAGCGCCGCGACGATCGAGACAATGGCGATCAGGGCCAGACGATGGCTTCGGAACATTCCCACCCTCACATGCTGTGTTTGCCGGACCCGGTGCGGCCTCGGGCACAGTACCGGATGTGACGAGCATCTGGCTGGACGAGACTCCGCCCGATCCGTACCCCGAGCTCGACGGTGACGCGACGGCCGACGTCGCGGTCGTGGGCGGCGGTATCGCGGGCATCGCCGTCGCGTACCACCTCGCGCGCGCGGGGTCCCGTCCCATCGTGCTCGAGGCGCGCACGGTCGCCGAGGCGGCGAGCGGGCGCAATGCCGGCTTCCTTCTCGCCGGCGTGGCTGAGAACTTCGTCGCCGCGGCGCGTCGCTATGGCGAAGGCGCCGCGCTGCGCATCTGGCGGTTCACGCAGCGCAACCAGAAGCTCGTTCGCGAGATCGTCGAGCGGGAAGAGATCGTCTGCGACCTCGCCTGGAATGGATCGTCGCAGGCCGCCGGAGACGCCGACGAGTGGGCCGAGCTTCAGCGGAGCGCGGAACGGCTCGTCGGAGAGGGTGTGCGGGTCCGGCTCCTCCCCGAGGAGCGCTCCGCGATCTTTCTCGACGACGGCGAGCTCCATCCGGCGCGCTATGTGCGCGGTCTCGCACGCGCGGCGGTCCGCCTTGGAGCGCGCGTCCACACCGGCACGCGTGTCAGCGCGGTGACGGCGCGCGAGGTCCGGACGGGGCGGGGTCGCGTTCGCGCGGGGGCGGTCGTGGTCTGCGTGAACGCGTACTCGCAACACCTCGTGCCCCTTCGGATCAAGCCGGTCCGCGGTCAGATGCTCGCGACCGCGCCGCTACCCCGCCGAGTCTTCGATCGGCCGGCGTACGCGAACCGCGGCTACCGCTACTGGCGGCAGCGAGCCGACGGCAGCGTGCTCGTCGGCGGCTGGCGCGACACGGCCGTCGAAGAAGAGATCGGCGAGGAGGAGCGCACCACCGAGCGGGTCCAGCGTCAGCTCGAAGGCTTCCTGCGCGATCGTGTCGGCGACGTAGCGGTCACGCATCGGTGGGCGGGAACGATGGGCTTCTCACACGATGCGCTTCCGTACGTCGGCGCACTCGACGGCGGCGTCCACGTGAACGCGGGCTTCACCGGTCACGGCATGGCGTTCACGACGGCGACGGGTGAGCTCCTCGCCGACATCATCGGGGGCATCAAACGGAATGAGACCGATCTGTTTGCGCCGGACCGTCCGTGAGCGGCCAAGCAGCCGAGCCCTTTTTGACCAGGTGCCCGTTGAACCTCATGCATGTACGCATCACTCGTACCGACCCCGAGCGAGCTCGCGGGTCTGGTCGCGTACGTGCTCGGCAACCCGTACCTCTTCATCAGCTCGAGCACCGTGATGACGACCGGTCTCGTTCTCGGAGCCGTCGCGATCTCGATGGTGCCGAGGAGCGCGCCGGTCATGCGCGTCGTCGCGCCGCCGCTGGCCGTGCTCCTCTTCTATTTCGGCGCCGGCAGCATGCTGCTGGCGACGGAGATCCTCATCCGCTTCCACGACGCGATCCCAGACGCCACGGAGACCCAGTTCGCATCCGGCATCGGTCACCTGCTCGAGGCGGCCGCCGGGATCGCGGTCCTGTCGCCGCATCTTCGGTCGCGGCCGCGCCGCACCTGGATCCTCGCGAACGCGGTGGCGGTCGCCTATTGGCTCCTCCAGGTGGTCGTCCTGACGCCGCCGTGGTTCGCGTTCCAGGGCCAGTTCGAGATCATCCGCGCCGCGGCGCTCATGGCGCTCGCCGCTGGCGCGCTCGTCAGCGTCCTCCTGTGGCGTACCGCGCCACAGCCGCGATGAGCGTGTCGAGGTCGAACGGCTTCGCGAGATAGCCCTCGGCCTGGATCTCCTCGGCCCAGCGGCGCGCGTTCTCGGCGGCGGTCATGACGACGATCGGCGTCCGGTTGCCGGCCGCGCGGAACGCCTTGGCGAAAGCCCATCCGTCCAGGACGGGCATGCGCATGTCGAGCAGCACCAGGGATTCGCCTCTCGCCTTCCCGAGCGCGTCCGCGCCGTTCTCCGCGGTCACGACCTCGTAGCCCTCGCCGCGCAGGATGTCCGACACGACCGCGATGATCGACGGGTCGTCGTCGACGACGAGGATCCGGCTCAGCCGCGCGCTCCGGCGGTGGGCAGATACGACGCGCAGAGCATTCCGAAATACGTCGGCGCTTCGTACGAGTGGAGCTCGCCCTTCCAGCCGTCACCCGCGAGCGCCCCCTCGAGCATGAGCATCTGCCAATAGCTATCGGCCTTGGCTTCACGCGCGAAGTCGGACCCGAGCCTCGAGAAGTGCAGCCCGTCCTCGCGGATGAGCCGGACCACGGCCTCGTCGAACTCTTTCGACTTCGGCGTGAAACCGTACGGACCCTTGGCGTCGTGCCCGTGGCCGTGATCGCAGCTCGCGATGAGCGCGATCCGCTTCGGCGAGCGGGCCGCCGCCGCCGCGATCGCGGCGCCGGCGCGGACGTGGACGTCGTCCGAGAGATCGCGGGCCGGGGCGATCACGACGACGGGCACCTGCGGATCGGCTCGGCCGCCCATGAAGTGCGCCGGTATGAGCACTGCCCAGTCCATCGGAAAGACCGCCGCGGCCGGATCGTTCGCGCCGTAGCTCACGGCCACGACGGGCACGCCCGCGGTCCGCAAGGCGTCGCGAACGACGATCGCAAGGTCACGATCGACTGGAACGCGCATCGCGATGGGGCTCCCCCACTGCGCGAGGTCGCCGCTCAGAGCGACGGCATCCACGACGGCCATCGCACCCTCCACGTGGAGGTTGTGGGGCGTGAGGACGATCGAGACTTCCGGCCCTGCGGCCGCGAAGCGGCGCGCGAGCTCGTGCATGCCGTCGGTCGTCGCGCGCGCGAGCGTGGGACGATCCTTCGGCTTCGCTTCGGGGATCGCGATCGAACCGTGTGGTGCGATGCAGCCGAAGACCAGAGGCACTCGCGGAGTATGCGCGGCCTACCATGAACGTCTTCCTGGGCCGCTAGCTCAACGGTAGAGCAGGGGACTTTTAATCCCTTGGTTCCGGGTTCGAATCCCGGGCGGCTCACAGGAGGTCCCGCATCGCTCGCGCGTCGGTCGGCGCAGGCCTTCGTACTTGCGGTCGCCGCTGGATCTGGTCTCTTACGCCGCGTTCTTGATCGCCCCGTCGACGGCGCTCAGCAGCTCACGAAGAGCAAAGGGCTTCTGCAGGAACGTCGCCGTCCCGAGCCGAGACGACGACGGGGTGTCGTTCGCCGACATCACGATCGTCGGTATGGCACCGAACCCATCGAGATCGATCTGTGCTCTCCGAAACGCCCCACCCGTCCATGTCCGCTAGCGGACAGAAAATCGGCTTGGACGAAAAAAATAGGGCGTGCGCCGCCCCA
>DATBKH010000088.1:0-15299 GCA_036555955.1 Candidatus Limnocylindria bacterium | reverse complement strand
CGGCTCGAGCGCGGCGGCGATCGTCGGCGGGGTCGTCGCCGCGAACGCGCTCATGGGCGGACCGCTGGATCGGCGCACCCTGCTCCGCGTCGCGAGCGACGTGGAAGGTCACGCCGACAACGTGGCCGCGGCGCTGTACGGCGCGTTCACCGTGGCTCTTCCCGGCGACGACGGACCGGTCGCGACGCGCATCTCCTTCCCGCGCGCGTGGCGCATCTGCCTGCTCATTCCGCGCGAGCCGCTGTCGACGGAGAAGGCGCGTGCCGTCCTTCCCGCGAGCGTGCCGCGCGCGGACGCCGTGTTCAACATCGCGCACGCCGCGGCGCTCCTCGCGGCCGTGCTCCGGTCGGACGGCGCGCTTCTCTCCATCGCCATGGACGACCGGTTGCATCAGCCCGCGCGCTCGCACCTCATCACCGGTCTCGAAGAGATCATGCGTGCCGCACGCGGCGCCGGGGCGTTCGGTGCGGCGCTCTCCGGCGCGGGCCCCACGGTCGTCGCGTTCGCGCCCGCGCGGCTCGCCGCGCGGGTCGTCTCCGCGATGGAAGAGACGGCGCACATCGTCGGCACGAGTGGTCGCGGGCGCGTCGTTCGCGTGCGCGCGGCCGGCGCGCAGGTGCGACGCTCGTGACGGTGCGAGCGCTCGCGCTCGCGGCGACGCTCCTCATCGTCGGCGGCTGCGTCGATCAGAACGTCGTGGTGACGACGCCGACCCCGACGCCGGTCCGTTCGACGGTGTCGGCGACGCCAAGCCCGAGCCCCACACCCAGCCCCACGCCGTCGCCGAGTCCCTCACCGACGCCGCTGCTCTCCGCGCGCGGTGGGATCCTCGTGAAAGAGCCACTCGCGAACACGCGAGTGCGCAGCCCGCTCACGATCAGCGGCGAGGCGAGCGTGTTCGAAGCGGCGCTCATCTGGCAGGTCACCGACACCGCGGGCCGCGTGCTCGCGAGCGGATTCACGACCGCGACCGCGGGCGCGCCGGCGAAGGGGACGTTCTCCGTCACGGCGACGTACGCCGATCCGGCCTCCGACATCATCGGCTTCGCGGAGGTGTACACGCGCAGTCCGCGGGACGGGACGATCGACGAGATCGTGCGCGTTCCACTCATCCTCGCCGCCGCGCGCTGATGCGTCTCGCGCTCCTTGCCATCCCCGCGGTGCGGAGCGCCGTCGCGCTCGAGCTCGGGCGCGACGTCGAGTACCACGCCTCGCTGGCGAGCACGCAAGATCGCGCGCGCGAGCTCGCGGGAGAGGCCGGGCGCTCGCTCGTCGTCGTCGCCGATCACCAGACGGCGGGGCGGGGGACGCACGGCCGGATCTGGCTCGCTCCCCCGGGAACGAGCCTGCTCGCGTCCTGGGTCCTCGCGCCGGCGCCGGCACGACCCTCGCTCTTTGCGCTCCTCGCCGGCGTCGCCATCGCGCGGGCGCTCGACCGGTTGGGTACCTCCGGCGCGTCCCTAAAATGGCCGAACGACGTCGAGGCTGGCCACAAGAAGGTCGCCGGTGTGCTGGCCCATGCGACCACGAGCGGGGAAGGCGGTTCGCTGGTGCTGGGGATCGGCGTGAACGTTCACCAACGGGCTACGGATTTTCCCGAGGAGCTGCGCTCGACTGCGACGTCTCTCGCCCTTGCGGGAACGGCCGTCGATCGATTGGACCTGCTGGCCGTGCTCAACGCCGAGCTCGACCGCATCGCCTCTCCGGCCGAGCGCGCCGCCGCGATGGCCGAATGGCGAGCGCGCTCCAGCGTGATCGGTCGCGAGGTCCAGGTGACACGTGAGGGCCGGTCCGTCCTCCGCGGGATCGCGCGCGACATCGACGACGACGGTGCGCTCCTCGTGGCGAACGAGCGCGTTCTCGCGGGCGACGTCCGGACGGTCGGATGAAGGAGAAGGCGGCGATCGTCATCGACGGCAGCTCCGCCCTCTCCGATGAGGTGCAGCGCGACTTCGCCTTCCGCGTGCTTCCGATCCACGTGCTCTTCGGCGACGAGGACTTCACACCGGGCCTCAATCTCACACCAGCCCAGTACTACGAGAAGCTCGCGTCCTCGAAGACCGCGCCGACCACCGCCGCGCCCTCGCTCGGCGAGTGCGTCGAGATCTTCCAGAGCCTCGTCGCCGAGGGATTCCGGTCGATCCTCGTGATCACCGTCATCAACGAAGCGTCGGTCACGCACACCGTCGCGAAGGCCGCGGCGCAGCAGGTCGACGGGGCGCGCATCGAGGTCGTCGACTCGCGCACGACGGCCGGCGGGATCACGCTCATCGCGACGGCGTGCGCGCGCGTGCTCCGCGGGGGTGGCTCGTTCGATGCGGCCGTCGCACTCGCGCGGCGTCTCGCGGGCAAGGCGCAGATCCTCGCGCTGATCGACACGCTCGAGTACCTGCGGCGCGGCGGCCGGGTCTCCGGCGCGCAAGCCGCATTCGGCGCATTCCTGCACATCAAGCCGATCGTCGAGGTGAAGGACGGCGACCGCGTGCTCATCGACAAGGTGCGCACGCGCGAGCGCGGTGTCGAGCGTTTGAAGCAGCTCATCGAAGAGCGCGTCCCCGCCGGATCACGGATCCACGCGTGCGCGATGCATACGAACCATCCCGAGCGTGCGCGAGCGCTCGGGGAGTGGGTGCAGGAGCGATTTCACTGCGTGGAGTTCTGGACCGCCGAGGCCGGGCCCATCATTGGGACACACACCGGGCCGGGTGTCACCGGCCTGTGCTGGTATCGCGAGGAGGACGCCAAGGCGTGAGGCTCCGCAATCCCTTCGGCCGGCGGCCGAAGGAGTTCCCGTCGCACTTATGGACACAGTGCCCGAGCTGCGGCGAGATGCTCTTCAACAAGCAGCTCGAGCGCAATCAGAGCGTGTGCCAGAAGTGCGGGCACCACTTCAGGCTGCCGGCTGCCGAGCGCATCGAGCTCCTCGCGGATGCGAAGTCATTCAGCGAGATGGACGCCGAGATGGTCTCGGCGGATCCGCTCGGCTTCGTCGACAGCAAGCCGTATCCGGAGCGCATCGCGGCCGCGCAGACGAAGAGCGGCCACAAGGACGCGGTGCTCACCGGTGACGCGCAGATCTCGGGCATCCCGGTCGTCCTCGCGGTCATGGACTTCGAATTCATGGGTGGCTCGATGGGCAGCGTGGTCGGCGAGAAGCTCACGCGCGCGGCCGAGCGCGCGTTCGCCGAACGCAAGCCGCTCGTGATCGTGTCGGCGTCGGGTGGCGCACGCATGCAGGAAGGCACGATCGCGCTCATGCAGCTCGCGAAGACCGTCGCGGCCGTCGCCCGGCTCGACGAGGCCGGCATCCCTTTCATCAGCGTGCTCACCGATCCGACCACCGGCGGCGTGCTCGCGTCGTTCGCCTCCCTCGGCGATATCGTGATCGCGGAGCCCGGCGCGCTCATCGGCTTCTCAGGCGCGCGCGTCACGAGCGAGACGATCGGCGAGAAACTGCCGAAGGGGTTTCAGCGCGCGGAGTTCCTGCTCGAGCACGGCTTCGTCGATCAGGTCGTGCCGCGTGCCCAGCTGAAGGAGCGGATCGCGTTCTTCCTGAACGCGTTCCGCGTCGCGGGCCAAGACCTGCGCTGGAGCCTCTAGGTTGTCCATGCTCGACCGCATCGTCGGCACGCGCCGAGCCGCGGAGGGGAACGGTCACCTCGCGGTCGAGGGGGGACTCGTCACCGACGCGACGCAGCTCGCGTCCACGCGCCCCACGCCGTGGCAGACCGTCCAGACCGCGCGCAACATCACGCGGCCGCACGCCCTCGACGTCATCGGGCGCGTCTTCGACCGGTTCCAGGAGCTCCACGGTGACCGCGCCTTCCGCGACGACCCCGCGATCGTCGGGGGGATCGCCGAGCTGGACGGACGGCCGGTCATCGTCGTCGGCCAGCAGAAGGGGGCCTCGACGGAGGAGAACATCCATCGCAACTTCGGGATGCCGTACCCCGAGGGCTATCGCAAGGCGATGCGGCTCTACCGTCTCGCGGAGAAGTTCCACGTCCCGCTCGTGACTCTCGTCGACACACCGGGTGCGTATCCCGGCCCCGAGGCCGAGGAGCGCGGCCAGGCCGAAGCGATCGCATCGAGCATCCACCGCATGACGCGGCTCGCCGTGCCGATCGTCGTGGTCGTGCTCGGCGAGGGCGGGTCGGGCGGGGCGCTCGCGCTCGGCGTCGGCGACGTCGTGCTCGCCCTCGAGAACGCCACCTATTCCGTGATCTCCCCGGAGGGCTGCGCCGCGATCCTGTGGCGCAGCGCGACCGAAGCGGAGCGTGCCGCGGTCGCGATGAAGCTCGCGGGCCCCGACCTCCTCGACACCGGCGTCGCCGACGCGCTTATCCGCGAGCCGGCCGGCGGCGCGCACACCGACCCCGAGGCCACGGCCGCCGCGATCAAGACCGCGCTCGTGGCGCAGCTGGATCGCCTTTCGCGCGTCCCCGTCGCCGACCTCCTTTCGCTGCGGTACGAGCGGTTCCGATCGTTCGGGACGATCGTCGAGCCGAGTGGGGGAACGCCGCCCCCGCCGGCGCCTTGGTGGCGCCGCATCCTCCGCAATCCCGCGCAGAGGAACGAGGGGTGAGCGACGGCAACGATCCCCTCATGGGCCTCGTCGACGACCTCCTGAAGCTCGAGCTCCCGCCGAGCCTGGACAGCGTCACGATCGAGGTCGAAGCCGACGGTTTCGCCGTGTCCGTGTCGCGCGGGCGTCGCACCGCGCCGGCCGAGGCGCCCGCGACGAAAGAGCCCGTCGCGCCGGCCGAGAAGACACAGCGCGTGCACGCGACGACCGTCGGGGTGTTCAGCACGGCGCGCGAATGGTCGAGCGGCGACTCCGTCGCGCGGGGCGACGTGCTCGGCGGTATCCAATCTCTGGGTCACACCGCCGAGATCAGCGCGCCGGCGGACGGCGAGATCCGTGAGGTGCTCGTCGCGGGCGGCGCGCCCGTCGAGTACGGCCAGCCGCTCTTTGTCATCGCCCTCCGCTGATCGGCTCGCGGTCGTCGTACGCGAGTCCGCCTCAGGGCATGTGGCCGACGTCACGGTTCGCGACCGCACCGTCACGACGCACCGCGTCCGCGTATCCGCGGCGGACCGCGAGCGCTACGGGGGAGGCGACGTGACGGATCTTGTCACGCGATCGTTCGAGTTCCTGCTCGCGCGCGAGCCGAACACCTCGATCCTTCGCGAGTTCGACCTGTCGACGATCGAGCGCTACTTCCCGGAGTACGGCGCGGCGATGAAGCGGAGGGAGCGCTAGCCGACGAGCGCGGGCGCGGGCGCTTCGGTCCGCTTCAGCGCGCGGGCGGCGCGCCAGCCCGACACGAGACCGAAGATCGCGATCGCGTGCACGACCATGCCGAGCACGTCTTGCACCATCACGAAGAGCGCGCCGTCGAGCGCGTACAGGCCGATGCCCACGGCGTACCAACCGACCTTGCCGCGCCGCGCGGCACGGCCGATGTACAGGAAGACGGACGCGACGAGCACGTCGAGGACGAACGCGTAGATCGGCGTGCCGACCGTCTCGCTGAGCGCTTCAGCAAAGCCGTCGATGAGATAGGTCACGCCGAGACCGACCGCCAGACCCCACTCGGTCCCGGACGCGCTCAGGATCGAGTTCAGGATCGAGGCGCCGCCGATCCAGAAGAACCAGGAGCCACCGCTGGCGCGGCGCTGCTGCAGCTGAAAACGCACGAGGTCCTGTCCGCGGACGGCGCTGCCCGCGCTGTCCTCCACGGCGGCGGTCAGCACCGCGTCAGCCCCGAGGACCATCTTTCCGTCGACGCTCAGGCTCGGAGGGTCGTGCGTGACCCGCGGGATCGCGACGGTCAGGACGTGCCCGGCGATGGTCGCCACGTGGCGGTCCGCCTCGGGCGTCTGATCGAACCGCTCGACCCTCCGTCGGTCGATGAGGACGCGCGCTCCGAAGAGCGGCCGGCGCTCGACGACGAGCGCATGCTGCCGTCCGGCTGGATCGGTCACCGTCCACTCCGCGAGTCGTGCCATGAGGCGCGATGATGCATGCGCGCTTCGCGATCCAGTAACGGGCGGGTCTCATCGCCGAACGGCCGCATAGACTCGGCGGCCCATGGTCGCTTCAGCGGTTGCGTGGCTGTTTCCAGGACAGGGTTCGCAGACGGTCGGCATGGGCAAGGACCTCGCCGACCGTTACGCGGCGGCCGCCCGCGTCTTCGCCGAGGCGAGCGAAGCGATCGGCGTCGACATGCGCGCGCTGTGTTTCGACGGACCGCAGGATCTGCTCGATCAGACCGCGAACACCCAGCCGGCGCTCCTCGCGGCGTCGATCGCCGCGCTACGCGCGGCGGAGGAGGTTGCCGGCGGACTCTCCGAGCCGGCCGCGGTCCTCGGTCATTCGCTCGGCGAATTCAGCGCACTCGTTGCCGCTGGAGCGTTGAGCCTCGCGGACGGCGTGCGTCTGGTGCGCACGCGCGGTGAGCTCATGCAGGCCGCGGATCCGAACGGCGGCATGGCCGCTGTGATCGGTCTGGACGGTCATGTGATCGCGCGCGCGCTCGTCGGCACGAACGTCGTCGTCGCGAACGACAACGCGCCCGGACAGGTCGTGATCTCCGGCCCGCGCTCCGAGCTCGCGCGCGCCGGCGAGGAGCTGAAGAACATCGGCGCGAAGCGCGTCGTGCCCCTGCGCACGTCCGCCGCCTTCCACTCGCCGGCGATGCGGGGGGTCGCGCCGCGCCTGCGTCAGGCGATCGACATCACCTCGTTCGCCGCGCTTCGGTATCCGCTGATCGCGAATGTCGACGCTCGCGTCCACGAGCACGCCCGCGAAATGCTTCCGCTGCTGGAGAAGCAGGTCTGGTCTCCGGTACAGTGGGTCGCCTCGGTCGAGCGGGCACACGGGGAGGGCGCAACCACCTTCATCGAGTTCGGGCCAGGCACCGTGCTCACCGGACTGGTGAAACGCATTCTTCCCGACGCGACGACCGGGAACGTTTCGGACGAGGGCACGCTTCGACAGTCGCTTCCGCTGTTGAAGGGAGAAAAGCGCTGACGCCGATCGAAAAGGTCCTCATCGCGAATCGCGGTGAGATCGCGGTGCGTGTGATCCGTGCCTGCCGCGAGCTCGGCATCCAGTCGGTCGCCGTGTACAGCGAGGCGGACGCGCACAGCCTTCCCGTGCATCTGGCGGACGAAGCCATATGCATCGGTCCCGCGAACGCGCGCGAGTCCTATCTGAACATCCCCGCGATCATGTCCGCCGCCCTTCTTTCGGGCGCGCAGGCGATCCACCCCGGGTACGGGTTCCTGTCGGAGAACGCCGACTTCGCGGAGGTCTGCAAGGACCACGGCCTGGTCTTCATCGGGCCACCCCCGGACGTGCTCCGTCTCTTCCACGACAAGGCCCAGACGCGCATCGAGATGAAGCGCGCGGGGATGCCTGTCATCCCGGGTTCCGACGGACCGGTGCGGAACGTGGCCGAGGCCCTCCGCATCGCCGAGGCGATCGGCTATCCGGTGATGCTGAAGGCGAAGGCCGGCGGCGGCGGGCGTGGCATGCGCAAGGCCGGATCGCCGTCCGACCTGCAGCGACTCTGGCCTCAGGCCGCGAGCGAAGCGAAGGCGTCGTTCGGCGACGACGGCATCTACGTCGAGCGGTGCCTCGAGGGCGTGCGGCACGTGGAGGCGCAGATCGCCGTCGACGAATCGGGGCGGGGGATCTGCCTCGGCGAGCGCGAGTGCTCGATCCAGCGGCGGAACCAGAAGATGATCGAGGAGGCGCCGTCGGCGTCGATCGGCGAGGGCCTGCGGCAGGAGATCGCGCACCTTGCCGTCGACGCGGCCGTCCGCGCGGGCTATCGGAACGTCGGCACTTTCGAGTTCCTGGTCGACGCACAGAATCGCGCGTACTTCATCGAGGTGAACTCGCGCATCCAGGTCGAGCACACCGTGACGGAGATGACGACCGGCATGGACCTCGTGAAGGAGCAGATCGCGCTCGCGCAGGGCGAGCTGCTCTCGTTCAGCGAGGAGCAGATCTGGGTGCAGGGCCACGCCATCGAGTGCCGCATCAACGCTGAGGACGCGGACGCGAACTTCGCGCCGTCGACTGGCGTACTGACCAGCTGGCAGCCGCCCGCGGGTCCGGGGATCCGCGTCGATTCACATTGCTTCCAGGGCTACGAGGTGCCGCCGTACTACGACTCCCTCCTCGCGAAGGTGATCGCGTGGGGCCGGGACAGGGCTGAATCGGTCGCCCGCATGCAGCGCGCTTTGGACGAATTCACGATCGTTGGCGTGACGACGAACATTCCGGCGCACAAGAAGATCCTGGCGAGCGATCTCTTCCGCGCGGGCCAGGTGACGACGCATCTCATCGACACCGTCGGGGTGGATGCCCTCACCGGATAACGCTCCGGCTTAAGGACGCGAGGCGAGCGAGCGGTCTTTCGCGGTTGTGCGAATCACCGTGCACATCGCATACTGCGCCGCGCACAGGGCGCGTTTCCCAATTCGCTGGAGGGGAAGTTCCGCATGCATCGTATCGCTGCGTTCGTCGCCGCATGCTCGCTCGTCATCGCGCTTTTCCCCGCGATCGCGCAACCCGCTCTCGCCGCACAGGACCCCTCACGATTCACCGCGACCCCTCTCACGCCTGACTCGACGTTCTCTGTCGTCAAGTCGGTCACCGGAAGACTCGCGCAGACCGACCCTTCGCTCCTCAGCCGAACCGACTCGACCGCGATAAACGTGCTCATCAAGTACGACTACGACGCGACCGCCTCGTATGCCGGTGGTGTCTCGGGTCTGACCGCCACGAGTCCCGCCGTGACTGGCAAGAAGCTCAAAGACAACAAGAGCGCTGTCGCCGCTTATGAGAACAATGCGAAGCAGCGTTCGAAGGACATCAGCCGGGCGGTCAGCGCCGCGGTTCCCGCCGCGGCGATCGGCACCGAATTCGTCACCGCATACGGCGGCGTCGCCGCGCGGATCCCGGCGAACTCGGTCGCAACTCTCCTGAAGGTCCCGGGTGTCGCCGCGGTCCAGCTCGACAACCTTGCGCAGCCGCTGAGCGACGCGACCGAGTTCATCGGCGCGACCGATGTGTGGCCGTCCCTCGGTGGCGCGACCACGGCGGCATCCAATGTGGTCGTCGGCATCCTCGACACGGGGATCTGGCCCGAGCATCCGATGTTCGCGGACAACGGCCTCCCGCCGGTCCCCGGCGGCCCCTACGGCTGCCAGTTCGGCAACGGCAGCGATTCGGCGCATCTCGGCGATCCGTTTGCTTGCAACCGGAAGCTCGTCGGGGCGTACGCCTTCACCAGCACGTATCTCAGCGTTTTCCCCGCGAAGCCCGGCGAGTTCTGCAACAACGCGACCCACATCTGCTCTCCGCGTGACCCCGAGGGTCACGGGACGCACACCTCATCGACGGCGGCGGGCTCCCAGGTGAGCTCCGCCCTCCTCTACGGCGTCGACCGCGGCCCGGTCAGCGGCGTCGCCCCGGGCGCGCGCGTGATCATGTATCGCGTCTGCCTCGAGCAGGGCTGCTTCAACTCCGACTCGGTGGCGGCCGTCCAGCAGGCGATCACGGACGGCATCGACGTGATCAACTTCTCGATCGGCGGCGGCGCGAACCCCTACACCGACGCCGTCGAGATCGCGTTCCTCAACGCGTTCGACGCAGGCATCTCCGTCAACGCATCCGCGGGAAACAGCGGTCCCGGTGTCGGGACGGCTGAGCACGGCGGACCGTGGGTCACCACGGTCGGCGCGGCGACCTCCGACCGCTTCTTCACCTCGACGCTTCACCTCACCGCCGACGGCGGGGCGACCTTCAACAAGGCGGGCGTGACGATCACGAACGGCATCCCGACCGCGACGCCCGTCGTCCTGGCGGAGACCCTCGCGGGCGAGGACGCGCTCTGCCACACCCCACTCGCGGCGGGACAGGCCGCGGGAAAGATCGTCGCTTGCCAGCGCGGCGACAACGCCCGCGTCGACAAGGGCTACAACGTCAGCCAAGGTGGCGCGGCCGGCATGATCCTGTACAACCCGGTGAAGCAGGATGTGGAGACCGACAACCACTGGCTGCCGGCGATCCACGTCGACGGTCCCAACGCGGACCTGCTGAGCTTCATCACGACGCACACCAACGTGAAGGCCACCTGGTCGCAGGGGACCGCGACCCCGACGCAGGGTGACGTCATGGCGGCGTTCTCCTCGCGGGGCGGCCCTGCGAACGACTTCATCAAGCCGGACGTCACTGCACCCGGGATCCAGGTCCTCGCGGGCATGACCCCGGAACCGGTCGGGACCGTCAACGGGCCCACCGGCAACTTCTACCAGGCGATCGCGGGGACCTCGATGTCGAGTCCGCACGCCGCCGGCGCCTCCGCGCTGGTCAAGGCGGCGCACCCCGACTGGACGCCCGCGATGATCAAGTCCGCCCTCATGACGTCGGCCGCCCAGGGCGTCGTCAAAGAGGACGGAACCTCCGCGGCAACACCGTTCGACGACGGGAGCGGCTCGGTGCGCGTGAACCGCGCGGTGAACCCGACCGTCGTGTTCAACGAAACGACCGCGAGATTCGTGGCGTCAGCTTCCGATCCGCTTCACCGCATCGATCTGAACCTCGCGAGCGTGAACGCGCCCACGATGACCGGCTCGATCACGACGAAGCGCACGCTCACGAACGTGAGTGGCGACAACCTCAATCTGGGCGTTTCCGTCCAGGAGCCCAGCGGCGCCAAGATATTCGTGTCCGAGAGCGCGACCGGCGGTGCGACCAAGAAGGTCGACATCAAGAAGGGCAAGTCCAAGGACATCTGGATCACTATCAGCGGAGCGACCCTCGCGAACGGCCAGTACTTCGGCCGCATCACGCTCGATGCCGGTAGGGGCAACAACGACGTCACGATCCCTGTCGCCTTCAACAAGAAGCAGGGCATCGTGAGCCTCACCCACTCGTGCACCCCAACGACCTTCGCGCCTCCAGGCGCAGCGCACTGCCTCGCCAGCGTGAGCAACTTCGCGGCGACCTCCGCGAACGTGAACCTCACGATCACGAATCCGGATGGCGGGCTCACGTTCTCGAACGCCAGCGCCCCAGCCACCCTCGACCACAACACCGTCCGGTGGAGCGGAACGCTCTCGCCGGCGATCGCCCCGAAAGTGACGTCGATCACGCTCGACGAGGGACCGGCGGGTGGCTACCTGCCCCTGTCGATCTTCGGGATCGCTCCCGTCTCCGGGGTGGGCGACGACACGATCTCGAACTTCAACGTCCCCGCGTTCTTCTTCGGCGCAGAGCCGTACACCCGAGTTGGCGTGGTTTCGAACGGCTACCTCGTCATCGGCGGTGGCGCCGCGGCAGATCTCGTCTTCACGCCTCAGCACTTCCCGAACCCGGCGCGGCCGAACAACGTGGTCGCACCGCTGTGGAGCGATCTCAATCCGAGCAGCGGCGGGGCCGGAGCGATCCGCGTCGGCGTTTTGACCGACGGTGACAATTCTTGGCTCGTGGTCGACTGGGCCGGAGTCAAGAACTTCGGCAACGCCACGACGCACACCTTCGAGATCTGGATCCAGCTCGCCGGCGGCAGCGCCGGGACCGGTCCGGAGAGCGAATGGACGACGATGACCTACGGGATCGCCAACGCTGGGACCGGCGATCCCGACTCAGGCGTGAACTGGGGTGCGGAAAACCGCGACGGCACGAGCGGAGCCAACCTCGCGGCAGCCCCAGGGGACAACACCGAATACCGCGTCAACACGACGCCGCCGACCGCCGGCGGCACGCAGACGATCCAGTACCAGGCCTCCGGAAAGAAGGCGGGAACGTACTCGAGCGTCGCGAGCATGACCTCGAACGTCACACCCGGGACGACTCAGGTCGTCGTGAACCTGACCCTCACGAAGAAGTAGCCCTGACACCCCGAACAAACGGAAAGGGACCGCCCTCGTCGGGCGGTCCCTTCATTTCTCGCGGGAACCGCTAGTCGCGGTAGCCCGGGGGCGGTTGATCCGGGACGCGCGGACCCCCCGGGGGGACCGACGTCGGGAGCGGTGTGAACAACGGCGTCAGCTTCGGCGCGGCGGTGCTTCCGGCGGGCGCCGGCGCGAGGGTCTCTGTGGTCGTCGGCGAGATTGCCGGGCCGACGGTCTGGAGACTCGTCGCCGTCGGGGCGGCGCCGGGCACGAAGGTCGCCGGAACGTCGACCGGAGCGGTCGTGGGGGCACTCGCCTGCCAGGCGCGGACGGCGAGGATCCCCAAGATCGCCGCCGCCGCGAGGAGAGCGGTCGCGGCGATCGCGCGTCCGTCGGGGAGCGTGGGCTCGACGTGGACTCGCATGACCTAAGGCTAAACGCGTGGAGGGCCCCGATAGTTCCGGCCGTCGGTATTCTGGCCGCGTGCCAAAGCTGGATCGTGCGGCGATCGAAGCGCTGATCCCGCATCGCGATCCGTTTCTGCTCATCGATCGGGTGGTCGAGATCGAGCCTGGCGTGAGAGCGGTCGCTGAACACACGTTCACCGGAAGTGAGTGGTACCAGGCCGGCCACTTTCCGGGAAACCCCATCGTCCCCGGGGTGATCCTGGTCGAGTCGATGGCGCAAGCCGCGACGGTCGCGGCGATGGCCCATCCGGACTATCGCGAAGGGTTGGGTCTCTTCGCCGGCATCGAGGAGATGCGCTTCAAGCGAATGGTGAAGCCCGGCGACACCGGCCGCTTCGAGGCCACGTTTGAAAAGATGCGCCGCGGGTTCGCGCGCGTCGCGGTCAGGACGATGATCGGCGACGAGCTCGCCGCGGAAGGCGTGATCCTCGCGATCTTTCAGCCGAAGGCGAAAGCCTCCGCGTGACGCGCTCCGTCGAGATCGTCGGGGTCCCGATGGATCTCGGCGGGAATCGCCGCGGCGTGGACATGGGTCCCTCCGCCATCCGCTACGCGGGGATCCGCGATCGCATCGCGCGGCTCGGTTACAGCGTTCGCGACCGAGGAAACATCCACGTCCAGGACCGCACGGACGACGGTCCGAGTCCCGCCGGCCGCGAGCCGCATCACGCGAAGGAGATCGTCCGCGTCGCCGAGGAGCTCGCGAACGTCGTCGCGGACATCGAACGATCCGGTGCGGTCGCGCTGGTCCTCGGCGGCGACCACTCCATGTCGATGGGGACGTTGGCTGGGATCGCGCGCGCGGGGAGGCGTCCGGGCGTCATCTGGATGGACGCGCACGGCGACAGCAACACGCCGAAGACGTCGCCATCCGGAAACGTCCACGGCATGCCCTACGCGGTCGCGCTCGGGCTGGCCGAGGACCCGTTCCCGAAGTCCCTGCGTGGCTCCGTCGACGGGGGGTCGTCCGTCCTCATCGCTCTCCGCAGCGTTGACCCCGAGGAAAAGGGGAACATCAAGCAGGCTGGGGTCACACCGATCACGATGGCCGACATCGACAGGCTCGGAATGGGCGGGGCCATGGAGAGAGCGATCGCCGTGGCTTCTCGCGGGGAGGGGATCCACCTGTCGCTCGATATGGACGCCATCGATCCGGACGAGGCTCCGGGTGTCGGGACGCCAGTCCGCGGCGGTCTCACCTATCGCGAAGCCCAGCTGGCGATGGAGATGCTCGCCGCGTCCGGCAAGCTGCGGTCTCTCGAGGTCGCGGAGGTCAATCCGATCCTCGATCGCGAAAACCGGACCGCCGCGCTCGCGGTGGAGCTCGTGGTCTCGGCGCTCGGTCAAACGATCATGTAACGGCATCGCACCTGCAGACACGCGCGTGTGGAGGTGCGCAGTGGCAGAGAAAGACAAGCAGCCCGATGAGCCCGAGGTCGCGGACGAGACAGCGGTGCCGCTGCCGGAGCGCGATGCGATGAGCCTGATCACGGGCCCCCTCGTTCCGGTAGACGGTGGTATCTCCCAAGATCCCACGCCGCCCTCACCCGACCGACAGCCTCCTCCGGACTATCGGACCTAACCAGATCTCGCGTGCGCCGTGAGCTATGCGGAGAGAAGCTTCGCGATCTCGCCGTTGCCGCGAGCGGAAGCGATATCCGCCGGGGTCTTGCCCTCTCTGTTCCGCGGCGCCGGACGGGCGCCATGCGCGAGCAACATCTCCGCGCACTCGCGATCGCCGGTGAAGGCCGTCGTATGGAGCGGCGTGTTCCCGGCCGCGCTGCGCGCGTTCGGGTCGGCCCCCGCGGAGAGGAGCAGGCGGACGATGGCCGCGTCGCACGCCGCCGCGTCCGTGGCGACCGCAGAGTGAAGGGGTGTGAATCCCCCGACCCGTGAGGCGCTCCGGACGTTCGCACCGCGCTCGAGCAGGTACGTGACCACGTCGCGGTGCTTGAAGAAGGCGGCGAGCCCCAGGGCCGTGAAGCCGTCCGGCGACTCATCGCTCGCGAGACTCGGATCGCGCTCGACGAGCTCGCGCACGCGCTCGGCGTCGCCGGCCGCGGCCGCCTCGTAGACGCTGAGCTCCGGACGGCGGCGCAGGATCGCCGACGCGATCTCGGTCTTTCCGTGATAGAGCGCCGTCAGGATGGGGGAGAGGCCGGAATCGTCCCGCACCCCGACGAGCTTCGGGTCGCGTTCGAGCAGAGCGTCGACCGCCGCCCGGTCGCCGCCCTTGATCGCCGCGAACAGCTCGGTGGTCATCGCCATCTCCCCACGTCGTTTTGAATTCGTTAGCCTTGCTAACTAATATCACCGCGTGGCCCAGCGTGCAAGCCGCGAGTGGGATCTCGCCGACCGGCTCCACTCGGCGGCGATCCACGTTCTCCGACGCGCCCGACGAACGGATCCCCTGACCGGCGTCAGCCCCGCGCAGCTCTCCGCGCTGTCCGTGCTGATGAGCGGCGAGATGACGCTTGGGCAGCTCGCCAAAGCGGAGCAGGTCCGTGCGCCGACGATGAGTCGACTCGTGAGGGAGATGGAGCGAGCCGGGGTCGCGCGAAAACAGCCGGACCCGAAAGACGCCCGTGCCGTGCGGATCCGCGTGACGCCGAAAGGGCTGCGCGCGTTGGAGCGGGGCCGCGAGATGCGCATCGATCGCATCGAGCGGCTCGTGCGCGGGCGCTCAGCGGAAGAGATCGCCGCACTCGAGAGAGCCGTCGGCGTCATCGAGGACATGCTCGGTGCGCGCGCCGCGCCGTGGTCCAGCGACAGCCCGAAGGAGCGCGCATCCACGGACGGCTGAGGGTCGTACGCTTCAAGGCGGGGAGATCCATGGAGCTCCGCATCTACGACACGCTCGAGCGGCGCGTCGTGCCGCTCACCACCGAGCGGCCCGGAGAGGTCCGCATGTACACG
>DATBKH010000087.1:0-10738 GCA_036555955.1 Candidatus Limnocylindria bacterium | reverse complement strand
ATCGCGCCGGCATCGGCTCGGTCCGGCTCGATCGCCACAGCGGCGAGGTCGCGCAGGGGAAGGAGCTCCGGCCGGGTGAGAAAGAGCGTGTCGCCGCTCACCTGCACGGTGTACTGGGACGCCCCGATGCACGTGGCCCGGATCGACTCGACTGCCTTGACGACGGTGTGCCCTTCGAGACGCCGCGCGATCCTCGCGCCGACGAGCTTTCCGAGATCTCCGAACTCGCGAGTCTCGTTCCCGTTCACGTACTCGCCGACGCCACCGGAGAAGACCAGGGTCGCGAAGGGGCCGCGTTCCCGGAGCGGCTCCGTGAGCCACAGGTCGGGGTCGAGATCGCGGCCCTCGGCGTGCCGCATGGCGAGCTCGGCGATCGTCTCGGCGAGCCGATCGAGCGTCACGCCGTCGGGCCGTTCGCCCGGAGCGACGCTGGCGCCTGCCTCCTTCGCGAGACGCTCGCCCGATCGGGTGACCGCCCGCACGGTCCCGCTGCTATCCCCCGACCCGGCGCGCGCGCCGACGTCGATCGCGGCGGTCTCGGTGACGACCCCGTCGCGGCAGACGGCGAGCTTCGTCGTTCCGCCGCCGATGTCGATGTTCAGCACGACCGGCGTCTCGCTCGAGCGCGACCGTGCCACCGCGCCGGACCCGTGCGCCGCGAGGAGCGCCTCGAGATGGTGGCCTGCCGTCGCGCAGACGAAGCGCCCGCCCTGATCGGAGAAGAGCGCGACGATCCCCGCGGCGTTCTCCTTCCGTGCTGCCTCCCCTGTCGCGATGACGGCACCGGTGTCGACGACGTCGCGCGTCCATCCGGCGGCGCCGTACGCGCCCGCGATGAAGGTCTCCAGCGCATCCGTGTCGATCCGGCGCGGCGACGCGTAGGGCGTGAGCGTCACGTCGGAGCGCGCGACGATCCGCCGGTCGACGACGGTGTACGCGCTCGACAGCCGGATGCCCTGCCGCTCGAGCGTCAGCTCCGAGAAGATGAGATGCGACGTGGTCGTGCCGATGTCGATGCCGACGGTCCGCAGCTTCAGCCGTTCGGTCGCGATGTTCCCGGCGTCCTCGTGCTCGTCGTGACCAAGACCGCCATGCGCACGATGCGCATGGCGGTCGGGATGCGCGTGCTTCGCGATCGGGTCAGACGCGGACGTTGAACTCGTCCATCTTCACCTGCACGCCTCGAGCGGCACATCGCTCGACGTACGTGCGATGGATGACCGGATCCTGGTCCTGGTACTCGATCTGGTTGCCGCCCTCGTTCACGTCCTTGTCGACGCCCTGGTTGTCGAGGTACTCCGCGAGCTTCCACTTGTTCCCACCCCAACGGATGGCCAGGTAGCGCGCGGGCTCGCTGCCGGTGTTGAAGTGCTGGTGCCACCACCGCCCTGGCGGAACGAAGAGCGTGCCGGTCTTCCAGTTCACCTCGGTCCACTTGCTCTCCGGGGTCTTCGCGTCGCCGGGCCACATGTACGAGTAGCCCTCGCCGCCGAGGAGGATGACGTGGTAGCCCGGTCCGTGGCGGTGGTTCTTCTTGTACGTACCGACCGGGAACTCGGAGACGTGCGACACCATCGTGTTATTCGCGAACTCGAAGCGGATGTTCTTGCCACCGGCTCCGCGTTCCTTCCAATCCTTCAGCTGGAAGCGGCGCACGTCGGCGACGAAGTTCGTCTCCCAGACACGGCCGGTGTAGAGCGTGCCGCTGCCGTCGAAGTACTCGCCGCGTGCGTCGTAGCGGTCGCGGAACTTGTAATCCACCCCGCCGAAGAGGAACTCGGTGTTGTGGAGGAGATTCATCATGATCGGCATCGTCGTGACGGCGAGCACGCGTGCGGCGAGCTGACCCGATCCGTTATGCAGCCGGTGCAGCGTGTTGAGCGGCACCGAGAAGAGCGAGCCCTCCTGCCATTCGAAGGTCGTCGGCTTCTCGCCCTCGTTCCAGACCTCGCACGTGCCGCGGCCGTTCAGAACGAAGAAGTACTCCTCGAAGAGATGCTTCTCGGGCGCGGTCGACTTTCCGGGATCGATCTCGAGGAGGTACGCGTTGTCGGTGTCTTCGGCGCCGAGGAGCCGGATGTACGCGCCTTTCGCGTCCAGACGCGCCCATGTCTTCACCTCGGCTGCGCGCAGGTCGGCGACGGCTGCTCCGGTGTAGACCGGGATGCCTTCGGACTCGATGAAGAGCTCGTACGCGCCGCGACCCCAGAACGCGGGCCGTTGCTGTTCCTTCGCTGTGGCGGCGTTGGTGTCACTCATCGCTGCGCTCCATTAGATAAGAGTGCGGGAGCCGAATCGTACGCGAGTCTGCTGACTTTGTATCGCATCTCGCGCGGATGGGATACTGCGGATGTTGTTCCAGGACATCGCTCGCTCGGTCCGCGTGCCCGCGTCGCCCGAGCAAGCGTGGTCCGTCCTTCTCGATTTCCCCCGTGTCGCATCGTGGCTCAAGGTCGTGCGCGATCTGCGCGCGGTCGAGCCGATGAAGCGCTACACCACCGTGCTCGAGGACCGCGTCGGGCCGTTCGCGATGCGCGCCGACCTCGCCATCGACGTCCGCGTCGACGAGGCGTCGCGCACGCTCCATGTGAGCGGGTCGGGCGAGGACCGCCAGATCTCGTCGCGGATCTCCGCCGCGCTCGACATTGCCGTGGCACCCGACGACGCGGGCTCGCGGCTCGACGTGAGCGGCCGCTACGAGATCACCGGACGGATCGCGACTCTGGGCGCCGGTGCCATCCGCAAGAAGGGCGACAAGGTCCTCGCCGACTTCTTCGACAACGCGACGCGAGAGCTCGGAGCGACGTGAGCGAGCGGGCACCCCACGGACACGGTCGCGCCCGATAGACTTGCTGGCATGGCCCTCGATGGACGCACCACCACGGTCGAGTTCACCAGCGAGGCGGCGTCACAGCTGCAAACGCTCCGCGCGCAGGATCCGGCAAAGCGTGCGTATCTCCGTCTCTACGTCGCCGGCCGCTCCTGCTGCTCGTTCGAGTACGGCCTCGCGTTCGAAGAGACCGCGCGCGACAGCGATTCGGTGACCGAGGCAGCGGGCCTCCCCGTCGCGATCGACGCGGTCAGCCTGCCGTTCTGCGACGGCGCGAAGGTCGAGTGGGTCGACGGTCCCGAAGGCACCGGATTCCTCGTGCGCAATCCGTCGCTCGGCGGCGGCTGCAGCTGCGGCGGCTAGCGCTCCAGTAACAGCAGGCGCGCAGCGCAGGCGCAGCGCGGGGGTCTTCCTCACTCGGCCCCCTCGGAGGATCGCCTTGGACCGTTCGCAGGGGCCGCTCGCTCAGAAGACCCCACGCTGCGCGGTACCGGCAGCTCCGCTCCCGCTGCCGCGGCGACGATCAGGACAACGCTTCCCAGAGCACCTCGGCGATGTGACGCACCCGCGTCGGTTTCTCTCGCGCGTCCATGGCGCCGCGCAGATGCGTGAGACACCCCGGGTTGTCGGCGATCACGCAGTCGACGCCCGTCGCATCGATGTTCGCGAGCTTGCGCTCGAGCACGCGGTTGGCGACCTCGGGGTACTCGAAGCTGAACGATCCGCCAAAACCGCAGCAGACGCTCGACTCACGCATCTCGACGATCTCGACCCCCGCGACCTCGCGGAGGAGCGTGCGCGGATCCTGACGGATGCCGAGCACGTTCGCGGACTGACACGCATCGTGGTAGGTCGCGCGCAGCCCGAGCAGCTTCCCGCGTAGCGGGCGCTCGCGCGCGATCCCCGCGACGAACGGCGTGAACGCGGTGATGCGCTTGGCGAGCTTCTTCGCGCGCTCGGCCCACTCCGGCTCGTCCGCGAGGATGCGCGCGTAATCAAACGCGATCGTGATCGCGCACGACGACGAAGGGATCACGATCCGGTCCGCCGCGACGCGCTCGAGAGCCTCGATGACCGACTTCGCCATCGCGATCGCCGTCGCGCGGTCGCCGCTGTTCAGATGCGGCAGACCGCAGCACCGCCGCCCCTCGACGACGTGCACCTCGGCGCCCACCGTCTGGAGGACGCGCGCCGCCGCGAAGCCCGCCGACGGCATGAAGTGATCGACGATGCACGACGGGAACATCGCGAGACGCATGGAGGGCGCGACAGGGTTCGTCTGCGTGATCTCGCGGGCTCGGTAATGAAGCGGGTTGTCGGCCACCGCGGGCAGGCTCTTCTCCTGCGCCAGCGTCCCGAACGGCAGGCGCACGTTGCCATTCCGCCGCAGCGGGTTCTGGAAGGTCGCGAGCCAGCCGGTCAGGCGATCGATGCGGTCCGGCGTCGACCACTGCCGAAGGAAGAGGCGCTTCGCCCACGACATGCCCGTGCGCTCGACCGCTTTCGCGCGCACGTCGGTGATGAGCGCGGCGAGCGGGATGCCGACCGGACACACCGTGTCGCAGGCGTTGCAGCCCATGCAGAGCGACTGCTCGTGCGCGACGCTGTCCGTGCCGTGGTGCCACGGCGAGACGACGAGGCCGATCGGCCCCGTGTAGATGTGCCCGAACACGTGCCCTCCGACCTCCTGGTAGCTCGGGCAGACGTTGCTGCACGCACCGCAGCGGATGCAGCGGAGCGCCTCACGCGCGAAAGGATCGTCGCGCATGGCGGTCCGCCCGTTGTCGACGAGGACGAAGTGCAGCTCCTTCGGCCCGTGCACGCCGATCTGCGCCTTCAGCTCGATGTCCGCCGAACGCGACGGCCCGGTGATGAACTGGGTGTACGACGTGATCTTCTGGCCGGTCCCACTGCGCGCGAGGAGCTTCACGATCGCTACGGCGTCGTCGAGC
Organism: Candidatus Limnocylindria bacterium; assembly: GCA_036555955.1. GTDB lineage: Bacteria > Chloroflexota > Limnocylindria > P2-11E > P2-11E > 3-1-20CM-2-70-9. The sequence continues at coordinate 5,956 of DATBKH010000087.1, read as the reverse complement.
GACGGTACGAGCTTCTCGATGCCGACCACCGCGATGTGCACCGACGGAAGCGTCGTCGCGAGATCCGCGTTGCCTTCGTTGGTCACGAGCATGAGCGTCCCGGTGTCGGCGATGAGCGCGTTTCCGCCGGTGATCCCGATGTCCGCGTCGATGAAGGTCTGGCGGAGCTGGTCCCGCGCGACGGCAACGAGGGACGCCACGTCGTCCGGGACCGGATGGCCGACGACCTTGCTGAAGAGCTGCGCGACCTCCTCCCGCGTCTTGTGGATGGCCGGCGCGATGAGGTGGGAGGGGCGCTCGCCGGCGAGCTGGATGATCCACTCGCCCAGATCGGTCTCCACGGTGTGGATGCCCTGCGCCTCGAGGTGATCGGTGAGGCCGATCTCCTCGGTCGCCATGGACTTCGACTTCACGACGAGCTTTGCCTTCTTCGCGCGGCAGATCGCCGAGACGATCCGGCGCGCCTCTTCCGCGTCGACCGCCCGGTACACCTTCGCCCCGACGGCCTCGGCCTCGCGCGTGAAGCGCTCGACGAGCGCGGGGAGGTCGTCGACGGCGCGCGTCTTTCGGGCGGTGAGATCCGCGCGCAGCGAGTCCCAGTCGATCTCGCGCATGCGCGCGTCGCGCCGCTCGCCGAGCTCGGGCAGGGCGCGGCGGAGCGCGGTGCGCAGCCGCTCCGAGCCGAGGGCGCGATCGAGGCGCCTCTTGAATTCCGTCTTCGATGCCGTCATGCGGGTTTAGAACGTACCGCACGAGCGGCTAGGCCGGATGGGGTGCTCCGGGCCGGTCCACGCGGTCTCCGACTTCGGGTGGCTGCCTTGCCGCGCGCAGTGAGCGACGGACGATCAGCGGAGCGGTCCCACCCTGCAGGACTAGTGTCACGAGCACGATGCCGAAGATGATCTCCTGCAGCAGCTGGCGGGCGGGAAAGTCGCTTGGCAGCGACAGTGCCGCGGCGAGCGCGATCGCCCCACGGAGGCCCGACCAGAAGACGACGTGCGCCCAGCCTCTCGGCAGAGCGTCCCTGCCGCGGCGGAGGCGCGACAGCGTGGTCGGGAGGTACACGATCAGCGCGCGGCCCGCGACGATCGCGACGGTCCCCACAGCTATTGCGCTCGCCGCGTGGATCAGGGCCGGGACGGTGATGGCGAAGCCGATCAGCAGAAAGACCGAGGAGGTCAGGACGAACGCGATCACGTCCCACAGTCCTTCCACCTCCTCGTCGAGCTCGCCACGCGACTCGGCCCTGCGGACAACGGTCCCCAGCGCGATGCCTGCGATGACGGTCGCCAGGATCCCGGAGAGCCCGACCGCATCGGCTAGCTCGTACGTGCCGTACGCGATCACGAGTGAGATCGCCAGCTGCATGGTGCGATCGCGCGTCGCCAGCATCGCTCGCGCCCCGACCAGGCCCCCGACGATCCCCACGATCACGCTGACGGTGACGGTCGACACGAAGAGCACCGCTGCCTCGCCCAGGTCCACGCCGCTCGAGACGGCACGAACGGCGAGAGCGAAAAGGACGAGGCCCGTGCCGTCGTTCAGCAGGCTTTCGCCCTCGACGAGAGTCCGAAGCTCGGTTGGAACGTTCAGGCGCGCCATCGTGGCGACGACGGCGACCGGGTCCGTCGCCGCGGTCGCGGCGCCCACGACGAACGCGAGTCCGATCGGGAGACCGAACCACAGGTTGAGGACGAAGGCGACGACGAGCCCGGAAACGACGACGCCCGGGATCGCCAGGGCGATGACGGGGGCGAGGACTGGCCGCAGGTGTGACCAGTCGATCGAGTAGGCCGCAGCAAAGACCAGGCCCGGGATGTAGACGCTCAGGACCAGCGCGGGACTGATCGCGAGGTGCAGTTCGGGGAGCAGAGCGCCGCCGCCCAACCCGACGAGCACCAGGAGAACGGAGTCCGGAAGCCACACCCGGCGTGCTGCCGCCGCGACGATCGTCGCAGCGGCGATGAGCGCGACGGCAAGCCGAACGATCGCGACGGGGTCGGACATACCGGGACCTCCTGCCGACCAGTCTTCCCGGCTCTCCGTACGTCCGCGGGAGTGTAGGACCAGGCGGATCTTGCCTAGCGGAAGAGGTCGTACCTCACGAAGAGATCTGCGGTGCAGACCGCCATCGTCACCGCCGTCGCCGGCAGGCCGTAGCGCAGATAGCCCAGGAACGTGATCTTGTATCCGCGGGCGTCGCTCATGCTGCTCACAACGACGTTCGCCGAGGCGCCCACGATCGTCGCGTTCCCACCGATGTCGGCACCAAGGACGAGCGCCCAGATCAGCGGCTCGATGTTCATGCTCGAGCCCAGCTCGTGTACGAGCGGCGCCATCGTGATCGCGTACGGGATGTTGTCCACGATCGCCGACAGGATCGCGCTCATCCACAGAATCGCGATCGCGGTCACGTCGGGCCGTCCGCCCGTTGCCGAGAGAAGCAGCTTTGCCAGCTCCGAGATGATCCCGGACTCGACAACCGCTCCCACCACGATGAAGAGCCCAATGAAGAAGAGGAGCGTGGACCACTCGACGGTCTTGAGCACCTCGCTGACGTTCTCTCTGGCAAGCATCATGAGCAGCACCGCGCCAGCGAGGGCAATCGTCGCCCCCTCCAGACCCAGGGGCCGCGCGACGAGAAACCCGATCACCGTCAGACCAAGCACGAAGAGCCCAAGACGCATGAGGTGAGGGTCCTCTATTCGGCGTTCTTCCCTCACCAGCCGCGCGATGTCGTCCGGCCCGAGGGACGTTTCAGCGCGCGCGAGCTGTTTGCGGAAAAGCCACCGTGCGAACCCGAGGTAGACGATGAGGCACACGACCGCAGCGGGCGCGGCGTGCAGGAGGAAGTCGTTGAAATCCTTGTTCAGCCTGCTGCCGATGATGATGTTCGGCGGGTCACCAATGAGCGTCGCCGTTCCACCGATATTCGATGCGATGATCAGCGAGACGAGGTAGGGCATCGGTTCGACTCCGAGGCGCTGCGCAATGAAGAACGTGACCGGTGTCATGAGCACAACCGCGGTGACGTTGTCGAGGAACGCGCTTGCGAGCGCGACGACAACGGATATCAGTACCAGGAGGCGGTAGGGCCGCCCTACCGCACGCCGCACCGCCTCGACCGCGAGCCAGCGGAAGATCCCTGTCCGGCCAAGGATGCTCGCGATGATCATCATGCCTGCGAGCAGGAAGATGACGTTGAAGTCGACGATGTGCGGCGAAAAGGCCTCGTGCTGATCGAGGAGACCGAGGCCGATGACCGCCACCGCGCCGAGGAGCGCGGCCAACGTGCGATGGAGTTTGTCGCTGACGATCAGCCCGTAGACGACGACGAGGACGATGACGGCCAGGAGTTGGGTCTGGGACACGGCGAAACCTCCGCCGACCAGAGCTTCCCGGCTCACCCGATGGCTCCCAGTCTAGCCGGGCCGCACGAGTCAGGTCTTTCGATAGGCCTCGTCGAGGAGATCGATGAGATGGACGACGCGCACGTCCGAGCCCGCGCGCCGCAGCCCGCTCTCGATCTGCATGAGGCAGCCGGGGTTCGCGGTCACCACGGTCTTCGCGCCGGTCCGCAGCACGTTCGCGATCTTGCGATCGAGGATCGCCCGCGCGAGGTCGGGCTGGGTGACGTTGTACGTGCCCGCGCTGCCGCAGCACCAGTCCGCCTCCTCGAGCGGAACGACCTCGAGGCCGGGGATCGCCGCGAGGAGCGCCCGCGGCTGCTGCCGGATCTTCTGACCGTGCAGCAGGTGGCACGGGTCGTCCCAGGTCACGCGCCCGTCGAGCCGCCCCGGCGCCTCGCGGAGTCCGAGATCGCCGAGATACTCCGTCGCGTCCTTCACCCTTCGCGCGAACTCGGCCGCGCGCGCGGACCACGCCGGGTCGTCTTTCAGCAGCCACCCGTATTCCTTCATCGCGGCGCCGCAGCCGGCCGCGTTCACCACGATCGCATCGACCCCTGCGCGTTCGAACGCATCGATGTTGCGCCGCGCGAGATCCCGCGCGAGCTCGCGCTCCCCCGCGTGTGAGTGCAGAGCGCCGCAGCATGTCTGCGTCGGCACCGCCGCCACCTCCACGCCGTTGCGGGCGAGCACGCGCGCCGTCGCGGCGTCCGTGTCGCCGAACACGCTCCCCATCACGCACCCCTCGAGGACCGCGACGCGTCCACGCCGTTCACCGACGGCTGCCGTGGAGAGCGGCCGCGTTGCGCGCGCGCGCTCGGGCACGAGGTCGAGAAGATCGGCGAGCCGGCGGCCGACCCCCAGCCCGGAGGCGCGGAGGAGCCATCCCATCCGCAGCCGCTTCGCGAGCAATGAGAGCTTCGCGAACGCACCGAGTGCGCGCCGATGGGGGAGGAGCCATTCGAACGCCGCGGTGCGGATCAGCCGCTCGATCGGCGAACGCGGCCGGGCGACGACGATCTGCGAGCGCGCTCCCTCGACAAGCTTGCCGTACTCGACGCCCGACGGACACGCCGTCTCGCACGCGCGGCAGTCGAGGCACTTCGCGATGTGATCTTCGAGGCCCGGCGAGTCGGCGCCGAGCCGCCGGTCCCAGACCGTCTTCATGAGCCGGATACGCCCCCGTGGCGAGTCCATCTCGACGCCGAGGACCGCGAACGTCGGGCACGTCGGCAGGCAGAACCCGCAATGGACGCACGCCGCGATGAGGTCGGGCGCCGGTGCGTCCGCGTTCGGATACGGCTGCGGTCGCAGGCTCATGCGAACGCGGCTCGGCCGCGCTCCAGGATCGCGTTCGGGTCGAACGCCTCCTTGATGCGGCGCATGAGAGCGTCGCCTCGCGGCCGCGACGGCCACGTGGGCAGCCGATCACGGAGGTGGTCCTCCCGCCGCTCGACCCGACCGGTGCCGCCGACGACGCCGGACCCGAGCAGGAGCGCGCCGGCATCCGCGACGACCGTCTCTTCGTCGCCGAGGAGATGGATACGGATGACGCCGCTCGCCACGTCGGCGACGACCTCCGCGAACGAATCGAACCGCACGGCCGCGACGGCGAAGGCCGCCGTCGCCGCGAGCGGCAGCGCCACCTTCACGAGCGCCCCCGTGGTCGCCCGCGCCGGCAGCTCGCGCGCGTCGTCGAGCCCGCCGTCGAGCTCTTCCACGCTCCCGCGCTGCGACGCGATCTCACGCCGGGCGTCGCCCATCGTGCGATCGACCGTCGCATTCGCGCCGCTCGCGGTCACGAGGAGACGCCACGGGCCCGACGCGCGGCGCGCGACGACGCACGCTTCGGGCCGCGCGGCGCTCCGGCTGATCGCATTGGCCGCCGCGAGCGCCGGCGACCCGTCGGCGAAACGCGCCGCCATCCCGCCGCGCGCGGACGGCTGGGGCAGCACCTTGAAGGTGGCTTCGACGATCACGCCGAGCGTTCCGAGGGACCCGACCAGCAGCTTGTCGAGGTCGTAGCCGGCGACGTTCTTCACGACCCGGCCGCCGGCGCGCGCCACGGTGCCATCCGGGAGCGCGGTGCGCGTCCCGATAAGAAGGTCGCGCACTCCGCCGAACCGGGCTCGCCAGAAACCGTTCGAGTTCGCGGCGATGACTCCGCCGATGGTGGCCGCTTCCGCGTGCGGCGGGTCGAGGGGCAGGAGCTGGCCCGCTCCCTCGAGCGCCGCGGCAAGATCGGCGATGCGCGTCCCCGCGGCCACGGTGACAGTCAGGTCGGCGGGCACGTGATCGACGATGCCACGCAGGCCCGCGGTCGCGATCTCCACGTCGGCCTCGGCGCGATCGCCGAGGTACGCCTTCGTCGAACCGCCGGCGATGCGCAAGGGCCGGCGCTCGCGCGACGCCTCCGCCAGAACGCGGGCGCAGTCCATCGCGTCCAGCGGCGTGACGCGGTTCATCGGTTCGTCGCCCCGAAGACGAACTCGCGGCAGCGGCTCGGCGTGGGGAAGATCTTGCCTGGGTTCATGAGACCCGCGGGGTCG
>DATBKH010000086.1:0-3867 GCA_036555955.1 Candidatus Limnocylindria bacterium | reverse complement strand
CTGCTTCCAGACGGGGGTCGGGTCGAGCGACTCGGGACCGGCCCAGTGCTCGGGCGGCTGGTCCTCGATACGCGTACCCATCTAGGTGACGAGCGTGCGGATCCGGCGCTGCGCCGCGCGCACCGCACCCCGGACGAAGGGCCGCTCGTCGGCGGCGAGGAACTCGATCACGTCCGGCACGCGCTGCGCGAGCCGCGCGCCGCTCGCCGCGGAGAGAGACATCGCGACGTTCCACCGGACGTTCTCGTCCGGGTCGTGCATCCACTTCCGTAGCCGCGCGATCGTCGCGTCGGGATACGACCGAACGAACTGATCGCCGATCGCGAACGGACCGAGGCTCTTGCGCACGTACTCCTCGTGGTCGCGGAGCGCCGGCTCGATGAGGTCCAGGAGCGGCTCGCCCCAGTCCGGCTTGCGCGTCCGCGCCGCGTATTTCGCGGCGACGACCACGGCGCGGCGCAGCCGGCTGTCGGGACCGCTCACCCACTCGCGGAGGAGCGGCATCGCTTCGGCCCACGCCTCCGTGAGCACCTTGCCGAGGAGGCTCGCGGCGGTCTCCCGCACGCCCCAGTCATCGTCGCGCGCGAGCCGGTAGCCCATCCGCAGCAGCTCTCGCGGATGACTGGCTGCGAGTGGAAGCGCGATGAGCGCCGCCAGCTCCTTGTCCACGCGACGCGGGTGCGCCATGAGCCGGTCGGACCAGTCCAGCCGGACGCGCGGCGCCGGGCCGATGCGCTCGATCACCTCGAGCGCGCGGTCGAAGTGATCCTTGCGCACCCACCCGTTTATCCCGGACTTGCGGAGCGTGTCCGAGGCGCCGAGCGGATCGCCCTGCTCCAACGAGCGCTCGAACCGCTGAAGCCACTCCGTCGAGGTCGCGGTGGCGTCTGCCGCGGTCACGCTCGGCCGACGAAGCGCGCGATGCGGTCGCACGCCTCTTCGATCTTCTCGAGGCTGGTCGCGTAACAGGCGCGGACGTGTCCGCGGCCGCGCTCGCCGAAGGCGCTGCCGGGGACGGTCACGACCCTCTCCTCACGGAGCAGCCGCTCCGCGAACTGTTCGTCGTCCATGCCCGTCGAGGTGATGTTCGGGAAGCAGTAGAAAGCGCCGCGTGGCTCGAAGCAGCGCAGTCCGAGCGCGTTGAAGCGCTCGAGCATCACCTTCCGGCGGCGGTCGTACTCGGCGACCATGCGGCGGACCTCGTCCTCGCCCGTGCGAAGCGCCTCGAGCGCGGCGTACTGGCCCGCGGTGGGAACGCACATGACCGTGTACTGGTGGATCTTCATCATCTGCTCGACGATCTCGAGCGGCGCGCAGGCGTAGCCGACGCGCCAGCCGGTCATCGCGTACGACTTCGAGAAGCCGGCGAGATAGACGGTCCGCTCGCGCATGCCGGGGAGCTCGATGATCGAGTGATGCTCGCTTCCATAGACGAGCCGGTCGTAGATCTCGTCCGCGTATACGAGGAGATCGTGCTCCTCCGCGAGCTTCGCGATGCCCGCCAGGTCGTCCGGCGTGAGCACCGCCCCCGTGGGGTTGTTCGGGAAGCCGAGCAGGATCGCGCGGGTGCGCGGCGTGATCCAGACGGCGATGTCCTCGGCACGCAGCCGGAAGTCGTGCTCCTCGAGCGTGGGGACCGGGACGGGCACGCCGCCCGCGAGGACGATGCCGGGGACGTACGCGACGTACGAGGGGTCGGCGATGATGACCTCGTCGCCTTCGTTGAGCGTCGCGCGGAGCGCGAGATCGACCGCTTCCGAGACGCCGACCGTGACCAGGATCTCCGACTCGGGGTCGTAGCGAACGCCGCGGAGCTTTTCGGTGTGCTCGCTGATCGCGTCGCGGAGCGGCCGGATCCCGTAGTTCGACGTGTACTTCGTGTGGCCGTCCTTGATCGACCGGATCGCCGCGTCGCGGAACCGCTGCGGCGTGACGAAGTCGGGCTCGCCGACCCCGAGCGAGATGACGCCTTCCACGCCGGAGACGAGGTCGAAGAAACGCCGGATCCCGCTCGCGGGAATGCGCTCGACCTTCGTGTTCGTGAGGGGGCGTCGTGTCACTCTCATGCGGCGTCCTCCTTCGGTCGCGCAAGATGATGCGGGGTGGCCCGCTCGTACGCCGCGGCCACGCGGAACATGGTCCGCTCTTGGTACGAGTTGGCGATGACCTGCAGCCCCACCGGTAGGCCATCGCTCAGCCCGCACGGGATCGATATGCCGGGTAGGCCGGAGATGTTCACGGGCAGCGTGAACACGTCGTTCAGGTACATGGACAGCGGATCGTTCACCTTCGCGCCGATCGGGAACGCGACGGTCGGCGACGTCGGCGTCACCAGCGCGTCGACCTTCTCGAAGACCTTGTCGTACTCCGCCTTGATGAGCGTGCGGACCTTCTGCGCCTTCACGTAGTACGCGTCGTAGTAGCCCGCCGAGAGCGCGTAGGTGCCGAGGATCATGCGGCGTTTGACCTCGGGGCCGAAGCCGTGGCCCCGCGTGCGCCGGTACGTCTCTAGGAGATCGGGACCGTCGACGCGGTGGCCGAAGCGGATCCCGTCGTACCGCGCGAGATTGGACGACGCCTCCGCGGGCTGGATGATGTAGTAGACGGCGAGTCCGTGATCGGTGAGCGAGAGCGAGACCTCCTCGAGCTTCGCGCCTTCGCGTTCGAGGACCGCGAGCGCGTCGCGCACGGCGCGTTCGACGCCGGGCTCCATCCCCTTGACGGCGAAGTACTCCTTCGGGACGCCCAGACGGAGGCCCTTGACGCCGGTCTCGAGATCGCGGCGTAGATCGTCGTTCGGGAACTCGCTCACCATGGTCGTGTCGTTGGGATCCTTCCCGAAGATCGCCTCGCACACGATCGCCGCGTCCTCGACGGTGTTCGCGAACGGCCCGACCTGATCGAGCGAGGACGCGAACGCGACCACACCCCACCTTGGAACACGCCCGTACGTCGGCTTCATGCCGACGACGCCGGTGAGCGCCGCGGGCTGGCGGATCGATCCACCGGTGTCCGTCCCGAGAGCGAACAGCGCCTCGCCCGCGGCGACCGCGACGGCCGAGCCTCCCGACGATCCGCCCGGCACGCGATCCACACACCAGGGGTTCTTCACCGGACCGAACGCCGAGTTCTCGTTTGAGCTTCCCATCGCGAACTCGTCGAGGTTCGTCTTTCCGAGCATCACCGCACCAGCGGCGTCGAGGCGCTCGACGACGGTCGCGGAGTATGGCGGCACGTAGCCCTCGAGGATCTTCGACGCCGCCGTCGTGGGGAGACCCTTCGTCCCGATGATGTCCTTGCACGCCCAGGGGATGCCCGCCAGCACGGGGGCACTCCCGCCGCGGAGCCGTTCGTCCGCGGCGCGTGCCTGCGATCGCGCGTAGTCGTCCGCGAGGTTGAGCCAGGCGTTGTGCCGATCGGCGTGCGCACGGTCAAGGGCGGTCTCGGCCAGCTCGAGCGCGCTGACGTTCCGCGAACGGAGCAGCTCGGCCGCTTCGCGAATGGACCCCGGAAGGGCCTTCACGGCCGCTCCTGACCAATCTCGCGGCTGCGCCGCGGAGACCCGCCTGCGGCAGCACGGATTCGCTCGTCGCGGCAGAGCCGCTCCTCGCTCACGGCCGCTCCTCGAGGACCTGCTGCACGCGGAAGAACTCGCCGTCCCGGCCGCCGGCCGGCGCGTTCGCGAGCGCCTCGTCGCGGCTCAGGCCGGGACGCACGACGTCCTCGCGCGTCACATTCGACACAGGCAGCACCGAGGCGGTCGGCGAGACCGCTTCGGTGTCTATCTCGGAGAGACGCGCGACCGCAGCAAGCACGACGGAAAGCTGTCCCGTGAACCGCTCCACCTCTTCGGGTGTGAGCGCGATC
>DATBKH010000085.1:0-13801 GCA_036555955.1 Candidatus Limnocylindria bacterium | reverse complement strand
CGCGGGGCGCGAGGAGTCGCGGGTCGTGATCTCGCTCGCGAATCTTTCCGGGCTGGTCGGCGTGGCGATGGGAGCCGAGCTCGCGCTCACGCCGCGCCGGTAGGCCCGCGGTCCTGCGATGCGAGCGGTCGTATCGTATGCCGAGACAGCCGCAGCGGGAGGTCTGACGCGGAGATGGCCCAAACGACGATGACCCCCAGCGTCCAGGTGGCGGATCGGCGCACGCGCTTCATCCAGGAGAGCTGGAGCGCGCGCACCTTCAGGGTGAACCGCGAGGTCTTCCGCTCCGAGGAAGTGCTCGAGCGCGAACGACGACAGATCTGGGACCGGAAGTGGCTCTATCTCGGTCACGAGTCCGAGGTGCCGAAGCGCGGGGACTTCAAGCAGCGCACGCTCGCCGGCCGGCCGCTGATCTTCGCGCGCGACTCGAACGGCCGCGTGCGCGCGTACCTCAACTCGTGTCCGCACCGCGGCACCGTGCTGTGCCGGGAGACCGAAGGGAACTCGAAGACGTTCCAGTGCTTCTACCACGCGTGGACGTTCGCGAACACCGGCGAGCTCGTCGGCATTCCCGACGTCGCGGCGTATCCCCCGGAGCGCGGCTTCGCCGCGGAGATGGGCCTGCGCGAGCTTCCGCGGTTCGAGAACTACCGCGGGTTCGTGTTCGTATCGTTCGCCGCCGACGGCGAGAGCCTCAGCGCGCATCTGGGCAACGCGCGCGACTACCTCGACCTCATGGTCGAGCACTCCCCGAGCGGCCTCGAGGTCCTGCCCGGCACGCACCTGTACTCCATCCGCGGCAACTGGAAGCTGGCGGTGGAGAACGCGATGGACGGCTATCACTTCTCGCCCACGCACGTCACCTTCGTGGAGTACCTGAAGAACACCGGCTACGTGACCTCGGATGAAGGCGGCCGCGCCGTCACGCTCGACAACGGACATTGCGTGCTGGTGTTCTCGGGGCATGGCGGGCGCGTGGGGATGCAATGGGAGCCGCGCTTCGGTGAGGCCGAGAGGCTGCGGGTCGAAGACAACGTGCGGCAGCTCAAGGAGCGGCTCGGCGAGGACCGCGGCGCGAGGGTCGCGAACACGAGCCGGATCCTCTATCTCTTCCCGAACCTGCTCCTCTTCGACATCGAGGGGCTCGCCGCCCGGCAGCTCGAGCCGGTGCGGCCCGACTTCACGGACGTGCGTGCGTGGGAGCTCGCGCCCGCGGGGGAGTCGAACGAGGCCCGCGAGCTCCGCATCCGCATCCTCGGCAGCTTCATCGGGCCCGGCGGCCTCGCGACACCCGACGACGTCGAGGCCTACGAGTGCGTGCAGCGCGGCGTCGTGGCGACGGCGGGCGATGCTCGTCCGAACGTCGACTGGAGCGACATCTCGCGCGGCATGGAGCGCGAGGCCCGCGGCGAGCCGGCCCGCAACGTGGACGAGGCGGGCATCCGCGGCTTCTGGCGCTACTGGGACGACATGGTCGAGCGAGATGGATCCGGCGCGAACGGCGACGGCCGCCTCCGCCGGTGACGACGCTGAGCGCCGCGCCGACGCGAACGGACGTCGAGGACTTCCTCTTCAACGAGGCCGCGCTCCTGGATCAGTGGCGCCTCGACGAGTGGCTCACGCTCTTCGAGCCCGAGGCGACCTACGAGGTCCCGACGACCGATCGTCCGAACGAGGATCCGCACCGCTCCCAGTACTACGTCTGGGACAACTACGAGCTGCTCTCCGCGCGCGTGAAACGGCTGAAGAGCAAGCACGCCCACGCCGAGAATCCGCACTCTCGGACACGCCGTCTCGTCACGAACGTACGCGTCGGTGACCGCGACGGCGACGCCATCCGGGTCTACGCGGCGTTCCTCATCTACAAGATCCGCGACGGCAACGTCGATCAGTTCGTAGGCCGCTACGAGCACACGCTCGCGCAAAACGGGGATGGTCTGCGCTTCCGCAAGCGGCGCGCGGTCCTCGAGCTCGAGGTCCTGCGCCCGGGAGGACGGCTCAGCTTCATTCTGTGAGAATCGAAGGGGTTCCGGAGGTGTCCGAGTGAACAGCACTACCCATGGTCCGTACGCATTCGAGTACGCCCGCATCGCGGTGCCCGATGTGGAGGCGACGAAGGCCTGGTACTCCAAGTACGTCGGCGTCGACTTCGCGGGCAAGACCGACGGCCACACCTACCTGCGCGCCGGTCTCCCGCACCATGCCCTCGACCTGGTCGAGGACCGCAAGCTCTCGGAGGCCGACGTCCGCGCCTTCGGCTTCAGCGTCGAGTCGGACGAGATCCTCGAGGAGATCCGCAAGCGCGTGAAGGCCGCGGGAGCGCCGGTCCGCGATCTGGACGCCGCGCAGAAGACGTGGTGCGCGACGGGCTTCGCGACCGAGGACCCCGCGGGGAACACGATCGAGCTCTTCACCGACTACCAGGAATGGGCGGAGATGCCTTCGCTGTTCTACACGCCCGCCTACATCGTGCATCCGTTCATCGGCACGCCGAAGTTCGACGAGACGCTGAAGTTCTATCTCGACGTGCTCGGGTTCAAGGCGTCGGACTACATCGCGAACGTGACCGCGTTCCTGCGGAGCGAGAACCGTCTGCACCACTCGTTCGCGATGCGACGCTCCAAGGAGAAGGAGGTCGCGCACATCTGCTTCGCGATGAAGAACCTCGACCACGTCATGCGCGGTCGCGCGCTCGCGGTGTACGACAAGATCAAGATCGCCGCGGACATGGCGAACCACTCGGCGTCGAAGTCGATCGCCTTCTACATCGAGGATCCCAAGCACGGTCCGCGCATCGAGCTGTGCGATGGCCACCGCCGGCTGACCGAGGAAGAGCACGCGACGGCGAAGCCTCGGCGCATGTCGGTCGACCCAAGGAACATCGACATCTGGCGTCCAGCCGCGGACGACTGGCACGACCTCTAGAGAGCTCGCTTGACCTCGCTGCGCGTCAACGGGCGGACCGTCGAGGTCGACATCGCCCCGGGCGACACGCTGCTGCGAGTCCTTCGCGAGCGGCTCCGCCTGACCGGCGCGAAGGAGGCGTGCGGCCGCGGTGAGTGCGGCGCGTGCACCGTTTTGGTCGACGGCGTGCCGGTCATGTCGTGCGTCATGCTCGCGGCCCTCGTGCGCGGGGACGTCATGACCATCGAGGGCCTCGCCGACCAGACGCGCGACCTGCGGGAGGCCTTCGCCGACGCCGGGGCCTTCCAGTGCGGGTACTGCACTCCGGGCCAGATCGTCCGCGCGGAAGCGCTGCTGCGCGACCCGCTCCCCCTCGACGAAGGCGCTCTGCGCTTCCAGCTGTCGGGGAACGTGTGCCGGTGCACGGGGTACACGCAGATCGTGGACGCCGTCCTCGCCACGGCACGGCGGCGTGCCGCCGTGCGTCGCGGCGAGCCGGCCTTGCTGGGAGCTCGCGAGCGGGTTTGACACCCGCGTGGAGCTGCGCCTAGCGTGCCTTGCAATCCGATACGGCGCCTCGCCATGCGAGCTGGGGGGCAGGGAGGCAACGTGCAGCTCCTGATGTCACGCCGTCCGCTGTCAGTCGTCATCGCCGCGATCGTCACGCTCCTCGTCGCCGCATGCGGCGGCGCTCCGGCCACCACCGCTCCGACGAACACCGGCGCGGCCAGCGGCACGCCCGCGCCGGCGAAGGTGCGGGTCGGCGAGCTCGGAACGACGGGTGACAGCCCGCTCTACATCGCGCTCGAGAAGGGTTACTTCAGGGAGCAGAACATCGACATCGAGTTCGTGCGCTTCGGCAGCGCGCTCGACATGGTGGCCCCGCTCTCCGCGAGACAGCTCGACGTCGGCTCCGGCGGGATCGGCGCCGCCCTCTTCAACGCGTTCTCACAGGGGATCCCGATCAAGCTCGTCGCCGAGACGGTCCGCACGCCCGCCGACTGGAAGTCGAACGCCTGGTTCGTACGGAGCGATCTGAAAGACAGGGTGAAGACGCCGGCCGATCTGAAGGGGCTGACGGTGTCGCTCGCCGCGACCTGCACGGTCATCGACACGGAGCTCTCGGTCCTGCTCGACAAGGGTGGCTTGAAGCGGAGCGACGTGAACGTGAAGACCGTGCCGTACGCCGACAATCCGGCGGCGTTCGCGAGCAAGTCGATCGACTTCACGTACGGATTCGAGCCGTACGCGACGACGTTCCAGTCGACCGGCGTCGCCTTCCTGTGGATGACCGGCGGCGCCGTGATCCCGAACCACGTGCAGAGCGGCATCCTCTACGGGCCGAGCATGACCGAGAAGCAGGACGTCGCGCAGCGCTGGATGGTCGCGTACCTGAAGGGGGCGCGTGAGTCGTACAAGTACTACAACAACCTTCCGCTTCCCGACGACATCACGAACATCGTCGTGAAGTACGGCGTGCAGAAAGACCCCGCGCGCGTGAAGGCGACACCGCTCTCGCCGCGCAACCTCGACGGCTCGGTCGACAAGAGCAGCGTCCAGACGGACCTGAACTTCTTCAAGGCGAACAACTGCATCCAGGGCTCGCCGACGGTCGACCAGGTCATCGACAACAGCTACGCCGAATTCGCGGTGTCCAAGCTGGGCAAGTACACGCCGTAGTGGTCGCCGCTCCGCGTCCGCGCTGTGTTGCCGCGGCGCTGCGTGACGAGCGGCGCCGCTCGCCGTAGTTGGAGGCGCGGCAGGACGGCGTCCGCATCGCGGTCGGCGGGCTGCACAAGGTCTTCGAGTCGGGCTCGCGGAAGGTCGTCGTGGCCCTCGAGGACATCAACATGGCGGTCCGCCAGGGCGAGTTCGTGTGCATCGTCGGACCGAGCGGCTGCGGGAAGAGCACGCTTCTCCGGATCCTCGCCGGGCTCGAGCATCCTTCGAGCGGACAGGTCCGCATCGAGACGAGCCGGCGCGATCGGCCGCGGAACTCGATGGTCTTTCAGGAGCAGTCGACGTTCCCGTGGATGACCGTCCGGCGCAACACCGAGTTCGGCCTCGAGATGAGAGGGCTCGGCAGGCGCGAGCGCGGCGAGCGCGCCACCTACTACATGCAGAAGGTCGGACTGAGCGACTTCGCGAACGCGTATCCGTACCAGCTCTCCGGCGGGATGCGCCAGCGCGTGTGCCTCGCGCGCGCCTTCGCGAACGAGCCCGAGGTCTTGCTCATGGACGAGCCGTTCGCCTCCTTGGACGAGCAGACGCGGATCCTGATGCAGGAGGAGCTCCTGCGGGTGTGGGAAGGCGAGCGCGGTCGCACGGTCGTCTTCATCACCCACAGCATCGACGAGGCCGTGCTGCTCGCCGATACCGTCCACGTGATGACCGCGCGTCCCGGTCGGATCAAGGCCACGATCGCCGTGCCGTTCCCGCGCCCGCGCGGCCAGCTCGTCCAGCTGCGCATGCGTCCGGAGTTCGCCGAGCTCACCTTCAAGATCTGGCAGCTGCTGCGGGACGAGGTGCTCGACGCTCAGGCGGCCGAGATGAGGCAGTGGGCGCAAAAGGGCTAGCGCGGCCCGTCGCCCCTCCCGCCGGCATGGCGGCGGTGCTGCACGAGCGCCGGCGGCGGCAGCGCCGCGACCGTCTGGAGCGGCTCGTCACGGTGACGTCGCCCATCGCCCTGCTGGCGGTGTGGGAGCTCGTCGCCGCGCTCCAGCTCGTCGATGTCCGCTTCTTCCCGAGGCCGAGCCTCGTCACGACGCAGCTCATCGGCATGGCGGCGTCGGGAGAGCTCTGGGAGCACATGTCGGTGACCCTCCTCCGCATCCTCGTCGGGTTCACGATCGGTGCGGCGGCGGGTGTCGCGGTCGGGCTGGTCATGGGCGGGTCGCGCTGGGTGCGCGCCATCCTCAACCCGATGATGGCCTCGATCTACCCGATCCCGAAGATCGCGATCTTTCCCCTCATCCTGCTGGTGTTCGGCCTCGGCGAGACCTCGAAGTACGTCACCGTCGCCATAGCCGTCTTCTTCCTCGTTCTCTTTCCCACGATCACCGGCGTCATGGGGATCCCGCGCATCTACATCGACGCCGCGGAGAACCTGGGCGCCCGAGGGTTCCAGTTCTACCGCCGCATCGCGCTTCCCGGCGCGCTGCCGTCGATCTTCACCGGCCTCCGCGTGGGTCTGGGCGTCGCGCTGATCATCATCGTCGGCGTCGAGTTCGTGGGCGCCACGAGCGGGATCGGCTATCTCATCTGGAACTCGTGGCAGCTGTTCAACATCAACCGGATGTTCGCCGGGCTCCTGGTGCTCGCGGCCCTCGGCCATCTGTCGTCGCTGTTCCTCGAGGAGGTGCAGAAACGCATGGTGCCGTGGCGCCTGTGATCCGCGTCGGCATCAAGCTGTCGCAGCAGGTCCACGGTGTCGACGCGCAGCGGGAGGCGTGGCGGCAGGCCGACGAGGCCGGGTTCGATCACCTTTGGCTCTTCGACCACCTCGTTCCGATCCATCAGGAGCCGACCGTGCCGATCTTCGACGGATGGACGCTGCTCGCGGCGGTGGCGGAGAACACCCGCCGCACGCACATCGGCCTGAACGTGACCGGGAACCTGTACCGCCACCCCGGCCTGCTCGCGAAGATCGCGGTCACCGTCGATCACCTTTCCGGCGGCCGCCTCGAGGTCGGCCTCGGCGCGGCCTGGAGCGAGAGCGAATTCGCCATGTACGGCATGGCGTTTCCTGAGAGGGCGTCCGAGCGCATCGATCGCCTCGCCGAGGCGGCGCGCGTCCTGAAGCTCCTGTGGTCGGAGCGCCACGCCACCTTCCCGGGCACGTACTACCGGCTGACGGAGGCGGTCGCCGAGCCGAAGCCGGTGCAGCGGCCGCATCCGCCCATCTGGATCGGCGGCAACGGACCCAAGCGCACGCTGCGCGTCGCCGCCGAGCTCGCCGACGTGTGGAGCTGCGACGTCTGGCCCACGAGCCCGGGCGCCATGGAGAAGGCGTACGCGCTCGGTCGCGTCCTCGACGATCACTGCGCGGCGATCGGGCGCGATCCACGGACGATCCGGCGGGCCCACGCGCTCGTCGTCGACGACGAGGCCTCGCTCGAGATCGCGCGCGCGTCGGTGAAGGCCGGCTTCACCGACTTCCTGGTCGTTCCCGTGGCCGCGCTGGCCCCGGGTGGCGACCTCCGCCGCGGCGTCGAGGCCGCGGCTCAGCTCATCCCGAAGCTGCGGGGGCTCGGCTAGGCGTCGACGCGGCCGTAGCGCGTCTCGCCGACGTGGCCGGCGCCGCCGTAGAGCTCCAGACGCCAGCTCAGCTCGATCGGACCCTTCGCGGGCCGCCGCTCGCCGCCGGTCTGCGGGTTGAGGCGCACGGTGTCGCCGCCGACGACGCGGGCGACCTCCGGCAGGACGACGGGCTCGTCCATGCTGCCGGTGCTGACGATCGCGTCCGCCTCGGGGACGTAGAACTGGAGGGGCGTGTCGTCACCGTGCGCGCCGCCGTGCTCCCACGTGAGGAAGACGCTCTTCACGCCGAGACGCTCGCATTCCTGCAGCGCGTACAGGCACTCCATGATCCCGTTCCCGGCGTTCTCCCACGTGAAGATCGCGCCGTCCGCGCCCAGCCAGCGGACGAGCTTGCTCGTCTCCTGCGCGACGCGGTACTTGTCGTCCATCCCGTAGTAGTGGCCGCGGAGCAGGACGACACCGGCGAAGCGCAGGTCGCGGCCGTGGTCGCGATAGAGGCCGGTGATGATGGGGTTGTTCTGATGGACGATCGTCGGCGTGCGGATCCACGGACCGGCGACGTTTCCGTCGACGAGCGCGCCGTCGAGGATCTCGTTCGGATGCACGATCGTCGGCATCAGCCGGTCGAGGTAGCCGCCGTACAGGAACGTCCCGGCGTACGGACCCTGTGACGTGATCTGGTAGACGTACGCGACGCGCGGAAGCGACGGATCCGCCTCGCCGAGCTCGAACAGCTCGACGCTCGTGGGCTCGCGATCCCGTGTGGCCTCGCGAGCGAGGAGCTCCGCCGCCCGGAATTCGGCGACGTGCGTCGCGCGGTCGCACTCCTCGTCCGGCAGGCCTTCACGGAGCTCGATCTCCAGCACCACGTTGCGCAAGCGCGAGAGCGGATTCAGGGCGGCGAGCGGGCCGCGCATCTCCGCGATCGATTCGCGGGGCGTCTGGATCCCGCCGGTCTTCCGCCACGGCAGCTCGCACGCCACGGTCACGCCGGCGCCGGCGAGACGGTGCGTCACGCCGTCGCCCGCGGTGCGGATCGGCGAGAGCCAGCCGCCGAACGTCTGCCCGTCCACGCGCCATTGCGGCTCGGCCGTGTCGCAGATGTGAACGATGCGCGCGTCCTCGCCTGGTGAGACGAGCTGCACCTCGCATCGCGCGACGCGGTCGTCCAAAAGCACCGCCGACGCCAGCGCGTCGCGATCCACCTGCAGGCGGCCGTCCTCGTACCGGAAGCCGCGGCCGAAGCCGATGTCGCGCACGTCGAAGCTCCGCCGTTCCAGGCGCGGTCCCTTGGGCGTCATCAGCGCGCTCCGGGATGGTCGACGGAGAACACCGTCGGCCCCTCGACCGCGATCGTCAGCACGTCCAGCGCTCGCCTGGCGACGGCCGTGCGGACGTCCATCTCCTTGTCGGCCGCGACGTTCGGATTGCTGACGGGGTGCGGGATGCGGATGCCGGCGATGATCCGGTTCGCGCGCACATCCGTGGCGAGCGTCGTCAGCGTGGTGATGTACGCGACGGGGATCCCCTGGCGCTCGATCTCCTTGGCGAGCGTTGCACCGCAACGCGTGCAGGTGCTTCAGGTCGCCGTGAGGATGACGCCCTCGACCTTGCGGTCGTGAAGATCTCGCGCGATCTCCTCACCGAATCTCCGCGCGTTGGCCACCGATGTCCCGACGCCAACCGTGACGTACAGGCGGTCGTCGAGCGCGCCGAACGTCCCGGCCTTCTCGAGCGCGCGCAACGCGTCGACCGGGACGACCCGATCGGGATCCTCGCGCGCCCACGTCGCGTCGTATCCGCCGTGGATCGGCTCCCACTCGTCCGCCTTCAGATCGTCGACGCCGCTCAGGCCGTACGCGCGCCAGGTGACCGAGTTGTACTCGCGCAGCCGGTCGGGGTTTCCCTTCGGCACGATCCCGCCGGTGGTGATGAGGCCGATGCGGCGGCCGGTGAGGCTCGGCAGGGGCTTCGCCGGCGCGACCGCGTCGAACACCTCGATCGCCATCTCCGAGCGGTAGGGCTGCCCGGCCAGCTTCTGCTTCAGCATCGCGATGGCCCGCTCCGCTCCGGTCCGCTCGTGCATGACGTCGCGGCGCACGCCGCGTGAAAGGAATCCCTCCTCCGCCGCCGTCCCCAGCGGCTCGCCGCGGCCGAGCTTCACGGCGAGCGGCGCGAGGGCTTTCGCCGCGCGCGTCATTCCGAGCGCCGTCTCGTCCGTCGGCACCACGATGAGCCGCCGGTTCTCCGTCATCGCGAGCGCCGGGTTCGACGGGAACATCGCGGTGACCGCCGGGATCCCCAGCGCCGCGGCGACGCGGCACGCGAGTCCGCAGCCCATGCCGTAGCGCCCCGCGTTGAACGCGGGGCCCGCGACGAGCACGTCCGGCCGCTCGCGCTCCAGCGCGGAGCGGATCTCGGCCTCGGCCTTTTCGGCGAACGTCGTGACGTAGTTGTCGCCGGCGACGATGGTCGCCACGACCG
Source organism: Candidatus Limnocylindria bacterium (assembly GCA_036555955.1). Lineage (GTDB taxonomy): Bacteria > Chloroflexota > Limnocylindria > P2-11E > P2-11E > 3-1-20CM-2-70-9. Next base: position 4,153 of record DATBKH010000085.1, on the reverse strand, counting down.
TCGCCGCGCCCTGCCACTCCTTCTCGAGCGCGCGGCCCGGCCCGACGACACCCTCGCGGACTTCCACGGGTGTGTCGGCGCGATCCTCGCCGCCGATGCCGCCGAAGAACTGATTCAGGTAGTGGACGACGCGGAGCGGCCCGCGCGCGGCGGGGTCCGGCGTCCCGGAACGCGAGACGGCATCACGCATGGCGACGATTGGACTCGGGATGCCCTCGTCATGTCAAACCGCGCGAACATACACTCGCGACGATGACGACGATCGTAGGAGCCCGCGTCCGTGCGGTCGGCTGGGATGCCCGCACCGCGGGCACCGATGCGTATACGAACGACCTGCCGCTCGAAGGCGTCCTCGTCGGCCGAATCCTGCGCTCGCCGCATCCCTTCGCGGACATCCTCTCGATCGATGCCGCGCGCGCTCGCGGGATGCCCGGCGTGCACGCGGTCATCACCGCGGCGGACTTCCCGAAGGGCGCCAAGTACATCCACTCCGGCGGTCCGACCTCGGATCGCTCGCCGCTCGCCGACGGCGTCGTGCGCTACGTGGGCGAGGAGGTCGCGGCGGTCGCGGCGGACACAGAGGAGCAGGCCGAGGCGGCGCTCGCGGCGATCGCGGTCCGCTACCGGCCGCGCCGCGCGCCACTCACGATCGACGAGGCGCTCGCCCCGGGCGCCGAGCCGCTCCACGTGCGGACGACGAACGAGACGAACGTCTCCTTGCGGAGCACCGGGTCGTGGGGCGACGTGGAGCGCGGACGTCGCGAGAGCGCCGTGACGGCGCGGGGGACGTACTGGTATCCGCGCGTCGGCCACGCGGTCATGGAGCAGAACGTATGCGTCGCGCGGTGGGACGCCGACGCCGAGCGCTTCGAGCTCTGGACGTCGACGCAGGCGCCGCACTTCGTGGTGAACGAGCTCGCGCACGTCTTCGGCCTGAAGCGCGAGCAGGTCATCTGCCGCGAGGTCGCCGTGGGCGGCGGCTTCGGCTCGAAGTCGAAGGTCTCGGAGCACGAGGCGCTCGCCGCCGCGCTCGCTCGCGCGAGCGGACGCACGGTGAAGATCGCCCTGAGCCGCGAGGAGGAATTCGCGTTCACGAAGCCGCGCCACGCCTTCCGCACGCGCTTCGAAGCCGGCGCGGACCGCGATGGCCGGATCCGCTTCTTCGACGCGCGCATCGACGTGGACAACGGCGCGTACAACCACTTCGGACCGTCGGTCATGTACGTCGGCGTGAAGACGCTCGGCTCGATCTACATGCCGGACGGCGCGTCGTGGGATGCGCGGCTCGTCGACACCGCGCTCACGCCGGGCGGCCAGTTCCGCGGATACGGCAGTCCGCAGACCTCGTTCGCGCTGGAGAGCGCGGTCGACGAGCTCGCCGAGCAGCTCCGCATGGATCCGCTCGAGCTCCGTCTGCGTAACGCGAACCAGCCCAACACCGTCGCGCTCTGCGGGGCGAGGATCGTCACCGCGCGCCTGGACGACTGCCTCCGGGCCGTGCGCGAGGCGATCGGATGGGACTCCCGTCGCCGGGCCAAGCGGCCCGGCCGCGGGCTCGGCGTCGCCGCGGGGATGCACGGCAGCGGGTCGTACGCCATACCCGGTTCGAACACGAGCATGGCCGCCATCGACCTGTACGCCGAGGGTCACGCGCGCGTCCGCTTCGGGGGCGCCGACGCCGGGACCGGCCAGCGCACCATCCTCGCGCAGATCGCGGCCGAAGAGCTCGGCCTCACGTACGACCGCATCGAGGTCATGTCGATCGACAGCGAGCGCACGCCGATCGACCAGGGGGCGTGGTCTTCCCGCGGGACCCACATGACCGGACACGCCGTGCGCAAGGCCGCGCGCGAGCTCGCGGACCGCATCCGCGCCGGCGAGCGCGTGCCCGCGGGCGGCGTGCTCACGCACGAGGCCTCGTACACGGACACGGTCATGGAGGCGCCGGGCACGAGCAAGACGCCGAACTTCTCGGCGAGCTACACGTTCGCGGCGCACGCGTGCGAGGTCGAGGTGGATCGCGCGACGGGCCGCGTGCGGATACTCGACTACGTCGCCGCGCACGACATCGGGCGCGCGATCAATCCGACGATGGTCGAGGGACAGATCATCGGCGGCGTCGCCATGGGCCTCGGCGCGGTGCTCGGCGAGGAGCTCATCTACGAGGCGGGCCGCCCGGTGAACCCGTCCTATCTCAACTACCCATTGCCGCGCGCGGCGGATCTGCCCCGCATCCGGCCGATCCTCATCGAGGATCCCGACCCGAACGGGCCGTACGGCGCGAAGAGCATCGGCGAGCTCTCGGTGATCCCCGCCGCCGCGGCGGTCGCGAACGCGATCTACGACGCCGTCGGCGTCCGCATCCGCGAGCTGCCGATCACGCCGGAGAAGGTCCTGCGCGCCCTTGCCGAGAAGGAGCGGCGGCGCGCGCGCGACCACCGCATCTGGGCGCGGCCGGGACGCTGGGAGATCGAGGCGATCCGCCGCATGTACCCGCTCGGTCTGCACTGGCTCCTCGACCGCATCGGTACCCGCTTCGCCAAGCGCCTCGAGCGCCGGCCGATCACATCCGTACAGACGCCGCGCAGCATCGCCGAAGCGGTCGCCGACCTCGGCGCGGACGCGGCGGCCATCGGCGGCGGGACCGATCTGCTCCTTCAGCGCCGGCAGGGCCTGGCGAACCCGACACGCGTGGTCTCCGTGGCGGAGATCGCGGAGCTCGCGGGCGTCACCACCGATCCGGACGGCGCTCTCGACGTCGGCGCGGGGGTGACGCTGGCCCAGCTCGCGCGCGAGACGAACGAGCGCGTGCCCGCGCTCGCCGCCGCGGCCGCGTCGATCGCCTCGGCACAGGTCCGCGCGGTCGCGACCGTCGGCGGCAATCTCGTGCAGGCGAAGCGCTGCTGGTTCTTCCGGAACGGCTTCGATTGCTACAAGCGCGGCGGCGCGACCTGTCCCTGCTACGCCGTCCAGGGCGATCACCGCTTCTATCACGCGGCGATCGGCGCGCACCGCTGCCAGGCCGTCACGCCGTCGGATCTGGCGACGGTCCTCGTCGCCCTCGACGCCGCCGTCGTGATCGCCTCGCCCGACGGCGAGCGCGTGGTCCCGATGGACGGCTTCTACAGCGGTCCTGGCGAGACGGTGCTCGCCGAGCGCGAGCTCGTGAAGCGGATCCGCATCCCGGCCGGCGCCGTGGCGCGCTCCGCGGCGTTCGAGAAGCTCAACCTGTGGCAGGGCGACTTCGCCGTCGCCTCCGCCGCGGTGGCCGCGCGTGTCGAGGCCGATGGGACCTGGCGGGACGTCCGCGTCGTGCTCGGGGCCGTCGCGCCGAAGCCCTGGCGCGCCCGGGCGACGGAGCGCGCGCTGGAGGGCCGACGGGTCGGAGCCGACGACCTCGCGCGCGCGCTCGACGCGGAGCTCGATCGCGAGGGTCATCCCCTCGAGCGGAACGGCTGGAAGCTCGACGCCGTCCTCGGGCTCGCCACGCGCGTGGCCGGACGGATCGCACCGCCGGCATGACCGCCGGCACCGTCGATCTCGAAGCCATCGCGGCGCGAGCGTCGGCCGAGGTCGACGAAGCCGCGGTGCGCGAGGCGCTCGAGGTGTTGACCGCGACCCCGAGCCCCTGGGGCGCGGAGCGTGCGCTGGCCGAGCATGTCGCGGCCTGGGGACGCCGGCGGTATGGCGAGGTCGAGTGGGAGATCGATGCGCTGAGCGACGCAAGCGCGAACCTCTTCGCGCGCTCCGCGCTCGGCGACGCGCGCGAGCTCGTCGTTTCCGGCCACCTCGACACGAGCCTCAGCGGGACCGCCGCGGACGCGGCGATCACCGGCGTGACGACCGCTCCGCCGCCGCTGTCGTACGACGCGCGCGCCATTCGCGGGTTCGGCGTCGGCGTCGCCAAGGGGCCCTCCGCCGCCGGGCTCGTGGGCTTCGCGCACGCCGCCGCGGCGCTTCGCGCGAACCGCGTTCCGCACCGGCTCACGCTCTTGCTCGCGGCCGGTGGGACGCATCGCGCGCCGGCGTCCGACGAGCGCACGCGTTTCGGACGCGGCGTCACGCACGCACTCGAGCGCGGGTGGCGGCCGGCCGCGGTGCTCAACGTCAAGGGCGGACCGGCGGGCGTCGTCTTCGAGGAGCCGGCGGCCGC
>DATBKH010000084.1:0-7568 GCA_036555955.1 Candidatus Limnocylindria bacterium | reverse complement strand
GCTCGCGGCCGGCACCCGAGACCAGACCGACCTCGAGGAACGAGATCGCGTACGCCACCACGAGGGTCACGAGTCCGATGACCGCGGCTCGGCGCCACGACGTCGGCGCGCGGAGCGCGAACGTCTCGCGGAGGGGCGTTCCGCGCGCGATGAGCAGGACGATGAGCAGAAGGATCGCGTCGACGCCGATGGCGCCGATCGCGGTCGCATAGCGGAAGAAGTCGTCCGGGTTCAGCGAGAGGTCGCGTCCACCGAGCCGCAGCGCGTAGCTCGGCACCGCGAGCAGCGCGATGAGGATGGACCACGCGACGATCCGGCCCGGCCGGAGAGGGCTCGTCAGGCGGCAGCGTGCGCGGCGCGGAGCGGTTCGAGCAGCGCGAGCGCGCGATCCATCTCCTCGAGGGTATTGAAGTGGTGCGGCGAAAGGCGTATCAGACCGGGTCGGTAATCGCAGATGACGCCGGCCGCCCGCAGCGCGGCGACCGCGGACGCGGGATCGGGGTGCTCGAGGGTAACGATGGGGGTGCGCTCTTCAGCCGAGCGCGGGCAGCGCACCGTCCAGCCCTGGTCGAGGGCCCCCTCCACCAGGCGCTGCGACAAGAGCTTGTGCCGTTCCCGCACGGTCGCGATGCCGATCTCCTCGAGCAGCTCGATGCCCGCGCGGGCCGCGTAGATCGCAGCCACAGCCGGCGTGCCGTACTCGAACCGCCGCGCGCCTTCGCCGTACTCGAGATGCTCGACGTCGAACGCGAAGGGATCCTGCACGCCCCACCAGCCGACCGCGCTGGGACGCGCCGCTGCGGCGACGCGCTCGCGCGCGTAGAGGAAGGCGATGCCCGGTCCGCCCATGAGCCACTTGAGCGTCCCGCCGACGAGGTAGTCGACGCCGCTCGCGCTCACGTCGAACGGGATCGCGCCGATCGACTGGTACGCGTCGACGACGAGCGCCGCGCCCTTCCGATGGCAGATCTCCGCGAGCGCGCGGACGTCCTGGATCCACCCGGTCGTGAAGTACACGTGTCCGGTGCACACCGCCGCGGTGCGCTCGTCGATCGCGCGCTCGAAGACCTCGAGCGGCATGCGGACCCCGTCCGGGCTGCGGACGAATTCCACCTGCGCGCCCCGGCCGGCGACGGCGAGGAAGGCGTGGCCGTCGGTCGGGAAGTCGAGCTCGGACACGACGACCCTCGGCCGCTTCGCGTAGTCGAACGTGCTCGCGACGCTCACGAGGCCCGCCGAGACGTTCGGCTCGATCGCGATCTCCCCCGGGGTGGCGCCGAGGACCCGCGCGATGTCCGCGCGGAGCCCTTCGTACTCATCGATCCAGTGGTCGTACCAGGCGCGCCCGCCCTGCTCGGTCCACTCGCTGGCGAATCGCGCGATGCGCTCGCGACCGCGGCGCGGGAGCGGCGTGAGGGAGCAGTTGTTCAGGTAGTTGAGCCGCTCGGTGATCGGGAACTCCGCGCGCCACGCGTTCTCGGTCGCGCTCGTCACCATCCGGCTACGTAGCTCTCGCGCCGCGGATCGGCGCCTCCCTCGAGCGTGCCGGTCTCGAGGCGCCGCACCGCGCAGACGCCCGCCGCCGCCGGCGAGAAGTCCGGGAGCATCCGGATGACGTGACCTCGCCGCGCGAGCTCGTCCCGCACGTCCTCGCTCACACGTGCCTCGACCGTCAGGACACCCGGCTCGTACGCGTGCGGATGGAACGTCCAGGGGAACGAGCGCGAGATCACGCGCGGCGCCTCGATCGCGGCCTGCGTGTTCATTCCGAAGTCGACGATGTTGCACACGACCTGCACCATGGCCTGGCACTGCGCGTCCTCGCCCGGGCATCCGAACGGCATGAGCGCGCGGCCGTCGCGCATGAGCAGCGCCGGATTCGGCGTGAGCCTGGGGCGCTTTCCGGGTGCGATGGCCGACGGATGGGCGGGCGTCGTCCACAGCTGCGCGCCGCGCGTCGACACGATCATGCCGAGCCCGCGCACGAGCGGCGCGCCGAGCCCCGGATCGGAAGGCGTCGCCGCAAACGCGTTGCCCTCCGCGTCGATCGCGCACGCGAACGACGTGTCCGGGGCGCCGACGCCTTCGGCGACCCGCGGGCGATAGCCGGCGCGGCCGGCGCGGCCCTCGTACCGCCAAGGATCGCCCGGTGGCGGCAGCTCCGGATACGCGCGATCGGCGTCGATCAGCCGGCGGCGCTCGTCGGCGTAGGCCTTGTCGAGAAGGCCCTCGATCGGGACGTCGATCTGCTCCGGATCGCCGAAGAACCCCTCGCGGTCCGCCGCCGCGAGCTTGAAGGCCTCCGTGTACAGGTGAAGGAAGTCGCGCGAACCCGGGCCGAGCGAAGCGATGTCGTAGCCCTCGAGGAGATTCAGCGTCATCGGTACGAGCGGACCCTGCGACCACGGACCGCAGCTGTAGACGTCGATCCCCCGGTAGGTCGACCGCGACGGCGCGTCGACACGCACGCGCTGGGCGGCGAGGTCGTCGGCGGTGATGGCGCCGCCGGATTCGGCCATGAACGAGGCGATCTGCCGCGCGACGTCGCCGAGGTAGATCGCGTCGCGCGCGGCGGCGATCGCCGCGGCACGGCCCTTCGCCGCGTTCGCCTTCTCGATCGCCGCCAGCTTGCGGAAGAGATCGCCGAGGTCGCGCTGGACGAGCAGCTCTCCGACGCGCGGCGGCCGGCCGTTCGGCAGGAATACCGCGGCGCTGGTGGGCCACTGAACGAGGCGCTCCGCGAGACGCTCGATCGCGGTCGCCAGGCGCGGGTAGACCGGAAAGCCATCGCAGAGCTCGATGGATGGGGCCAGGACCTCGGCGAGCGAGAGACGGCCGTGGCGCGCCAGCGCGGTCAGCCACGCGTCCGCCGCCGCGGGCGTGACCGATCGCGCGACGCCGATGGGCATGTCGTCGCCGTGCCGGCGGCGGTACGTCTCGAGATCGAGCGATGCCGGCCAGTGACCGAGGCCGTCGATCGTCTCGGGCTCGGCCATCCCCGGCCTGAACACGATGATCGGCGCGACTCCGCCGAAGTCGGTGAGGTGCCGCTCGAGGACGTTCAGCGCGATGCCCGCCGCCACGCCGGCGTCGATGGCGTTCCCGCCACGCTCGAACATGCGCAAACCCGCGAAGGTCGCGAGGTAGTGGCACGTACTCACCATGTGCCGCGAGCCGAGGAGCGCCGGGCGGCCCTGCGTCACCGAGATCGGGGGCGCTGTGTTCTCGACGGGGATCTCGCGCATGTCCGAACTCTAGTAGGTACGCTCCACGCATGCGGATCATCGCGTGGCGCGTACCGCCATATGACAACGGCACCTACATGCTCGTCGACGAGCGTCGCGACGCGATCGTCATCGACCCGGCGATGGGCGAACGTCAGGTGCTCGACGCCGTGAAGGAGCAGGGCCTCCGATTGGTCGAGATCCTGAACACCCACGGCCACCCGGACCACATCTACGCGAACGCCGCCGTGAAGGAGGCCACGCGCGCTCGCCTCGCGATCCACAGCCTCGACGAGTACCGCCTGGGGCCAAAACGCCCGCCGACCACCATGCCCATTCCGGACTGCGAAGCCGACGACCTGTTCGACGAAGGCGCGCTCGCCTACGTCCGCGACCTCGCGCTGACAGCGCTGCACACGCCCGGTCACACCGAGGGATCGACGTGCTTCTACGCCGAACGCGAGAAGGTGCTCTTCTCCGGCGACGTGATCTTCAAGGGCAGCACCGGGCGATGGGACCTTCCGGGCGGCGACCGCGAGCAGATGGAGCGCAGCCTCGAGCGCCTGCTGGTGCTGCCCTCCGACACGAAGGTCTACCCCGGGCACGGCGCACCGACCACGCTCGGTGACGAGCACGCGACGCTGCGCGTCATGCGCGAATCCGGGGTGCTGCCCGGTCTGCGCATGTGACGGCGAGGGTCCGCCTCTTCGCCGAGCGCGACTACTCCGCCTTCGTTCGCATCAAGCGACTCGCCGAGCAGCGCCCACTCACCGTCGAGGAAGTGCGCGAGCGCGATGCGCGCTGGGACCATTCGAGATACGAGCGCGTCCGCGTCGTCGCGGTGGACGAGGAGGACGCGCCGGTCGGCTACGGCGAGATCTACCACGAGTCGAGCCGGTTCGATCCGTCGCGGTACTTCGTCCGACTCGCGGTCGATGCGCCACTCCGGCGTCGCGGTATCGGCGCGGCGATCTGGGACGCGCTGCGCGCCGAGCTCGACGAGCGGGCCGCGCGCGTCGCCTGTCTCTGGGCGGACGACGGCACCGCCTGCCGCGAGTTCGTGGTCCGGCGCGGCTTCGTCGAGGTCGTCCGCGCGTACGAGCAGGTGCTCGCGCTCGCGAACGCACCCGCCGGAGCGGCCGGCGCCGAGCTGGCGCTTGCCACGCGGGGCATCCGGATCGCGTCGCTCGGCGAGCTCCTCCGCGGCGACGAGGAGCGCGTCTGGAAGGAGGTCTACGAGCTGTACACGGCAGCGCGCGTCGACCAGCCGACGCTCGGCCGGGTGACGGCGCGGCCGTTCGCGGAATGGCGCCACGAGGTGTTCGAGGAGCTCGGCGCGATCGTCGACGCGTTCTTCATCGCCATCGCGGCCGATCGGATGGTCGGCTGCTCCGCCCTGCACCCGAGCGGTGAGGACGTGGCGCGAATGCTCATCACCGGTGTGCTTCCGGCGTTCCGGAGGCGCGGCATCGCCCGCGCGCTGAAGCTGCGCGCGCACGCCTGGGCGCGGGACCGCGGCTACCGCGAGATCCACACGAGCACCGCGGCCGCGAACGTCGGGATGGTCGCGCTCAACACCGCCCTCGGCTACGCGATCGTCGACAGCTGGGGTGGTTACGAGCTGGCTATTCGGTGACGCCGAGGATGTTGAAGCCGTTGTCGGCGAAGATCGTCGCGCCCGTCACCGCGCGCGACCAGTCCGAAGCGAGGAACACGGCGACGTTGCCGACCTCGTCCTGCGTGATGTTGCGGCGGAGCGGCGCCTTCGCCTCCATGAGGTCCCGGGCTTGCGAGATGCCCTTCACCGCGCTGCCGGCCAGCGTCTTCAGCGGGCCGGCCGAGATCGTATTCACGCGAACGTTGTGCGGCCCGAGGTCGGCGGCCAGGTAGCGCGTCTCGGCCTCGAGCACGGCTTTCGCCATCGCCATCGAGTTGTAGCTCGGCACGACGCGGTCCACCGCGTTGTAGGTCAGGCTCATGACCGATCCGCCCCCCGCCTTGTCGAAGAGCGGCAGCGCCGCACGCGAGAGAGCGACCAACGAGAACGCGCTGATGTCGATCGCCGTCTTCAGGCCGTCGCGGCTGATCTCGTGGAAGCGGCCCTTCAGATCCTCGACGGCGGCGAAGGCGATGGAGTGGACGAGGATGTCCAGCTTGCCCCAGCGCCCATCGATCTCGCCGAAGAACCGGTCGATCTCCTCCTGCTTCGACACGTCGCATGCGCCGACCGGGATCGACTCGTGGCTCGGCAGCGTCGCCACGAGCTCGAGGACGTTGTCCTTCAGCCGATCGTTCGGCCAGTTGAACGCGAGCTCCGCGCCCTCGCGCTGGAAGGCGGTCGCGATGCCCCACGCGATGCTGCGCTTGTTGCCCACGCCCATGACGAGCGCCTTCTTACCGTCGAGCAGGCCCATGACCACCTCCGCGCGCCCGCATCATCCCAGATGCGTGCCGCCCGCGCCACGAAGTTCGCTACAGCTTCACTGCAGCGAATCCAGCTCCGCTCGCGTGACGCGCATGAGGTATTCGGGACCGGGCTCTCCCGGTACGTGCGCGACTCGGAGCGGCCGGAACCCGGCCTTCGCGTACGCGCGGATCGCCGCTTGATTCGTCACCGACGGGCCGATGACGCACACGTCGATCCCATGGAAGGGGAACGCGACCTCGCGCAGGAACGCGCGGAGCATCCGCGGGCCGTGTCCTCGCCCGACGAGCGCCGCGTCGGCGATGAAGATGTCGACGCCGATCGCGTCTTCGTCCAGCGCGAGCGCGGCGGCGTACTCGGCGTCGTCGCCGATGCGGTAGTGCTGGATGAGTCCGGCCGGGCGGCCGTCGATGCTCGCCACGTAGCGGTAGGTCGGATCGCGACCCGCGATGGCGTCGCGGTAGTGCTCCAGCTCGCCGTCCGGATAGGGCGGATTCGAGCCGTCGTCCCACCATCGGCGGACGTGAGGCTCGAGGAGCCAGCTGCGGACGAGAGACAGATCCGACTCGCGCAGCGGCTCGAACGAGTACGCCGCTAGTTCCACCGTCGCGGACCGTCGTCGCCATCGACACGACGCCCGCGCCAGTACTTGATCTCACCGCGGCGGCCACCACCGCGCCCGCGTGGCGTGTCCAGGTCTTGCGTGAAGATGTAGGCGCCGGCTCCCGCGACCACTCCGGCCCACATCATCACGTCGTAGGCCTCGAGCGCGAAGAAGATCGTCTCGGCGGCGGCGGCGATCGCGCAGATGAGCAGCAGCCGCCAGAGTGCTTGTGTCACTTCAGGGCCCCGTTCCGCAAGAACGACGCCTCCTTCGCCCACGAGCCGCACTCGGCGAGCTCGTCTTTCGTGACCCAGCCGTTCCGCACGGCGAGGCGCAGCTCGTCGCGGAGGGTGGTCTCGAGCATCTCCGGGCCGTCGGTGTTGAACGAGAACCGCACCTTGTGCTTCTTGAACGTGCTGATGTACGCGCCGAGCTCGTCGGCGTCCTTCACGACTTTCGTGTCGAGGTTCGACGACGGGCAGATCTCCAGGAGCACGCCACGCTCCGCGAGCCGCTTGCAGAGACCGGCGTCCTGCGCCGCATGGATCCCGTGGCCGATCCGATCCGGTTCGAGGTAGCGCAGCACCTCGTCGACGCTCTTCCAATCCTCGTCCTCGCCGGCGTGCACGGTGATCCCGAGGCCCGCGCGCCGCGCCTTCTTGAAGAGCGCCGCGTAGTCCCGGTAATGGAACTCGGGGTTCGCGCCGCCAGCGATGTCGATGCCGACCACTCCACGATGACGGTACGCGATCGCCTTCTCCAGGATGATCGCGTTGAGCGTCTCATCGAACGTCCGATCGAGACAGAAGATGAGGCCCGCGCGGACCGGGTACTCGAGGAGCGCGCGGTCCAGGCCACGGATCGACGCCATGATGATGTGGTCGAGATCGCGCTCGCCGCCGCGGTTTCGCTTCATCGGGTTGTACCGAAGCTCGAGCGTCGTGATGTTGGCCTTGCGATAGGCGCCGCCGACCACCTCGTAGACGGACTGCTCGACCGCGACCGGGCTCGACTGGATCAGCTCGGTCCAGTGATACAGGGCGAGGAAATCCTCGAAAGACTTCTTCGTCTGCTTGCGAACGGTGATGAGGTCGACGAACTCCCAGTAGTCCTTCGTCGGCAGCCTGATCCCCTGGTCGTGCGCGATCCCCCACATGGCGGCCGGATCGACGGCGCCGCCCAGGTGCACGTGCAGCTCGGTGAGCTCGTCGCCTAGCGGATGCGGCATCAGGCCCGAAGGCTACGGCGGGCGGGAACCGACGGCGCGCGCCGCCTCGGGCCGCGGGTCCTGTCCCCGGCTCGGGGCACAACCCGC
>DATBKH010000083.1:0-4367 GCA_036555955.1 Candidatus Limnocylindria bacterium | reverse complement strand
GTCGTTCCTTGCTCGGCTATCGGATCGTCAGCGGGATCTGGACGAGCCCCTGCTCGCTGCCGTCCCTCGGGCTCGCTTCGTAGAGCTCGAGCGTGGCATTGCCGGTGAAAGTCCTCGGGAGCACGAGGCTCGTGTCGAACGTTCCCCAGATCGGGCTCGACCCGAGGCTCGTGAGGAAGTGTCCGTCGGCGATGACGTTCCCGGCGCTGTCCTTCACCCGCCAAACGACGTTCGCCTCGAAGACGCGCGCGGCGCCGGTGACTTTGATCTCGCACGTCGTCGTGCAGCCCGGGGTAGCGGGCGATGCCTGCGCGCTGTAGACGGCGATCCGATCGCTCACGCGGTTCGGCGTTCCGCCGACGTCGATCACGAGCCGCGTGGGGTTCTGCAGGACCGAGGCCCGCCAGGGTCGAGCGTCGTCGAGCACGAGCGCGAAGCCGACGCCCTTGTAGAGGCCGTTGACCGGCGCGTCGCCCGTGAGCGGATACGCGGCGGCCTCGATGATCGGGGTCTTGCCAACGACCTTGAGCGGGCAGCAGTGGAACGCCTCGCCGGGAGGCTGATTCCATAGCCCATCCGGCAGCGTCACGCGGATGACCCACTTGCCGTCCTCTTCACGTTTCTCCGCCTGGGGTCGCTCGAGCTGTGCGGTAAATCGTGGCGTGGAATCCGCGGGCGCTCCCGGCGCCGGCTTGAACTCGACGACGAACCGTCCGAGGCCGGGCGACACCTGGTCGACCGACGTGCGCCAATCGGCGATCTCTCCGAGGGAGCCCATGCCGCCGTCCTCGATCTTGTCCGGCGTGGCCGAAAGCGCGTACCCGAACACGTCTTCGCGCGTGAGCGGCTTGTCCCAAACGAACTGATCGATCGTGGCACGCTGGCCGGCGTTCATCGTCACGAGCACGCGTCGTATGCCGGGCTCCTCGCTCGCGGTGTAGACCAGCTGCTGCACCAGCGCGAGCGTCTGCGCCGCCCCGCGCACCTGCCAGTCGTTCTGCGGGACGTAGTAGTCGATGGTCACCAGATCGCCGGTGACACGAACAGCCGACGTGCCGAGGGCGACCGCGTTGCCCTTCGGGAAGGCATTGACCAGCCCCGCCGGGGCCGTGGCGACCGGCAGCTGACTGAGCCTCGTTCCGATCCGGTCCGCGACGTTCGCACCCAGGTTGGAGCTGGGGATGGTCACGCCGACCGGCGGCAGACCGTCACGGGCGAAGTACAGCCTCGCGCTTTCCGTGAAGGCGGGTGTCGTCGTCGGCGATGGGGTGCCCGCAGGGGACGGCGACGTCCCCACCGAGGCCGACGGTGATGCGGCCACCCCGCCGGGCTGCTCTTCGGTCGGACGCGTGAACCAGGTGCCGAGCGCGACCGCGAGGAGGATCGCGGCCGCAGCCGCACCGAGCTGCCACAGCGGGAAGCCGCGGCGCACCGGCGCGGTAGCGATCCGCGAGCGCTCGTACGGCGTCTCGTTCAGGTCGATCGTCTCGATGGCGCGCGCGAGCGCGCGTCCGACGATCTCGTCGTCACGTCGTTCATCACTCATCGCATCGCTCCTCGCGCGAGGCGGCCGGCGAGCTGGATCTGCCGCAGGCGTTCGATGGCCTGATGCAGCGTGGCGCCGACGGTCCCGCTCTTGATCTCGAAGTGCTCGGCGATCTCGTCGTACGAGAGCCCGTAGAAGTACCGCGCCACGACGATCGCCCGCTGCCGTTCCGGAAGCTCGCCGAGCGCGGCCAGAAGGTCGACGCGGTCCGCGGCGGCATCGAATCCCGCGTCACGACCCGGTAACGACGCCCAGACCTCGCGCTCTCGCTGCGCCCGTTTGGCCTTGCGGAACACCTCGCGTGTGCCGACGACCAAAAGCCACCCGGGCAGCTTTTCGATCTTGTCGAGCCCGATCCGGTGCGCCTTCACGAAGGCTTCCTGCGCCGCGTCCTCGGCCGCGGCGGGGTCGCGACCGATCGCGAGCAGCGCCCGCACGAGACGGGGGTACTCGCGGTCGTAGACCTCGCGCCAGCGGTCGATCATCGGCCTTCACCATAAAGAGGCCCGCCGAGGGCGCTTTCTTTAGCGCTACCCGATTGACAGGCCTCGCCGCTCGCCGTGACACTTGCGCGGACCTGCCGCCGCGGGCGGGCGGGGGAGGGGTCGCACTCGACCCGGAGGAGGATTTTGTTGGCGCAGGGAAACACCTACGACCGCCTCAAGAAGATCATCGTCGAGCAGCTCGGCGTCGACGAGGGCGACGTGAAACCTGAGGCCTCGTTCGTGGACGACCTCAACGCTGACTCGCTGGACCTGGTCGAGCTGATCATGAGCCTCGAAGAGGAGTTCGGGATGGAGATCTCGGACGAAGAGGCGGAAAAGATCAAGACCGTGGGCGACGCCCAGGAGTACATCGAGGAGCACGTGGCTTAGGCCGCACACTCACACCGAACGCAGCGCGTAGGGGAGGCAGGGGCATCGGAGCCCCTGCCTTTTCTTCGCTTATGGAGGAAATGACCGACATCGAGATCGGCGGGTACGTCTTCCAGGATCGCGACCTGCTCGAGAACGCGCTGACGCACAGCTCGTACCTGCACGAGCACCCGGAGGAGCACGCCCGCGACTTCGAGCGCCTCGAGTTCCTCGGCGACGCGGTCGTCGATCTCGTCGTCGGCGAGGAGCTCTACCGGCGCTTCCCCGACGCGACCGAAGGCGAGCTGACCGCGCTCCGTGCCGCGCTCGTGTCGTCGGCGGCCCTCGCCGAGATCGGAAAGCGTCTCGAGCTGCCGGAGCGCGCGCGTCTCGGACGCGGCGAGGAGGAGACGGGCGGACGCGGCCGAGTGGGTCTTGCGGCGAGCTTGTATGAGTCCGTCGTCGGCGCCTGCTACATCGAGGGCGGCCTCGCCGCGGCCGCGGCGTTCGTGCAGCGCACGATGGGCGACGCGATCGCCGCGACGGTGAGTGCGCCGCGCAAGTCGCCGAAGACGCTGCTCCAGGAGTGGGCGCAGGCCGGGCATCACCCGCTGCCGCTGTATCGGACGCTCGACGTGAGCGGTCCCGAGCATCGCCGCGGTTTCGTCGTCGAGGTCGAGGTCGCCGGGAGCGTCGCGCAGGGAAACGGTCCGTCGAAACGTGCGGCCGAAGAGGCGGCCGCCGCCAAGCTCATGGAGCTCGTGACGCAGTGACCGACGAATTCAAGGTCATCGAAGGCGGCGTGAACAACGCGGTCTTGAAGTCATTGACGGTCACCGGGTTCAAGAGCTTCGTGCACCAGACGCATCTCGAATTCGCCCCTGGAATCACCGCGATCATCGGTCCGAATGGCTCGGGGAAGTCGAATTTCGCGGACGCCATCAGATGGGCACTCGGTGAGAACAACGCGCGAGTGCTGCGCGCGAAGCGCAATGAGGAGCTCATCTTCGGCGGAAGCGAAACGCGCAAGGCGCTGAGTCACGCTGAAGCGCTCCTGCAGCTCGACAACTCGTCGCGTCGCCTGCCGATCGACTTCACGGAGATCGAGGTCGGTCGGCGCCTCTTCCGCAGCGGCGAAGCGGAGTATCTGGTGAACCGATCGCGCGTGCGGCTTCGCGATCTGCAGGACCTGCTCGCGGGCGCGAACCTGGCCGACAACCCCTTCGTCGTCATTGGGCAGGGCCTCGTCGATCAGATCCTCGCGCTGCGGCCGGCCGATCGGCGGACGGTCATCGAGGAGGCCGCCGGCACGCGCCGCCTCCAGCTGCGCCGGGAGGAGGCCCTCAACCGGCTCAAGTCCGCCGAGACAGAGCTCGTGCGCGTGAACGACATCCTTCGCGAGATCGGTCCGCGAGTGGAGGCCCTGCGGGACCAGGCGTCGAAGTGGACGGAGTACGAGACGATCCGGAACGAGCTTCGCCGGCGCGCTCTTCGCTGGTACAAGGCGTCGTTCGGCAGCACCGCCGATCAGCGCGCCGAGCTCGCCGCGAAGATGGCCTCGGTCGACCGCGAGGTGGAGCGTCTCGCGGACTTCGTCGCCGAAGGCGAGTCGGCGACGGCGGGAACGGACGAGGACCTCCGCGCGGCTCGTCAGGAGGAAGAGGAGCGCCGGATCGCGGCCGTGGACGCGACGGCGGCGGAAACGACCGCCCGCGAGAGGGTCGCCGCGCTGGAGGCGAGCCTCACGGCGATCGCCGCGGAGCGCGAACGCAGCGTGGCGGCGCTCGCCGCGCTGCCCGCGGAGCTCGCAAGCCTTCGCGAGCGTCGCACGCGCATCGATGAGGAGGCCGCCGATGCGGCTCGCCGCGCGCGTGAAGCCGCCGACCTCGCGCGCGTCGCCGAGGAAGACGCTTCGCGCACCCGGGTCGCCCTCGCGGAGGCGCGCGCCGCGCGCGTGGAGACCGAGC
>DATBKH010000082.1:0-8753 GCA_036555955.1 Candidatus Limnocylindria bacterium | reverse complement strand
GATGAGCACCGGCTGCCCCACCGTGTTGCGCTCCTTCACCTCGGCGACGACGGCGTCCCACTTGCCCTGCTCGGTCTTGTAGACGAGGTCGGGGTTGTCCTGCCGGACCATCGGCTTGTTGGTGGGGATCTGCGTGACCTCGAGCTTGTAGACCTTGAACATCTCTTCCGCTTCGGTCGCGGCCGTACCGGTCATACCCGCGAGCTTCTTGTACATACGGAAGTAGTTCTGGATCGTGATCGTGGCGAAGGTGCGCGTCTCGCGCTGGATCTTCAGTCCTTCCTTCGCCTCGACCGCCTGGTGGAGGCCATCGCTCCAGCGGCGGCCCGGCATGAGACGGCCGGTGAACTCGTCGACGATGATGACCTCGCCGTCCTTGACCACGTATTCCTTGTCCCGGCGGTAGAGCGCCTTCGCTTTGATCGCGTTATCGAGGTAATGGACGGCGGTGACGTCGCCTTCGTACATGTTCTTGACGCGCAGGAGCTTCTCGGCGCGCGAGATGCCTTCCTCGGTCAGCGCCACGGAGTTGTGCTTCTCCTCAACGACATAGTCGGACTCCGGCTGCAGCTGCGCCGCGACACGCGCGAACGTGTAGTACGTCTCGGTCGCGTCCTCCGCCGGTGAGCTGATGATGAGCGGCGTGCGGGCTTCGTCGATGAGGATCGAGTCCGCCTCGTCGACGATCGCGTAGTGCAGGCCGCGCTGCTGGACCTGGTCGTTCAGGTCCATCGCCATGTTGTCGCGCAGGTAGTCGAACCCGAACTCGCTGTTCTGCCCGTACGTGATGTCGGCGGCGTACGCGTCCTTCCGCGTCACGTCGCGCCAGTGACGGTGACGCGGGTCGACGGCCTCGAGCTCGACGGCGGGGTCGTAGACGGCGCTCTTCTCGTGGGCGACGTACGCGACGCTCGCACCGAGCGCGTGGTAGATCGGCGCCATCCACCCGGCGCCGGTCTTCGCGAGGTAGTCGTTGGTCGTGACGAGGTGCGCTCCCTTGTTCTCGAGAGCGTTGGCGTAGAGCGCGAGCGACGCCACGAGCGTCTTGCCCTCACCGGTGCGCATCTCGGCGATATGGCCCTTGTGCAGCGCGATCCCGCCCATCAGCTGGACGTCGAAGTGCCGCTGGCCGAGCGTGCGCTTCGCGGCTTCGCGAACGGTCGCGAAGACCTCGGGGAGAACATCGTCGAGCGTCTCGCCCTGCGCGAGCCGCGCCCGGAAACGCTCCGTGCTGCGCGCGAGCTCCTCGTCGCTGCGCCCGGCGATCTCCGGCTCGAGCTGGTTGATGCGCGCGACGACCTTGCGAAGCTTTCGCAGCTCGCCTTCGTTCGAGTCGAACAAACCGCCGATGAAGCTCACGGGACTGCGGGTCGCGATCGCTACGTTACCTGCAGCGGAAGCTGCAACCCGGGCGGGTTGAAGAGCGCGCCAACGGATTCGCCTTCGTGGATTCGGCGGATGGCTTCGGCGAAGAGGGGCGCCACGGTCAGGACCTCGATCCTGCCGGTGTTCAACGCCGAAGGCCGCAACGGGACGGTGTCAGTCGTGATGAGCTTCTCGATTCCGCTGTCGGCGAGCTGCCGGGCGGCATCTCCGGCCAGCAGCGCGTGCGTGCAGGCGACGTAGATCTCGTTGACGCCGCGCTCCTGGAGGATGCGGATCGTGTTCAGGATCGTCGTGCCGGTGAGGATCTCGTCGTCGATGATGATCGCGCGCTGCTTGTCGATGTCGCCGATGACCGCGACCACCTGGCTCTTTCCGCTGTTGTCGCGATGCGTCTTCTGCATGAAGACGAGGGGGATGCCGAGGGCCTCGGCGATGCGCCGTCCGACGTTCGCGTAGCCGAGGTCCGGCACGACGAGCGCGACCCCCTCCGGATCCTTCTCGACGATCGAGCGGAACGACTCGACCAGGAGGTTCCGGGCCGAGAGCTCATCGCCCGGGATGGAGAAGAAGCCCTGGATCTGCATCTGATGCATGTCCATGGTGAGGAAGCGGTCCGCCCCCGCCATGCCGACCATGTCCGCCAGCAGGCGCGCGGTTATGGGCACGCGCGGCTGGTCCTTCTTGTCGCTGCGGCCGTACGCGTAGTACGGCATCACCGCGGTGATGCGGCCGGCCGAGGCGCGTTTGAAGGCGTCGAGCATGATGACGAGCTCCATGATCGCGTCGCTGACCGACGGACCGACGAGCGATTGGACGACGTACACGTCGTGCTCGCGCGCGTTCTCGTTGATCTTGACGAAGATCTCATCGTTCGCGAATTTCGTGACGTCCGCGTCGCCGAGCGGGATCTCCAGATGAGCGGCGATGTCTCGGGCGAACTTGGGGTGGGCGTTTCCGGTGTAGACCGACAGTCCTCGGAACACGGCTCCCCTCCTGCCGCGGATCGCAGGTGGTCCTGCATGAAAAGTATACGGGCGATAGCCTGCCATTCGTGACGAATGCGACGGGCCATCGGGTCCGCTGGACGGCGGTCTGGGTCCTCGTCGTGGCGTGGTTCGTCGCGCAGGCCGCCAACCTCGGCGGCAACGCCGTCCACCTCGTTCTGCTGCTCGCGATCGCCCTTCTGCTGTACGAGCTCCTGGCCGAGGACGCGCCCGCGACCTAGCCCCGGCCGGTGCCCCGCGCGCTCGCCCGTAGTCCGCTGCCCGCGAGGAAGCGCTCCCGGGGCAAGGACGCGGCGGCGATCATTGCGTCCGTCCGATCGAGCGGCCGAATCTCGAAGTGGGTGTCGCTCCCGACCGAGAACAGCGCTCCCGCCCGAGCCGCGCGTACGAGGAACTCGCGATGCGGCACGCCGTAGCTTTCGTTGATCTCGATCGCGATCCGGCCCTTTACGCACAGAGCGATGAGCTTCTCCTGCCATTCTTCGGGATACACGCGCTCGGGATCGCCGAGCGCTTGCAGCGCCGAGAAGGTCGGGTGACCGAGGATGTCGATGCGATCGCGCTCGATGCCTTCCGCCACGACCTCCAGCGTCCGTTCGAGGATCTTCCGCTGTAGCACGGGATCGCTGAACCGGTCGCGCTCGCCGAATTGCGCGGTGCGGCCCTTCACGTAGGCACCCGCGTCGTCGTACCCGATACGCACGCCGTCGATGGTCAGCTGGTGGATCGCGCCGATGAGGTAGTGCAGCGACGCACGCGTCGCCGCGCCGAGCGGCGGGGCGACGCCGAGGTCGTACTCGAGACCGACGCGCAGGCCGAGCTTCGCGGCGTCGTCCACATAGCGCTTGACGTCGTCTTCGTCGCGCAGCTTCTCGCGCCACGGATAGTGGTCGGAGATCCCGTGCGGGCGCACCGCGACGCTCTTCGCGCGCTCCGCGAGCGACACGGTGCCGTCCGACCGGTCGCTGTGGATGTGGTGGTCGAAGAGCGCGCTCAGGGCTCGGGGTGTCCCGCCCAGGCCGCCTCGACCATCGTCCAGAAGGCGCCCGAAACGAGGGTGTGGCCGCCGAGCAGCAGCGGGAACGGCGCGGCGGCCGCGGCTTCCGTGAACGTCCGGAGAGGCTCGGCGCTGATGCGGTCGCTGATGAAGAGATCGGATGCGAAGCGCTCCTCGGCGGTCGGGCGCCAGCCCATGTGCGCGAAGAGGACGCGCGAATCGAAGAGCATGCCGTCGCAGAGCTCGCGCATCTTCTCGAAGAACTCCGTCGGGCCGAGCTGTTGGTACAGGAATCCGAGCGCGGAGCGCGCCTCACCGGAGGTGTCGCGGCCCGCGGCCTGCATCCCGCGCTCCTCGGCGAGCATCCTGACGCGACAGGCTGTCTGCGTCTCGATGAACGTCCATACGGGCGCGCCGACGCGGCCGGCGACGCACAGCTCTTTCTCCGGCGTCGTCACCAGGCGCATGAGCGCGTCGATGCGGCCGGCAAGGATCTCCTGCCACGCGCGCAGCGAACGCAGCTCTGGCGGGCAGCGCGGATGGCGCGTGAGGAGCGCCGCGTCCGTCGGGGTGTCGACGTCGAGCAGCGTCGCGGCCGACTTTTCGAGCTGCCGCGAGGACAGGCCGGCCTGCTGATGCAAACGGCGCGGCAACGGGTTGTCGGTCGCCGGCAGGTCGATCGCATCGAGTGCCGCGGCCGGCGTGAAGGCGACGAGATCCGCCGAGAACGAGTTGTTGGAGAGCACGACCGCCTCGCTCGACTCCAGGTCCTCGCGAAGAGCGCGCAGCTCGCTCGTCTCGAGGAGCGCGCCGGCGCCCGCTCCGATCGTGCAGACGCGATCGAGCCTCTTCTCGTGCACGATGCGAGCGAGCTCCTGGCCGAAGTGGAACGGCGACGTGCGCGCGGGAAGGATGGCCGCGCCCTTCGCCTGGAACGCGGCCGCCGCTTCCTCGTCGTTCGTGACCCCGTACAGCCGCGAGAATCCCGCGTCGCCGGCGCGTCCGAGGACGAGGCGACCGATCGCGATGCGCACCGTGTCCAGCTGACGTTCGATCTCGTTGGAGCCGCCGCGACCGAAAAAGACGAGGAACGCGGTCACACCGGGGACGCTAGCGCACTCCCGCGTTCGGCACGTAGCTCGAGCCGAACGAGCAGCGCGACCACGAGGACGCTGAGCAGCGCGCCGCCGAGGACGCGCTCGTCGGCCATCGGGGCCATCTTGAGAACGGCAAGCCACTGCGGATCAGACCAGTTGAAGAGCTTCGATGGATCGTCGTTCACGTTCACCGGCAGCGTGTCCCAGGACTTGTCGTAGAGGAACGCCGCGGCCTGGAAGATGACGACCGACCAGATCGCGAGCAGCCCGAAGAGCGCCCTCGCGATTCGCGACCGGAGCAGCCCGACGGACGTCCCCCATGCGATTGCGGCGAAGAGGATCGGCGCGAGGTCGTCGAGGAAGCGCGCTCCGAAGACGCGGCCTCCCCACCACTCCGCGTACGTCGAGTACAGCACGAGCGTGGCGAGCCACACGACGAACAGTCCGCGTAATCGAACGGCGACCTCGCCGGGCCAGCGCCACGCCCGGATGAGCGCGAGGAACGCGAACACGAGGTAGGGGCAGTACACGAAGAGCCCGCGCGACGGCGAGAGCAGCAGTCCGTAGAGGCCCGTCTGGACCGGCGTGTCGAAGGGCTTCGTCCCGTAGCCCTGCTCGAGAGGTGACCCGAACGCGACGTAGTCGTACGCGAGGAGTGGCGCGAGGCCGATCGCGAGGCCGATGAGCCCGACGAGGAGCCGCATCGGGCGCAGGCCGTTCAGCCCGATCGAGACCAGTGCCGTGGTCTGCCGCACCACCGCGCCCAATCCGACCGCGACCCCGGCCAGAAGCTCCCGGCCCAGCCCGATGGGCTCTTCGCGTAGCACGAGCCAGAGGGCGCTCGCGACCCCGAGGTGAACGCCTGCGTGCTGCCACAGCGCCTGGCTCGCGACGGTGCGCACGCTCGTCGCCAGGAAGTACAGGACGACGAGCACGATCGACCAGCGCGCGCTCGCGAAGCGCCGCACGACCGACCAGAGCAGGAGCGTCGCGAGGACCTCGACGAGGGCGGCGACGACATGCCCGCCATGCACGAGCAGACCGAGGTCGAGGGGCTTGAACCCGGCGACGACGAACGGCGCGAAGAACGGAAGCGCCAGAAGCCCCATGCCCGGAGGAAACACCGAACACACGTGGTCGTTCGGGCCGGGCGCGGGCGGGCCGCCGGCGCTGCGCGTTGCGCGCGGTGGCGCGGTCGCGGTGGAGACGCCGCACGCGCGGAAGAAGTACGCCTCCCGATCGAGCTTTGCGCCGTCGTTTCCGGTGAACTCGTCGTAGTCGACGTCGTGCTCGTCGATGACCGTCCACGCGAAGAGCGCGTTCGGGAGGACATCGGGCGACCACAGGCCGGGCGCCTCGCCGCCGGGCGAGATTTCGCCGGCACGGATGTCGTTGAGATTCGCGAACGCCAGCACGAACAGGAGCAGGCCGCGAGCGAACCAGCGCGAGCGCTTCATACGTCGAGGGCCACGACGTAGGCGCGCACGGCTCGGGCGCCCGCGGCCCGCGCTGCCGCCGCCGCGTCCATGAGCGTGGCGCCGGTCGTCGCGACATCGTCGACGAGCGCGACCCGAAGGCCACGGAGCAGGCCGGCTTCCGAGACGAACGCCGCGCGCACGTTCGCCGCGCGGGCCGTCCGGTCGAGCTCCACCTGCGGGCGGCCGGTCCGGATCCGATGGAGCGCTGTGCGAACTGGGACGCCGGTGCGCTCGGCGACCGCACGTGCCAGGAGCAGCGCCTGGTCGTAACCGCGGGCGGCGGCGCGCAGGCGGTGCAGCGGCACCGGCACGACGGTGTCGAGGACGACGCCGCGGGCGAGATCGCGCGCCAGCTCGACCGCGACGAGGGCGCCCAGGTCGTCCGCGAGTCCCGGCTCGCCGCCGTACTTGAGCCGGTGGACTGCCTCGCGCAGCGGCCCCTCGTGCGAGCCGGCGGCACGCACCGGCATCGGGACCTCGTGAGTCACCGGATCGCACGTGTCTCGGCAGGCGACGCAGAACCATCCGCCCGGGGCGCCGCAGCCGGCGCAGCGCGGTGCCAGGACCACGTCACGGACCGCGGTCGCGAGCTCCATCAGCTCTCGGCTGAACCCGACAGGATGAGTTCGTCACCGGCTTGCGTGAAGGTGCGCGCCGCGGTCCCCGCGGGCAGCTCGAGCACGCTGTCCGTGCCGCGCGGCGCACCGACGGCGGGCACCCACGGACGCAGGTCGTGGACGACCCGCAGGACGCGCAGCGAGCGATCCAGGAAGACCGCGTCGATCGCGAAGCGCATGAGGAACATCGTGATCGATCCGGTCTTCGTGATCAGGAGTCCCCCGCCTTCGTCGAGCCGCGCGCGCGGGATGAGGCCGAGCCCTCGCGTCAGGAAGCTGGCGGCGACGTCGCAGCGCGTAGCGAGCACCGTCCCGCGGGTCCGGTTCGTGACGCGAGCCGGGCCGCGGAGCGTTCTAGACCGAGCCGCAGGACTTCATCGCGGAGAGCGCCGCAGGCGCGAGGATCACGATGAAGAGCGACGGGAAGATGCAGCCCACCGTAGGCAACATGATGAGGATCGGGGCGCGGGCCGCCTTCTCCTCCGCGCGTTGGCGGCGGTCGGTGCGCAGCTGCTCGGACTGGATCCGCAGGACCTTCGACATCGACACGCCGAGCTGGTCGGCCTGGATGATGGCGGAGATGAACTGCTGGAGCTCCTTCACCTCGACGCGCTCGCTGATGCCGCGCAGCGCCTCCTGGCGGGACTTGCCGACGCGCTGCTCCGCGGCCGCGCGCTTCAGCTCGTCGGTGAGCGGGCCCTTCATCTTCTCGGTGACCTTCACGATCGCGGCGTCGAAGCCGAGACCGGCCTCGACCGAGATCGTGAGCAGGTCGAGGGCGTCCGGGAGCTGGTCCAGGATCGCCGACCCGCGGCCGCTGCCGCGGCTGTTCAGGTAGAAGTCGGGGATGACGAAGCCGAGGATGAGACCGCCGAAGAGCCCGCCGACGGTCGCGAGCGAATCCCCGGTGATGAGGTTCAGGAGGGACGACGCGGCGATCGCGCCGAAGATGCCGACGAACGCCTTTATGCCGAGGAAGAACTCGACGCTCGTCGTCTCCATGCCCGCGCGCTTGAGGCGGATCTGGAGCGACCGCGCGGTGTTCGCCGGGTAGAACCGAGAGATGACCGCCGCAAGACCCTGGACGATCGGCTTGAGGGTGCGCTCTGCGATCGGTCGCTGCAGCTCGAGCTCTTCCAGAGTGCGCGGCTTGACCGAGATCTGCTGCAGCCGCGCCTGGACCGGGTCGAGCTGCTGCCCGACGAGGAACGAGGCGAAGACGAGGAAGACTCCGAAGCCGACGACGCCGGCGAGAACGAGGATTTCCACGGCTAGACCTTGATGTCCGTGATCTTGCGGATCGCGAAGAAGCCGATGGCCATCATGATCGCTCCGACAACAAGAAGGATCTGTCCGATGAGCTCGGTGAAGAGTGGCTGCATGAACTCCGGGTTGATGAAGTTCAGCGTCACCGCGATCGCGATCGGCAGGAACGCCACGAGGTAGCCCGAATACCGGCCCTGCGCGGTGAGGGTGCGGATCTCGCCCTTGATGCGGACACGCTCGCGGATCGTGAAGGCGATCGTGTCGAGGATCTCGGCGAGGTTTCCACCGACCTGCTGCTGGACGCCGATCGCGGTGACCATGAGGTCGAGGTCATCGCTCTTGATGCGCCGCACCATGTTCGCGAGAGCCTCCTCCATGCCGAGACCGAGGTTCACCTCGCGCACGACGCGGCCCATCTCAAGTCCCATCGGAGCGGGCGATTCTCGCGAGACGAGCTCCACGGACTGGAGGAAGCTGGAGCCGGCGCGCAATGAGTTCGAGAGCAGCGTGATCGTGTCCGGGAGCTGCTTGTTGAAGGCGTTCAGCCGGCTCCCGATGCGCCGGCCGACCCAGATGCGCGGGACGAAGTACCCGAGCAGCGCGCCGACGAGCGCGGAGAGCGGGTCGCGGAGGAGCATGAGCACCGCCGCGAGACCGAGCGCCAGGCCGACGCGGATGTAGTAGTACTCCGCGACACGCAGGCGCAGATCGGCGCGTGCGATGTCGCGCGCGACGCGCTGGCTGAACCGCTTGTCCTGAACGTCGCCGGACAGGGTCGCGAACGGGTCGATCTCCCGACGCGAGCGCTTGCGTTCCTTCTTCGTCTCCGTCGCCTGCGCCTGCTGGCCACCGGCGTACCGGGCCATGCGTGCCTCGAGCGACTCCGGCGCCGAGCCTCCGAGCATCGA
>DATBKH010000081.1:0-10822 GCA_036555955.1 Candidatus Limnocylindria bacterium | reverse complement strand
GCGGCGACCGGGGCGAGCGCGCAGGTCGCGCTCGCCGACGCGAACGACGTCATGTATTTCCGGCAGGCACGTTCGCCGGAGCCGTTTCCGGGGGGCCCGGGTTCCACGTTGCCGGCGCGCCGCGCGTACGACGAGCAGCGGCCGGTCTTCTACGAGGATCTGGCGCGGCAGGATCCCGCGAACATCGCGACCTACCGCGGGCGCCTCGTCAGCAGCGTCATCATCGCGCCCATCACCGCGGGGGAGCGAAAGCTTGGCGTCCTCATGGTCCTCGCACCGCGTGCGCCGCTCTTCGCGGAGGACGACGTGACGCTGGTGAAGCTCCTCGCCGATCAGGCCGCGGTCATCCTCGAGAGCCGTGCGCTCATCGACGAGGCGACCGCTCTGCGCGCCCAGGAGCAGGCCACGCATCTGAAGGAAGACTTCCTGTCATCGGCCGCTCACGACCTGAAGACTCCCCTGACGACACTGGTAGCGCAGACGCAGTACCTCGAGCATCGCGCGCGGCGCGATCCGAAGGCGCCCGCGGACCTCGAAGGACTCGCGCGGATCTCGCGGGAGGCGAAGCGCCTCCGCGTCTTCGTGGACGAGCTGCTCGACGCGTCGCGCCTCGACCTCGGCCGGCTCACGATCCATCGCGAGCGCGCGGATCTCGTCGAGCTGGCGCGGGAGGTCACCGCTCGCGAGCGGCCGGCCGATCACGGTGTCGTCCTCGAGGCGCACGGTCCGGTCGTGGGTGACTTCGACGCGGTCCGGATCGTCCAGCTCCTCGAGAACCTCGTCGACAACGCGGTGAAGTACAGCGAGCGCGGCGAGCCGGTCCGCGTCATCGTCGAGCGCCGCGACGAGAAGGCGCTCATCACCGTCTGCGACAAGGGGATCGGGATCCCGCCGGACGACCTGCCACATGTATTCGACCGTTTTCGGCGTGCGGGCAACGTCGACGACCGCCGCCATGTCGGGATCGGGCTGGGTCTCTACATCTCGCGCGGGATCGTCGAGCAGCACGGCGGCGCGATGCGAATCGAGAGCGAGGTGGGTCGCGGCACGACGGTCCACATCGAGCTGCCGCTACGTGCGGCGGAGCCGGCTCTCAGCGAACGGTGACGACGGTGAACATGCCCATGTCATCCATCCACGCACCACCGTCGACCACGCCTTGCAACGGAAGCACGTACGTCCCGGGAAGCAGCCCCCTCACGATGAAGGAGAACGTCGCCGTGTCGCCGGGAGGAACGATGTCCTCCTGCTGGACGGCCGGTCGCTCGGGCGCGGGCCAGCCTTCTCCGAGGAACGCCAGATCGCGAGAGTTCCCGGGAATCCCGAGGCGCGCCTCCTGGCCGGTGCCCTTTCGCCAAGCGGTCGAGCCGGTGTTGCGCAGGACGACCGACACCCGCGCCTGCTCGTTCACCTCGATCTCGGGGTAAGGCGTCTCCGACACGAAGCTCGCATGCACCGAAGCGCTGGTCGGCGGCGCGCAGAGACTCACGAGCCACATGAAGTGCGGCCATCCCCACGTCGGTCCGGGATCGGTGTGCGTGCTGCCCGGCACTTCGTTGTGCCCGACGACGTGCGCGCGGTCGAGCGGGATCCCGTGCCGTGCGGCTATCGCGCAGACGAGGGATGCCGCCGCGTAGTACTGCTCGGTGGTGAACGCAGGATTCGTCACTCGGTCGAGCTCGAGCTCGATGCCGATCGAATGCAGGTTGAACCACGCGTTCCCGGCGTGCCAGGCGGTGTCCGCCTCGCCGACGATCTGGGCGATGTGGCCGTCACCGCGGATGACGTAATGCGCGCTCACGTCGGAGGAGAGCGTGTAGAAGGCGTGGAGCGTCCGTGCGTAGCTGATGTCGGTGTAATGAATGACGATGTAGTCGATCGACGCACCGTCGCGTCCCGTCCAGTAATTGGTCTGCGTCGGGATCCACTCGGACTGTGGCGTGTACGGGAAGTGGGGCGTCGTCGACGCGCGTGCGATCGTGAGCGCTCGCGCGACGGGGCTCGCGGTCGGCGTCGCCGCGACGCTCGGCGGCGTTGCGGTCGGCGAGGGCACGGCCTGAGCCGGGCTCGTGCAGGCCGAGACAAGGCAAAGCCCAATGAGAAATACCAGGGGGCGAAGCAACCGCTTCATCCTCTCGCATCGGAACGCCAGCGGGCAATAGGCGTTGCGTACTCTTGCTCGCTCGACAGACAAGCGTGCTCATGCCTACGTCTCTGCCCGCGGCACGCTGAGTGCTCCCGCTAGGGCATGCGAACGGAGAACGGATTCTCGGCTGGTCTCGCCATCGGGCTCCTCGTTCTCGTCGTCGTCGTGCTCGTGCTCCTCGCGACCGTCCCGCTCGGCGGCGGGCCCGACGCGAGACCCCTCATCAACATCCGCTTCTGACGCTCACTGGTCGGCGCGGCGGAGCCGGGGATCGAAGGCGTCGCGAAGGCCGTCGCCGAGCAGGTTGAAGGAGCCGACAGCAAGCAGGATCGCAAGCCCCGGGAAGAGTGAGAGCCAGGGCTGGGTGCTGATGTAGTTCCGCCCCTCGCTGATCATCACTCCCCACTCCGGCGTTGGCGGCTGCGCGCCGAAACCGATGAAGCTGAGCCCGGCCGCGGCGATGATCGATGAGCCCAGGTCGAAGCTCGCTTGGATCATCAGCGGCGCGATCACGTTCGGAAGCAGATGGCGCCAGAGGATCCGCACGCGGGTCGCGCCGATGGCTCGCGCGGCCTCGACGAACTCGCGGCGTCGGAGCGAGAGGATCTGCCCGCGCGTGAGCCGCGCGTACACCGCCCACGTGACCGCGGCGATGGCGATGATCGCGTTCGTCAGGCTCGGCCCGAGCGCGCCCGCGATGGCCATCGCGAGGATCAATGCCGGAAACGCGAGAAAGACCTCGGTGAGGCGCATGAGACCTTCGTCGACGAAGCCGCCGGCGTAGCCGGCGACGAGCCCGATGACCGTCCCGACGACGCCCGCGGACACCACCACGACCACGCCGATGACGAGAGAGATGCGCGCCCCGTAGAGGATCCGGCTCGCGATGTCCCGCCCGAGCGAGTCGGTCCCGAGCCAGTGCGCGCCGGAGGGCGGCCGCAAGCGTGAGCTGAGATCCTGGGCGAGCGGGTCGTACGGCGCGAGGAGCGGCGCGAGGGCGGCGCAGAGCGCGAGGACCGCGATGAGCGCGATCGCGGCCAGGTTCAGCGGATTCGCCAGGATCGGCGCCCGCGCGACGAGGCGAATGCCGCGCACCGGCACGGCCGCGGCGCTAGCCATGCTGCGTCCGGGGATCGAGCCAGAAGTACGCGATGTCGACGACGAGGTTTGCGAGCGGATAGACGATCGCCGCGAGCAGCGTCACGCCGAGCACCGCGGGGAAGTCGAGCGCGATGGCGGCGGCCGTCGCGTACCGGCCGAGGCCCGGCCAGCTGAAGATCGTTTCGGTCAGGACCGCGCCCGAGAGCAGGCTCCCGAACGTGAGACCGAGGATCGTGACGGTGGGGATGAGCGCGTTGCGAAGTCCGTGGCGGAGGACGATGAGCCGCTCCTGCAGCCCCTTCGCTCGAGCGGTGCGCATGTAGTCCTGGCCGAGGACCTCGAGCATGCTCGAGCGCGTCATCCGCGCGATCACCGCCGTCGAGAAGTAGCCGAGCGTCAGCGCCGGGAGCACCAGGTGCAGCACGCTGCTCCGGAGCGCCTCGAGATCGCCCGCGAGAAGGCTGTCGATCACGTACAGGCCGGTGCGCGTCGGCGGCGGCGCGACGAACGTGTCGATGCGCGCGCCGCCGGGAAGCCAGCCGAGCTGGTAGTAGAAGAGGCCGATGACGATGAGGCCGAGCCAGAACACCGGGATCGACCCGCCGATGAGCGACGCGATACGAACCAGATGATCGGGTAGGCGGCCGCGGGCGATCGCCGACCACACGCCGGCGGGGATCCCGACGACGATCGCGACGAGCAGTGCCGCGAGCGAGAGCTCGATGGTGGCGGGAAACGAGTCGAAGAGGTCGTCGGAGACCGGACGGCGCGTGCGGATGCTGTGACCGAGATCGCCGTGCAGAAGTCCGGTGACATAGGTGAGGTACTGCTCGGGCAGCGGCCGGTCGAGGTGGTACTCAGCCCGGAACGCGGCGATCTGCTGATCCGTGGCGTGGTCGCCGAGCGCCGCGGCGACTGGATCGGCGGGGATCACGTGCGAGATCGCGAAGGTGATGATCGAAACGCCGACCATCACCGCCGCGATCCCGACGATCCTTCGGGCGAGGAACCCGAGGAACCGCATGGCGCCTTGCGACTGCTACTTGGTTATCGAGGCGAGCTCCGCCCATCCGATCGAGCTCCAGTTGAAGCCCTTCACGTTCGAGCGAAGACCGAAGAGCTCGGTGGGCTGGTACAGCACGACGTACGGCCCGTTGTGCAGCACGTACTCGGTGATCTCCTTGTATGCGGCGGCCCGCTGCGTCGGATCGGTGATGAGCGCGGCCGCACGACCCTTCTGCGCGATCGTGGCGTCGTCCCAGCCGTTGCGATAGGCGATGGACTTCGCACCATAGTCGGTGAACGGACCGACGTTCGCGTCAGGATCGGGGTAGTCCGGACCCCAGTTGATCATCACGAGCTGGCCCTTCTGCGCGCGATACGTCGCGAGCAGGTCCGCGCTCGTCGTCGCCTTGATGTTCACGGTCACGCCGATCTTTTCCCAGTCCGACTTCAGCTTCGCGGCGATGTCGCTCCACGCGGCGCCGCCGGGCGCCTGGCCGGTCGGGACAAGGAACTCGAGGGTGATCGCCGTCTGCCCAGCTTCCTGCAGCAGCGACTTTGCCTTCGCGACGTCGGCCTGGAACGGCGTCGCATCGTTGCTGCCGGCAAGGCCCTTCGGGACGATGCCCTGGATCTTCTTGCCGTTGCCCTTGATGAGATCCTTCACGATCCCGTCGTAGTCCACCGCGGTGCGAAGGGCCTCACGGACCTTCACGTTGTCGAGCGGCTTCACCATCGCGTTCATGCCGACATAGACGAGCAACAGGCTGTCGGCCGAGATCGTCGTGACGCCCGCCTTCCCCTGAAGCGCGGAGATCTGCTCCGGTCCAAGGTCGTTGGCGATGTCGATGTCGCCCTTCTCGAGCGCGAACTGCTGATTCGTCGGCTCGGGCACGTGCTTGAAGAGCACCCCGCTCAGCGACGGCTTCGTCCCGCTGTAGTTGGGATTCGCCTTCAGAAGCACCTCGGTGTTCTTGGTCCAGTGATCGACCATGAAGGGGCCGCTCCCCGCCGAGTGGTCGAGCAGATAGGCCGAGCCCGAGTCGCCGGCCGTTTCCTTCGCCTTCACTTCCTTCGAGTCGACGACCCCGCCGATCGTGAACGTGAGGATCGTCAGGAAGGCCTGGGCGCTCGCCGTCTTCGGCAGGCTGATCACCACCGTCGATGGATCGGTCGCCTTGATGCTCTCCGCCTTCAGGCCCGCGATGTCGGTGAAGAGGAACGCCGGGGACTTGTTCAGCTTGATCGCGCGCTGCACCGTGTAAACGACGTCATCCGCGGTCAGCGGATTTCCGCTCGCGAACTTCACCCCGGACTTGAGCTTGAACGTGATGTCGTTGGTACTGCCGGTGTCCTTGATCTCCCAGCTCGTGGCGAGCCCGGGTTTGATGGTCGCGAGGTCGGTGCCTTCGAACTTCACCAGCGTCTCGTACACGTTGTGCGTCATGAAGACCGCGCTGAACTCGTACAGGACGGCCGGATCGAGCGAGATGAGGTCGCTCGTGTCCCGGTCGATGACGAGCGTGCTCGCGGCGCCGCCGGTAGCCGACGCCCCGGGCGAACCACTCGTTCCAGGCGTCCCCGCCGGTGCGCATGCCGTTGCGACGACCAGCGCTAGGACAAAGACGATCGAAGAATGGCGAATGAACATCTGATCCTCCCCCGAGACGTAGGGGCTGAGCCTAGCACCGGTTCATTCGGCTACCCGGAATGCGGCGAGCGATACAGGCGCTTCTAAACATGCTCCGGCATGGGGATCGGCGCATGCCGGCGCTCGATCTCTTTCCGAACGAGCGGTGCGACCTTCGTGCCGAACAGCTCGATCGAGCGCATGACCTTCTCGTGCGGCAAGGTCCCGACGCTCATCTGCATCAGGAAACGGTCGAAACCGAACAGCCCGTGCTCGTAGACGATCTTCTCCGCGACCTCTTCCGGCGACCCGACGAGATTGGCGCCGAGCGGCCCGCGCTCCGCCTCGAAGCGCTCGCGGGTCATCGCGGGCCAGCCGCGCTCGCGGCCGATCTTCGCCATGACGTAGGACGACGCTGCGTACGCGTCGTCGGCGGCCTGCCGCGAGTCCTCCTCGATGAGACCGTGCGAGTTGATGCTCACGCGGAGCTGAGCGGGGTCGTGCCCGGCACGGCGGGCCGCTTCGCGGTACAGATCGATGAGCGGGACGAAGCGCCTCGGCTCGCCACCGATGATGGCGAGCGCGAGGGGAAGTCCGAGTCTTCCCGCACGCACGACCGACTCGGGGTGCCCACCGACGGCGATCCATACGGGCAGCGGATCCTGGACCGGCCGGGGGTAGACCGGCAGGTTCTCGATCGGCGCGCGATGCGTGCCGCTCCAGCTCACGCGCTCGGACGCGCGCACCTTCAGGAGGAGCCCGAGCTTCTCCTCGAACAGCGCGTCGTAGTCGGCGAGGTCGTAGCCGAAGAGCGGGAACGACTCGATGAACGAGCCGCGGCCGGCCATGATCTCCGCGCGTCCGCCCGATATCAGATCGAGGGTCGCGAACTGCTGGAAGACGCGTACCGGGTCGTCGGAGCTGATGACGCTGACGGCGCTGGTGAGTCGGATGCGTCTCGTTCGCGCGGCGGCGGCCGCGAGGACGACGGCGGGCGCGGAAACGACGAACTCGCTGCGGTGGTGCTCCCCGAGCCCGTAGACATCGAGACCGACCGAGTCGGCGAGCTCGATCTCCTCGAGGAGCCGCTGGATCCGCTCGCGCGCGCTGATCGTCCGGCCGGTCTCGGGATCGGGCGTCGCTTCCCCGAAGCTGTAGATCCCGAGCTCCATGACGTTACTTAACGCGCTCTGCGACCTCGAACATTCCGCGCTGCGGGACGAGCTGCTTTTCGTTCGATGCGAAGCTCACGACCGTTCCCGAATTGAAGTCCAGGATGCTCGTCAGGGTGAAGCCGGAGCCGGACAGGTAGGAGACGGCCTGAACGTCCTCGTTGATGGGAACGGCCTCGTATTTCGCGCTGCTGTCTTCGGCCGGCTGCGGCGTCTTGCTCGAGCCGTTCGTTGGCGCCTTCGGCGCCGCCGCTCCGCCGACCTCGCGCCAGCTCACGATGCCGTCGTCTCCGAAGCGGTGTTCGAACGTCTTGCCCTTCATCGGACCGTCGTCGTAGGTCCAGCGGATCGTCTTGCCTCGAACGTGATTCGCTCCCATGGATTCGCCTCCCGCTCTTGGTCTCGATCGCACGACCAGGAGCACACAGTGCGCCACTCATTCAAATTGCGGAATTTCTTCTAAGTTTTCGTCCCCCCTTCGCGAGTACTGTTCGCACTGAGGACACAGGCGCTTACCGGCGATCCGTGCCGCCCCGCTTGGCGATCGTGTCGCTCGGCCGCTCTCCTACCGAACTACCTCTAGTCCACCCGGCCGCTGGGTACCCAACTGACGCCTAACCGAGCGGACATCGCGAGGATTCGCAGCGGGAAGGGATGAGAGCCATCAGCGCCCGCTTGCGGGCCACCCTCTGTCTGGCTGTCGCGACGCTGTGCGTCGCGGGCTCTTCGGCGCCGGCCTCCGCCGACGACGGGCCGACCGCGTCGGCCCCGCCGCGCGCCGCGCCGCTCGCCCGTGCCTATCCGCGCTCCTTCGACAGCTACGACGCGCTGATCACGTACGCGGCTGGCGTGGCCGACTCGCAGAAAGCGATGAGCGCCGAGCTCCGCGCGCTCGCCGCACACGACGCCGAGATCACGGCCAAGCTCCAGGCCGTCTACGACCCGCGCGTGCGCGGCGGACTGCTCCGGTCGCGCGCCGATCTGATGGACGACGCGACCGCCGCCATGCTCCGCTGGGAGCTCACCACCGACGCGACGAGCAGCGCGCGGCTGATCGCGAACGGCGCGTCGCTGAGCGCCCCGGTCGCGTGGCAGATGCCGGTGAACGGAGAGCTGAGCCAGGGATTCGGCCCCACACCGTTCTGGTTCGAGCCGCCCCTCGACTATGAAGGCACGTACTACGCGCACTTCCACACCGGCGTCGACATCGCGACGGCCTGGGGTACGGCGATCCTCGCGCCCGCACCGGGAACCGTCGTCTTCGCCGGGACGATGCTCGACGGAGCCGAGGTGGTGGTCATCGCGCACGATGGCGGCCTCGTCTCGATGTACGCCCATCTCGACAACACCACGTTCCCGCCACCGCTCAAGGCGGGCGACGTCGTCCGGGCTGGCGACCGCATCGGGAACATCGGGATGACCGGGCTCACCACCGGCCCGCACGTCCACTGGAGCGTCTGGCGCGACGGCGCGCTCATCGATCCGCTTTCTGTCATCGTGCGCTAGTGCCGAACCGCCACCTCATCAGCGGCAAAGAGGCGATGGCCGACGGCAAGCCCGCGTACTCGTCGGCCGTCGTTGCCGGAAACACGATCTATCTCGCGGGAGCCGTCTCGGGCCGTGATGCCGCGGGAAACGTCGTCGGCCACGGCGACATCGAGGCGCAGGCCGTCGCGGTGTTCGAGAGCCTGAAGGAGACGCTCGCGTCGGCCGGAGCGACGTTCGCCGACCTGACGAAGATCACCGTCTTCGCGACGAAGCTCGAGTATCGCGCGAAGATCGGCGAAGTGCGGCGCCGCTATCTGTCGCAGCCGCCGCCCGCGAGCACGTTCGTGGTCGTCGCGAGCCTCGCGGATCCGGACTTCCTCGTGGAGATCGAAGCCGTGGCGGTGAAGAGCTAGGTCACGCTCCGTAGCCCACGGGCAGAAGGACATCGCCGCCGGTCGTCAGGTAATAGACCTGCCAGTTGTAGTAGCCGCGGTACGCGTCGGGCTCCGCGCGCATGACCTCCGCGTACGCGGTCACGGCACGCACGTAGCGGTCGGAGTGGTTGTAGCGGAACAGCGCGTTCGCCATGTTCGCCGGAGCGCCGTTCGCTTTCAGGTAGCGCGCCGCCGCGCGGATCGAGTCGCGATCCGAGTTGATGTCTCCATCGCCGTACGCGGCCCAGGTCGACGGCAGGAATTGCATCGGCCCCTGCGCGCCGGCGGTCGACGTACCGCGGATCCGTCCCATGCGGGTCTCGACAAGGTGGATCGACGCGAGATACGACCACGGCACACCGAACTCGGCTTCGGCGTCGTGGTAGTAGCGCACCAGATCGTCCATCGGCGCCGGAGCGACGATCCGCCACGCTTTCGGCAGATCCGGGCCGGGCGTCACGGTGGCGCGAAGGTCGGCCGTCGCGTTCAGGTTGGACGTCGCGGCCTGGCGCAGCTCGGCCGGGACCGCGGCGAGCGTCGCATCGCGGAGCTCGGGCCGGGCCGAGAGGCGCCGATACGCGAGCTGCTGGAGATGTCCGAACCACGCGAGGTCGCCGCCGCCCACGGCGTGGTCGCGCACGGCCCGCTCGGCCAGCGCGATCTGCGCCGCTATCGCCACGGGATCCTCGGCGACGATCGGCGGATCCGGACGGGGCGACGGTGTGATCGTCGGTGAGGGAGAAGGCGTGGCCGAAGGACTGGGCGACGGCGACGCGGTGACGACGACCGCGACCGTCGGCGAAGGGGACGTGGTCGCGGGCGGGGCGCAGGTCGCGACCAGGAGGGACGCGCACGCCAGGACGAACGCGCGTCGCACGGTCGCTCACGATAGATAAGGAGTGGGCTCGCGAGAAGACCATCGCGATGTCGATCTAGCTCACGGCAATACGCCGGAACGCGTCGGGCGCTGGCGCGGCCGCGAGCCGGTGGCGGATGCTCGCGGCGCACTGATCGGGCCTGAGGAGCCACGTGTCGACTTCGAGGTCGTAGATCCCGGGGACGTGCACGCGCTCCTGCCACAAGGCGACCGGTGGCGGAACG
Source organism: Candidatus Limnocylindria bacterium (assembly GCA_036555955.1). GTDB lineage: Bacteria > Chloroflexota > Limnocylindria > P2-11E > P2-11E > 3-1-20CM-2-70-9. The sequence goes on along the minus strand of DATBKH010000081.1, from coordinate 748 downwards.
GGCTCCTCGGCGGATCCGATCGCGTATTCGCCTTCGCGGCCGGTCTCACCGGCGTTCCGCCGCCGCATGATCTCGTCGATCGGGCAGCGCACGCCCACGAGGAGAGCGGGAAGCTCGGCGATGCGACGGGCGCACTCGCGAAGCACCGCGGCGTCGTGGTGACCGACGTCGGCGACCACGTTCACCCCCTGGCGGCTGTGCGCGGCGATCGAGTCGTACAGCGCGGCGTAGAGCGTGGGAACGAGCGGCGCGATGGGGTGCCCTTCCTCGCCGGGACGGAGTCCCAAGCCCGGTCGGTAATGCGCCGGCGTCATGTGGCGGACGAACACATCGACGCCGAGATTCATCCACAGGCCGTCGAAGCTCGTCTGGATCGCCCGAACGATGCTCGACTTCCCCGAGCGCGGCGCACCGTTCAGAACGACGATCTGGCCAGGCCTCACGCGGGCGCACCCGTCACGTCGCTCATCGACGCGTCAGCGTAAGGTGGCCTCGTTCGGTGATCGCCAGGACTGGCTCCGTGCTGATGTGCCGGTCGTCCTTGGGGCGGGCTTCGCTTCCTCGAGGGCGTCGATCCGGCAGGTGTCTCGCTCGAGAAGGTCAGCGCGGAACAGATCGGCGGGCGGGACGTCGTTTGCGTACCGCGTGAACGGCCGGTAGCGCGCACGCCGAGCGCCCGCTCTCGCGTAGAACGACAGCTCGAATGGGCGCCCGCGACAGCGATCACGCGCCGCGATCCGAGCGGAAC
>DATBKH010000080.1:0-7950 GCA_036555955.1 Candidatus Limnocylindria bacterium | reverse complement strand
CCCCGACGGCATCCATGGAACGCACTTCTATCAGAAGAACAAGCCGGGATTCACTCCGGACTGGATCACGAGCTGGACCGATCCGCTCGAGCCCGAGAACAGCTACGTCCTCGCGAACGACATGGCGACCCTCGTGTGGATGGCGAACTACACCGCGATCGAGATCCATCCGCGGCTCGCGCGGGTCGACGATCCGGACAAGCCCGACAACGTGATGATCGACCTCGATCCCGCGGAAGGGGCGACGTGGGACGACGTGAAGGAGGTCGCGCACGCGGTGAAGGCGATCCTGGACGATCTCGGACTGGCCGGATTCCCGAAGACGACAGGATCGCGCGGCATCCACGTCCTCGTGCCGATCCAGCGGCGCTACACCTTCGAGGAGAGCCGCTCCTTCGCGCTCCGCGTCGGACAGCTCGCGCGAGACAAGCTCCCAAAGCTGGTCACACTCGAGTTCAGCAAGGCGAAGCGGCGCGGCATCTACATCGACTACCTGCAGAACACGCGCGGCAAGTCGACCGCCGGTCCGTACAGCGTTCGGCCGATCCGGCGCGCTCCGGTGAGCGCGCCGCTGAAGTGGGACGAGATCGCGTCGCTCGGCCGGCCCGACGCGTTCACCATGATGAACATGTCGGCGAGGCTCGAGGCCGTCGGCGATCTGCTCGGTCCCTCGCTCAAGCTCGCCCAGAAGCTTCCGAAGCCGCCACCCGCGTGAAGCGCGGGGCGGTTCTCGCGCCCGGATACGGCGGGACCGCGGATCAGCCGATCCTTCGCGCGCTGTCGACGGCGCTCGAGCCGTTCGGCATCGAGTCCCGGCGCGTCACGTTCCGCACGCGCGGCGCGCGGCCGAGCCGCGAGTACGCGACCGAGATGGATGACCTGCGCGCCGCCCGCGACGCGCTGCGCGCCGACGGATGCGAGCGCGTCGCGCTGGTCGGGCGCTCGTTCGGCGGACGGATGTGCGCGTTTCTCGCGGCGGTCGAGCCACCGGACGCGCTCGTCCTGCTCGGCCACCCGATCGCGCCGCCGAGGAGGCCGCGGCTACGCGACGAGGCGGTCCTCGAAGCGATGGCCTGTCCGACCCTGGTCGTGCAGGGCACCGCCGACGAGCTCGGACCGCTCGCCGTCCTCGAGCGCATCGCGGGCGGTAATCCGCGGATCGACCTCGTCCCGCTCGCGGGCGCCGCGCATGACTTCGGCCGCTCGGAGAGCGAAGCGGTGAGCTCCGCGGCGCGATGGCTCGATTCCGTGCTGCGTTAGGGTCTCCGCGGGTCGTTCACATTCAGTTCACCGGTCCGAGCGAGCCTTCTCTCACACGAAACAACGAGAGAGGTGTCATCTATGCGAGGCCTGTTTGCACTGATCGTGACGCTGCTGATCGCGGGAATCGTCGGCGTCGGCGCCTATCAGCTCGGCGTGGCGCAGGGACTGGCGACCACGGGCACGACCCCTGGCGCCGTCGCGCCGGTCTACTACTACCACCCGTTCTTCTTCGGCGGATTCGGTTTCCTGTTCCCGCTTCTCTTCATCTTTCTCATCTTCGCGCTCATCCGCGGCGCGTTCTGGGGCGGCAGGCGGTACTACGGCGGCGGGTGGGGCGGCTACGGGCAGCGCGAGCGCATCGAGGAGCTGCATCGCGAGCTGCACGGCCAGACGGCGCGCGACGGCGGCGCGAGCTCGACGCCACCGACCGGTCGATAGGGCGTTACGCGGCACAAGGCGCCGGGCGAGGAACGTCCGGCGTCTTGCCGTCTCTAGGATGCGGTCGCGATGAAGAAGGTGCTGGTCGTCGACGACGAGCCCAAGATCGTGCAGCTCGCGCGTGACTACCTCGAGCACGCCGGGTTCGGCGTGGTCGCGGCCCACGATGGAAAGCAGGCGCTCGCGATCGCGCGGAGCCAGCATCCCGATCTCGTCGTGCTCGACCTCGGTCTGCCGGAGCTGGACGGGCTGGACGTCGCCCGGGCGCTGCGCCGCGATTCCAGCGTTCCGATCGTGATGCTCACGGGTCGCGACGAGGAGACCGACAAGCTCGTCGGACTCGAGATCGGCGCGGACGACTACATCACGAAGCCGTTCAGCCCAAAGGAGCTGGTCGCGCGCGTGCGCGCGGTGCTTCGCCGCAGCGAGCGCCCGCGGTCCGACTCGGCCGTCCTGCGGATCGGCGACGTGTCGCTCGACGTCCCGCGCATGCGCGTCGTCGTCGGCGACCGGCCCGTCGAGCTCACCCCGACGGAGTTCGGCCTGCTCGCCACGATGGCGCGCGAGCCCGGCCGCGTGTTCACGCGCAGCCAGCTGCTCGACGCGGTGCACGGCGTCGCCTTCGAGTCGTACGAGCGGGCGATCGACGCGCACGTGAAGAACATCCGCCACAAGATCGAGCCCGACCCCGCGAAGCCGCGATACCTCCTGACCGTCTACGGCGTCGGCTACCGGTTCGCCGAGGCCGACGCTTGAGGCAGCATCGCTGGGGCGGCACGCCTCAGCGTCCCACGTGGTGGCCGCAGAACGAGCCGTTTCCGCCGCGCGGCGACTGGGCCGGTCCGTGGGGACGCCGTGGATTCATGCGGCGCATCGCGTTCTTCTTTTTCATCGCCGCCGTGCTCGCGATCATCGGCGCGACGTTCCTGTTCCTGCTGCTCGCGAGCGCGCTCGGCGCTGCCGATCCGTCGAGCACGCTCGTGCGCGGGGCGATCGTCCTCTTCGTCCTGTTCCTCTTCTACACGACGGTCAGATCGGTGCGACGCCTCGTCGTACCCATCGGCGATGTCGTCGACGCCGTGGGCCGCGTTGCCGAAGGCGATCTCACGGTGCGGGTGCGCGAGCGCGGAGGGCGCGACTCGCGCGCGCTCGGCCGCGCCTTCAACAAGATGGTCGGACGGCTGGAGTCGAGCGAGGAGCAGCGCCGCCGCCTGCTCGCGGACGTGAGCCACGAGCTCCGCACCCCGCTGTCGGTCGTACAGGGGAACCTCGAAGCGCTCGTCGACGGCGTGCATCCCGCCGATGAGCATCACCTCGCGGCGATCCTCGAAGAGACGAAAGTGCTGGCCCGTCTCATCGAAGATTTACGGACGCTCTCGCTCGCGGAGTCCGGTGCGCTGGCGCTGCATCGCGAGCCCACCGACGTCGGCGTGCTGATCCGCGACGTCATCGCCTCGTTCGAGGGCGAAGCGCGCGAAGCCGGTGTCGAGCTCGCCTTCGGCGGGTCGCAGGACGTGCTGCAGGCGGACCTCGACCCGGTTCGGACCCGCGAGGTCCTGAACAACCTCCTGGCGAACGCGCTCCGGTACACGCCACGCGGTGGTCGCGTCGGCGTCGCCGCGATCCGCGACGCGAGCGCGGTCACGGTCACGATCAGCGACACGGGCGCCGGGATACCGCCGGACGCGCTCGAACACGTTTTCGAGCGCTTCTACAAGTCCGCGGAGTCGCGGGGCGCGGGACTCGGGCTCGCGATCGCGAAGCAGCTCGTCGAGGCCCACGGTGGCGACATCTCCGCGACGAGCGAAATCGGCAAGGGCACGACGATCCGCTTCACGCTCCCCGCTTTGGCGTCGCCGTAGCTCGTGACGGCCGCGGCGACCGCTGTGCCGCGACGTCGTACGCCTCGACGAGCAGTCGTGACAGCTCGGTGTCGAGGTCGCTCGGATCGGTCAGCCGGAAGTGAAGGACCCTACCGAGCGGCCCGTAGTCGTCGACCTTGCGGACGCGGGCGTGGCTCGCGCCGCTCTTCAGCCACAGCGTCAGATCGATCCAGCGGTCCTTCGGCGCGAGACCGATCGCGCGCGCGCGCACCTGATAGACGATCCCGCGGCCCTGCGGGTCGACGGTGATCGGGCCGAGCCGCCGTATCCGCGCGTCCAGGAACTCGTAGAGGGCGAGGATCTCTGGCGGCCGGCCGCGCAGGTGCGCGGCGACGGTCATCCGCCGGCAGGAGTGCGACATGTTCCGCGTCACGAACGTGCGGCCGCACTTCGGGCAGCGCCAGAGCGGCCGCGCGGTCACGGCGCGGTCTTGCCGGGCTCCGACGCGTCGATCTGCGCGCGCTGCAGCTTCCCGGAGTAGTCGACGTAGATCGACTTCCACTCGGAGTACACGTCCAGCGCGGCTCGCCCTGCCTCGCGATGCCCGTTCCCCGTCGCCTTCATCCCGCCGAAGGGCAACTGGATCTCGGCGCCGATCGTTCCCGCGTTCACGTAGACGATCCCCGTCTCGGCGTCACGCATGAAACGGAACGCGTTGTTCACGTTCCGCGTGTAGATGGAGCTCGAGAGCCCGTACTTCGTCGAGTTCAGGACCTTGATCGCCTCGTCCACGCTCGAGACTTCGATGACCGCGGTGACCGGTCCGAAGATCTCCTCCTGCGCGACCCGCATGTTCGGCTTCACGTCGACGAGCACGGTGGGCTCGTGGAAGAAGCCCTTCGCGAGCGCGCCGTCCTTCGGGACCTTGCCGCCGACCGCGATCGTCGCGCCCTCCTTTTCGGCGACCGGGATGAAGGAGTGGACGCGCTCGAGCTGCGACGCCGACACGACCGGCCCGACGTCGGTCGACGGTTCGAGGCCGCTTCCCAGACGGAGCTTCCTGGCGCGCCCGACCAGCTTGTCGACCAGGTCCTTCGCCACGCCGGTGTGCGCGATGACGCGCGATGCCGCCGTGCAGCGCTGGCCCGACGTGCCGAACGCCGACCACACGATCCCGTCGATGGAGAGGTCCACGTCGGCGTCGTCGAGCACCACGATCGCGTTCTTTCCGCCGAGCTCGCACGAGACGCGCTTCAGAAGACGGCCGCCGATCTCGCTGATGTGCGACCCGGTGTCCGAGGATCCCGTGAACGAGATGAGATCGACGCCCGGATGCGACACCAGATGGTCGCCGAGCTCGCTGCCCGAGCCCAGTACGAGGTTCATGACGCCCTTCGGCAGACCCGCCTCTTCCAGGATCTGGACGAGTCGCACCGCGAGCATCGGCGTGTATGACGCGGGTTTGAAGACGACGGTGTTGCCGAGAACGAGTGCGGGCATGATCTTCCACGTCGGGATGGCGAACGGGAAGTTCCACGGCGTGATCGTGGCGACGACGCCGACCGGGTGCCGCATGCTCATAGCCCACTTGTTCGGGAGCTCCGCCGGAACGACGTCGCCGAACTGCCGGCGGCCCTCGCCCGCGATGTAGTAGGTCATGTCGATGCCCTCTTGGACATCGCCGCGAGCCTCGGCCAGGACCTTGCCCATCTCGCGGGTCATCTCGCGAGCGAGGTCGTCCTTCCGCTGGAGCATGATCTCGCCCGCGCGATAGAGGATCTCGCCGCGCTTTGGCGCCGGATAGAGTCGCCAGCCGTCGAGCGCGCGCCGCGCCGCGTCCACGGCCCGATCCACGTCGGCGGTGCCCGACTTCGCGACGCTCGCTATCGCGCCGCCCGTCGCAGGGTCGATGTCCTCGAACGTGCCGCCGTCCGCTGCGTCGACCCAGCGGCCGTCGATGTAGTTCTGGAGGGTCTGGCTCGCCATCCGCATCTCCCCGTGGTTCTCGGGATGGATGGTAGGCGGCTAGATGAACCCGATGCGCGCGAGCACCGCGAGGAGGTGCCTCGTTCGTTTCACCGCGCGCTGCTCGAGCAACGCGGCCCGCACCGCCGCGGCGAGCGTCTCGGGATCCGGTTCCGGTGCGGCGGCGGTTTCGACGGCGCGCGCGATCGGCGCCGCGCGCTCGACGACGGGTGCGGGCGCGCGCGCTTGCGGCGGCGCGGGCGGCACGGCGACGCGCACGATTCCGCCCGGACCACCGAAGTCCGCGGCCCAGTACCAGCGGTATGACGTGTTGGGATTCAAGACGACGCCGATGCCGACCGCGTTGTAGTTGGGATTGAGCAGCACGGCGTTGTGTGCCGCGCTCGCGCGCCATCCCGCGAACACCGCCGACGCGGTGGAGTAGCCGGCACCGAGGTCCTCGCCCGTGTACATGGAGCTTGCGGGGTAGCCGAACGCGGCCATCCGTTGCGCGGGAGTCCGGCCATCCGAGGACACGTGGCCGATGTAGTTCCGCGCCGCCATGTCCGCGGCCATCCAGCTTGCCGCGTTGTTCAGCGCGCCGTTCGGCGCGACCGGCTGAACACCATTCGCGGAGCGATACGAATTCACGAGCCCGATCAGGTCGCTTTGAGCGGTCTGCGGATCGACCGTCCGATCGGCGCGGATCGCGGCGTACGCGGGCGCCGACCCGAGCACCCACAGCGGGAGCGCCGCAGCGAGCGCGATCCCGATGAGGGTCCGTCCCCACACGTAACGGCCGTGCAACGGTGTCGTGATCGCGTGTGATAGCAGAACGAGGGCCGCCGCGAGCGGCGGGTGGTCAAATCGTCCGTTCTTCGTGCTGGCGAGCAAGCCGAGACATGGCGCACGAACGTTCGTGCGAGCTCGCGGTCGGTTCCTTGCTCGCTAGTACGACGCTCCGTAGAAGAGCCAGATCGTGAGCGCGCCGACCGCGACGATGCCGAGGAAGATGAGGATGAAGGCGATGTTCGCCTGGCGCTCGGGGTCGTTCTGTGTGAAGCGGTCCATCAGCGTCGGCGGCGTCGTGTAGAGCTGAGGGGGATCGAACCCCTGACCTCATGAGTGCGATTCAAATGCCCTTCTCAGACCCCACATTTGCAGATTTCCAGGTGCTTCCGCGAACCAGGTTATCGGAAGTCAGCGGAGTCATGCGCCGTACAGACGTCACGGCGAGGGACGACCATGCCTCTGGATGACCTCGTCCGGCGTCAAAGGTGAGCGCCTCGCAGTTCGCCGGTCCGACGGGGGGTCCGACCGGTATATCGAACCATTGGCGATCGGAATCGAGGCCATTGATGACCTCATTATCTCGACGCGCAGCATGGCCCAATAGCCTGGAGACCGGGACGGTCCAAGACTCCATCGTTCAACACATCCTGTCCCTCCGCCGGCAGGAAAGGCACGCGCGGTGACGTCGTTGATGACTTCATCTCGAAGATGGACCACGGGAAGCGACGACCGTGCTGTTTCGACCTATCCGCATGCACCGACCCCGGACCCGTCCAAGAACGGCAGCTTCTCAGACCACGTTCTTGATCCAGGCACACTATTCGCGGCGGCGCCAGCATTGGCAAAGGCCTTCACGGAGAGCATCGGCTCGAGCCCGATAGGCCGTTCCTAGAATCCCGGCATGTCCGAGGAGCGGAAACTCGTCACGGTCCTGTTCGTCGATGTCGTTGGGTCGACCGCTTTCGGATCGGCGAACGATCCCGAGGTCGTGCGGTCGATCATGCGAACGTACTTCGATCGCATGAAGTCGATCGCGGAGCCTCACGGCGGCACCGTGGAGAAGTTCATCGGCGATGCCGTGATGGTCGTCTTCGGCGTGCCGCGCGTCCACGACGACGATGCCGAGCGTGCGGTGCGGGCGGCGCTGGCGATGCGCGACGCGATCCCGGCGCTCAACGAGGAGCTCTCCGTCGGTCTCGCCGCGCGGATCGGCGTGAATTCCGGGGAGGCTGTCACCAGCTCTGGAAGCGCGGAGGACCGGCAGTTCCTCGTCACCGGGGATGCCGTGAACGTTGCGGCGCGGCTACAACAGGGTGCGGAGCCTGGTGAGGTCGTCGTCGGTGCTGTCACCGAGCAACTCACGCGTCAGGCGATCGAGTACCAACGGCGTGAGCCGGTGCGAGCCAAAGGAAAGGCCGACCCGATCGAAGCGTTCACGGCGGTCCGCGCCCGCAGCGTCGTTCCAGAGCAAGCGCGCGGGCTGCCCGAGCTGCGCGCGCAGCTCGTCGGTCGACAGCGCGAGCTCAGGCTACTGCTCGACACGTTCGACCGCGTTCGGGAGGAGCGGCGCGCGCACCTGTTCACACTCGTCGGCAACGCGGGCGTTGGAAAGTCCCGGCTCGTGGGCGAGGTGCTCGCGCGCATAAGCGGCCACGGCGGCGCCCCCCGG
>DATBKH010000079.1:0-6332 GCA_036555955.1 Candidatus Limnocylindria bacterium | reverse complement strand
GCGAGCGAGCTCGGCGCCGGATTCAAGATCGCCATGCACGACCTCGAGATTCGCGGCGCCGGCAACATCCTCGGGGCCGAGCAGCACGGACACGTCGCCGCCGTCGGCTTCGAGCTGTACACGCAGCTCCTCGAGGAGGCGGTGAACGAGCAGCGCGGCGCGCCGCGGGCGGCGGCGCTGCCGGAGATCACCGTCGACCTCGCGCTCTCGACGGCCATCCCCGACGACTACGTGCCGAGCCGCCAGCGCAAGCTCGAGCTCTACCGCCGCATCGCGGAGCTCGCCGCGATCGAGGACCTGTCCGAGCTCCGCGACGAGCTGCGCGACCGTTATGGGCCGCCGCCCGAACCGGTACGGAACCTCCTCTACGGCGTCGAGGTGAAGCTGCGCGCGGCCAAGGCCGGCGCGACGGAGGTGCGCGCGCGGGGGCCGGAGCTGCGCGTCGTACTAGGACGCGACATCCAGCCAGACGAACGCATGCGGGTTCTCCGTTCGTTCCCCAAGGCGCAGGCGGGACAGAGACAGATCCGACTCTCGGTGCTCGACGTGAAGGCCGACTGGCGCGACGCGCTCACCGGATTGCTCGACCGGCTCGTGGCTTGATGACACGCGGCTGCCACAAAGCGCCATGGGGTTCTGTCATCTTTCCGGCGAACGATGACGACCGCACTTCGCACGATCGCGCTGGCGCTGCTCGCGCTGCTGCCGACGATCATCGCGGGACTCTCCGTCCGCTAGGACACCACGCGGCGCGGTGCCGACGATGAAGCTCGGCATCGATCTCGACGACGTGATCGCCATCTGCGCGGTGCCCTATCTGCGGCGGTTCGCGCAGGAGTTCAACGTCGAGCTTCCCGACGAGAGCCAGATCGGATGGCACCTGCTTTCGCAGAAAGAGAGCGGCAGCGGGTACCAGGAGCTGGTCCCCGGCCTCGAGCGCGTCAGCATGCGAGAGCGCGACCAGTTCCGCATCCGGCTCTACGACAGCACGTTCTTCGGCGAGCTCGAGGTCTACAGAGATTGCCCGGCGGTCCTCGAGCGGCTCGTCGCGGCGGGGCACGAGCTGTACTTCATCACCGCGCGCGCCGAACGGCGGCGCTACATCACGGAGACATGGCTTCGCGAGAAGGGGATCTTCGATCACGCGAAGGCCGTGCACCTGAAGCCGATGGGCGACTTCCGTCCCGAATACCCGCGCGGCCGCTACGACGCCGCCGGGTCCGCGGGCTACAAGACGCGGTTGGCGAAAGAGCTCGAGCTCGACGCGTTCTGCGAGGACGACGTCGTGATCACGAAAGCGCTCGCCGAGGCGGGCGTCCCGGTGTTCCTTTTCGACCAGCCGTGGAATCGCGAAGTGAACGGGGACCGGATCACGCGCGTCGCCGGCTGGGCCGACCTCGCGGACCGTCTCGGCGTATGAGCGAGCCGACCACCTTCTATTTCGTCAGGCACGGCGAGAGCGAGGCGAACGCGGCGCGGCGTTTCGCCGGGCAATCCGACTCGCCGCTCACCGAGCGGGGGCGCCGCCAGGCCGATACGGTCGCGGCGGAGCTCAGATCGATCCGGTTCGACAAGGTGATCTCGAGCGATCTCTCGCGGACCCGCGACACCGCGGAGGTGATCGCGCGAGCGCAGGGTGTCCCGGTCGAGATCGTGCCCGAGCTGCGCGAGATCGACGTCGGGGAGACCACCGGTAAGCCGTTCGACGAGATAGCCGGCCTCCCGCAGTGGAAGGACACCGGTTTCGTGGCCTGGCCGGGCGGCGAGACGCTCGACCAGGTGCTGGCGCGTGCCCGGGGCGCCATCGACCGCCTCGCGCGAGAGAACCCCGGCAAGACGATCTGCGTCGTGGGGCACGGGGGCGTGAACCGGATCCTCCTCTCGTACTTCCTCGGCGTCCTTCCGCTGCTCGACCGCACCCCGGCGACGAACACGAGCATCAGCGTCGTCCGCACCGACGGCACGAGCCATCACGTGGAGCGGCTCTTCGCCGCGGACCACGTCGAGGTCGAGCCGAAGACCGACGCATAACATCGCGGTCGAACACCGGGAGGCGAGATGCCGTTCAAGAGCCGCGCCCAGCGCCGCAAGTTCGCCGAGCTCCTCGTGAAGGGCGAGATCTCCGAGGAGACGTACGAGGAATGGAACCGCGAGACGGGCAAGAAGAAGCTGCCGGAGTACGCCAGCAAGAAGAAGAAGCCGGCGAAGACGAAGAAGCGCGCGGCGGCGAAACGAAAGACGACGAAGCGGAAGGCGACCGCGAAGCGCAAGCGCTGAGCGAGGTCAGGCGATCGCGGCGGGCACGTTGTTCAGGATCGCGAGCGCCGTTCCGCCGAACACGCGGTCCCTCTCGGCCGGCGTGAGGTCGGCGGCCGCGATGCTGCTGACGGACCGTTCGATCGATCCCAGAAGGTGCGGGTAGTCGCTCCCCATGACCATGTGGTCGGCGCCGACGAGGTCGCGCAGCAAGCGCAAGTTGTGCGGGCTGAACGTCACGGTGTCGTAGTACAGCCGCTTCAGGTACGTCGACGGCGGCTCGTCGATGTTCACGCGACACTCGGCGAAATCGCGCCACCCCGAATCGAGCCGCTCCATGAGGTAGGGGATCGCGCCACCCGCGTGCGCGACGATCCAGCGGATATTCGGGAGAGCTTTGAACACGCCCGCATAGCAGAGCTTCGCGATCGCGACGGTCGTGTCGAACGGGAACCCGACGATCGGCCCGAGGACGTATTCGGTGAAGGCGTCGGCCGCGGCGGGGATCATCGGGTGGACGAACACGCAGGTGCCGCGCCGGTCGGCCTCTTCGAAGAAGGGTCGGTACGCCTGATCGGCGAGCGCGCGTCCGCGGACGTTCGAGAGGACGACGACACCCTGGAGCCGCAGCTCGTCGAGCGCGCGCTCGAGCTCGCGCAGCGCGGCGTCCGGATCGTCCATCGGGATCGAGGCGAATCCAAGGAACCGGCCGGGATGCTTCGCGGCGAGCTCGGCGTAGGCGTCGTTCGCGATCCGCGCGATCTCGGCCTGCGCGCTGCCTTCGACGAAGTACACGTTCGGCGTCGATAGCGACAGCACCTCGGTGTCGATGCCGACCCGGTCCATGTCGCCGAGGCGCCTCGCGACGTCGGTCATCGGCGGCGTGATCCCGAAGAAGCGCGCGCCGCGATAGCGGATGATCCGCTGTCCGGTCGGGCTCGCGCCGAACGAGAAATCGCCGCCGCTCCGCTCGATCCGGTCGAAGTAGGCGGGCGGATAGAAGTGCGTGTGGAGATCGAGTTTCATCTCGCCAGACGCTACCCGCCGGTGTCACCGGACGCACCCGCCGGTACCTAGGCTGCCGCCGTGCGCGCAGTCATCGCCGCCGCCCTGCTCCTCGCCGCCTGCTCTGGCGCCGCCGTTCCGAGCCCGACTCCCGCAGCGAGCGCGGCGCCGCAGGCGACCCGATATGGCGTCGCCGGTCTCATCGCGCCGCACTTCCCAGCTCCCGTCCCCGCGGACTACGAGACGCTCTACACGTCGCTCGCGAGCACCGGCGGCGCTCTCGGCCTGTACACGGCGTGGTCGGATGCGGGTGCGGAAGGCAAGCCGCCCGCGGCGATCGCCGCGGCGACCGCTGCGGCGGCGAAGTATCGCTTCGGACCGCTGGTCATCGCGCTGGGCGTGACCGCGGACGCGCCCGGCGGGGTCCGATCGACGGTCGACTGGAATGGACCGCAGCGCGGCCGCTTCGTCGCGGCGGCGACGGCGGTCGCCAAGGAGCGGAAGCCCGAGATGCTCGCGCTCGGCGTCGAATCCAATCGCCTTTGGATGTCCGATCCACAGGCGTTCGACGGATTCGTGACCGGATACGCAGAGGCGTATGACGCGATCAAGAAGGTGTCCCCGAGCACGAGGGTCTTCACGATCTTCCAGCTCGAGCTCATGCGCGGGAGCGCGTATCTCATGACGGGAAAGTCGGAGCCGGCCGCGCCGCAGTGGCCGCTCCTCGAGAAGTTCGCCGGAAGGCTCGACGTCGCCGGCTTCACGACCTATCCCTTCCTCGACTTCCGGACCCCAGCCGAGATACCCGACGACTACTACGCGGACGCGGCCCGCCGGGCTGGCGTGCCGGTCGCGTTCACCGAGATCGGATGGCCCTCGGCGGACCTCGGGGGCGCCGCGGCCGGCTCGCCGTACGGCGGCACGCCCGAGGAGCAGGCTGACTTCGCGCGCAGGTTCTTCGCGTTGACGAAGAGCCTCGATGTCGCCGCGGCGCTCTGGTCGTTCCCGAACGATCTCGGCTCCGGTGGACCCCGCACCTTCGCGAGCGTCGGACTCCGTGAGAACGACGGTACGGCGAAGCCCGCGCTCGACGTCTGGCGGAGCGGCATCGCGACGAAGTAGCCTTCGCGCGTGCCGACCACCACCCGCGATCTTGCTTCACGCATCCGTGACGTCCCCGATTTCCCGAAGCCGGGGATCCTGTTCAAGGACATCACCACGCTCCTCAAGGACGGCGATTCCTTCAAAGCCGCCATCGACGGCCTTCTCGCTCAGATCGGCGATCGGAAGGTGGACGTCGTCGTCGGCATGGAGTCGCGCGGCTTCATCTTCGCGGCGCCGATCGCCTACCGGCTCGGCGTCGGGTTCGTTCCGGTGCGCAAGCTCGGCAAGCTCCCGGCGGACGTCGTGAGCGTCGAGTACGACCTCGAGTACGGCTCGGCGACGCTCGAAATGCACAGGGACGCGATCAAGGCCGGGGCTCGCGTCCTGATCGTCGACGACCTGCTCGCGACCGGGGGCACGGTCGCGGGGACCATCGAGCTCGTGAAGCAGCTCAAGGGCGAGATCGTCGGGCTCGCGTTCCTCATCGAGCTCGAGGCGCTCAAGGGCCGCGACAAGCTCGCCGGGTACGACATCGCGACGCTCATCAAGTACTGAGGTCGCCCTACCGCGCCGCTCCGCGTGGCCCTGGCGCGCGCTCGCGCCCCACGCCGCGGCGTACACTCGACATCCGCACGTCGACCGGCGGAGGCCCGCTTGGTCTACCCCGGGGGCAGCAACCCCCGCTGGGGCAGGGCCCCAAGGGAGGACCGATGACCGCCGCCCCAACGCTTCCCGAGATCAAGATCGATCCTCGCGCCTCGGCCGACGATGCGCGCGCGTTCCTCGAGCGCGATCGGCTCATGGCCGCGTACGCGCTCGCCGACATCGACCAGCCCGAGATCGAAGGGACGCGGTGGTGGGTCGCGCGGCGCGAGGGTGAGATCGTGGCGGTCGTCCTGGTCGTCGAGGGGCTGCCGTTCCGCCCATGCTTCGCGACCGGCGCCAGCGACGGCTTGGGCGCGATCTTCCGCGACGCGATCCGCGAGCCGCGCCTCCTTCTCGCGACGCCACCGCGTTCGCGCGGCGCCATCGAAGGGACGTACCGCTTCGAGCGCGTCGACTACATGCGCCGGATGGCCGTCGACCTTCGCCGGTTCCGGTCCCGCGTGAATCAGCCGGTCAGACGCCTCGGCCCTCCGGACCTCGACGCGGTCATCGATCTGTACGGGCACAACTCGCGCACCTACTTCACGCCGCAGCGCATGCTTCGCGAGATCTACTACGGCGTCTACCAGGGCGGCACCCTCGTCTCGGCCGCGGGGACGCACGTCCGTTCGACGCGATGCGGCATCGCGGCCGTCGGGAACGTCCTCACGCGGCTCGCGTACCGCGGCCGTGGCATGGCGCGGTCCTGCACCTCGGCGGTGACGGAGGCCGCGCTCGGCGAGCATGCCGATGTCGTGCTGAACGTCCGCGAGGACAACGCGCCCGCGATCGCCGTCTATCAGGCGTTGGGCTATCAAACGCACGGCCAGTTCATCGAAGGTCCGGCGGCCCGGCGCCCGGCATGGGATCGGCTCTTCGGATCGCTGCGGGAGAAGCGCTAGTGGTGGTGGCGAAGGCACCGAAGCACGACGTCGCCGACCTGAGCCTCGCCGACGCCGGCGTCCGCAGGACCGAATGGGCCGGGCGCGAGATGCCGGTCCTCGGGCAGATCCGCGAGCGTCTCGCGAAGGAGCGTCCATTCCAGGGCATCCGCATCGCCGCGTGCCTCCACGTGACGACGGAGACCGCGAATCTCGCTCGCGCGCTGCGCGATGGCGGGGCCGAGGTGGCGCTGTGCGCGTCGAACCCGCTCTCGACGCAGGACGACGCCGCCGCCGCGCTCGTGGCGAGCGAGGGGATCTCCGTCTTCGCGCGGAAGGGCGAGGATCGCGACACCTACTACAAGCACATCAACGCGGTCCTCGAGACGCGGCCGCACATCACGATGGATGACGGCGCCGACGTCGTGACCCTCCTCCACA
>DATBKH010000078.1:0-2891 GCA_036555955.1 Candidatus Limnocylindria bacterium | reverse complement strand
CCGGGACTCGTCACGAAATCGACCTTCTCGACGAAGCGCCGCTGCTCGTGCGTCGTCACGACCGTCACCGCGCCACAGAGAGAGGCGATGTCGTTCGCGCCACCCGTCCCGGGGAGCCGCACACGCGGCCGTTCGGCCGGGCCGATGACGCTCGTGTTCACGTTGCCGAAGCGGTCGACCTGCGCCGCTCCGATGATCCCGCGGTCGAGGAGCCCTCGCTGCGCGAGGAGGAACACGTCGGTGATATCGAGCAGCATCGTGGCGCCTCGCCCGATCCGCATCTCGTTCGTCGAGATGGGAAGGTATCCCGGCATGACGATCGGATCGATGATGCCGCCCTCGACCACGATCTCGAGCCGCGGCGCGTGCCGCCGCTTCGCCAGGACCGAGGCCACGAGGGGGACGCCGACGCCTGCGAAGACGCGGCTGCCGTCTTTCAGCGAGCGCGCGGTCATGACGGTGAGGAGCTCGACGGCCGAGTAGCTCACGCGTAGGGGCCCGCGAGGAGCGCGCGCGACGCCGCCTTCGCGGCCTCGAGCCGCTCGCGTCCGACCGCGTCGATGAAAGCGGCGTGATCGCGGGTGCCGCGGACGAGCCTGTCGATGTAGGCGTCGACGCCTCGCAGACCGTCGCTCGCGATGCCGGCGACGTAGTCGTCGTAGTGCTCCCAATCGGTCTCGTACCGCGCGTAGCACTCGCCCGGGAACGCGCCGTCGGGCGCGTGCACGACCGCGTCGACGAGCATTGAGGGGATCGTCGTGCGATCGGGCTCGGCTCTCGTCGATGCGACGTCGACGATCTCCTCCGCCGAGACGATCACCGTGCGCGCGGCGCGCGCGACGTCGAAGTCCATGTGCGCGTAGCCGTCGATGCGCGCGTTGCCGTTCACGTCGGCGCGGTGCGCGTGGATGAGCGCGACGTCCGGGAACAGCGCCGGGACGAGGTTCACCCGCTGTTGCGAGAAGGGGTCGGAGATCGTCGCGGTCATCCCTTTGGCGAGGTCCGAGCCGAGCATCGACATCGTCGGCAGGAACGGGACGCCCATCGCCCCCGCGCGGTAGCGCAGGCCGAGCGCGAGATGGCTCCATTCCTCGAAACGGACGCGGCCGCTCTCCACCATCTCGCGCAGCACGCGCGAGATGCCCCAGCGCAATCCGAGCGCCTGCCAGCTGGTGACGATCACCTCGGCCGCGCCCGCGGCCATGAGGAGCTCGCCTTCCTGCCCCATGAGGTTGCGCGAGACCTCCAGTCGCTTGCGGCCCGATCGGATGAGCTCGTGTACGAGCGCGATCGGCGTTCGCGAGAAGAGGCAGCCGCCGATGGCGACGTGATCGCCGTCACGCACGAGGGCGATCGCCTCCGCGGCGCTCATCACCTTGGGCCCGCTCTGGCGCGGGCGCGCCTCGAGCGCGCGACGCGCCTCGACCGCCGTGGTCACTCGATGATCTCCCAGCGGCTCCGCAGCGGCGCGATCCGCTCGCGGCTGCGCGCGTCGACGGCGTGATCGTCGCGCCCGGCCGCCGCCGCATGCGCGGCCTCGAAGAGCGGCGTCGAGAAGTAGCGCTGTCCGGTGTCGTTCACGAGCACGACGACGCCGCGCAGGTCGGGACGGCGGCGCGCCAGCTTCAGGGCCGCGGCGACGTTGCAGCCGGACGAGATGCCGCAGAAGATCCCTTCCTCGCGCGCGAGCCGGCGAGCGATGTCGATGCTCTCCTCGGTCGTGACGGTGATCACGCCAGACAAGAGCTCGAGGTCGAGGTTCTCGGGCACGAAGCCGTCGCCGATCCCCTCGATCCCGTGATGGCCCCACTCGTCCCTCGCGAGCACCGCGCACTCAGCGGGCTCCACGGCGTAGATCCGCATCGCCGGCGCGCGTTCGCGAAGGTAGCGGCCGATCCCGGTGAGCGCTCCGCCGCTCCCCTGGGATGCGACGAATGCGTCGACGTCCGCGCCGACCTGCTCCCAGACCTCGGGCCCCGTCGTGAGGGAGTGCGCTTCGACGTTGTCGGGATTGTCGAACTGGCCGGGGACCCAGTAGCGCTCGGGCGCGCGACCGCGGATCTCTTGCAGCCGAGCGAGCGCGAGGTCGACGTCGGACTCGCCCCCGGGGGTCAGGACGAGCTCGGCGCCGAAGGCGACGATGAGCTTCTTCCGCTCGTCGCTCATCCCCTCGGGCATCACGATCGTGCAGGGATACCCCTTCACGGCGGACACGAACGCGCACGCGATGCCGGCGTTCCCGGTGGAGCACTCGAGCACCTCGCGGCCGGGGCCGAGCTCGCCCCGCGCCTCCGCCCGTTCGAACATGTGGCGGTAGATCCGGTCCTTGAGGCTGCCGCTCGGTCCGTACCACTCGAGCTTCACGAAGACCGCCGGACGGACGTCGCGCGTGATGCGGCGCAGACGCACCACCGGAGTTCGTCCGATCGCCTCGAGGATGTTCGGAAGCGCGCGTTGGTAGCGCTGCCACCCGACGGCCGGCGCCGTTCGCGTCGTCATGACCTAGCCCCCTTCCGTCGCGCTCATCGTGCGCGCGCGCTCGCCGAGGCACGCGGCGAACTCGCCGAGCAGGCGCCGGACGATCGCGGTGACCACACCCTGGCGCCCGAACTGCGCCACCGGCCCACCGAGCCGCAGGTCGGTGACGATCTCGATCGCGCTCGCGTCGCCGTCTTCCGACGCGGTGATGGTCATCGTGGCATCGGCCTCGCCGAGACCGCGGGGGTCGCGGCCTCCGCCGCGCAGGACGATCCGCCTCGCCGCCGGCTCGACCGACTCGACGCTCAGCGTGCCGCCGAGGGCGAGCGCGAGCGGCCCGACCTTCACGCGCACGCGACCGGCGAACGTGTTGTCGTCGAGCGGGCTGTCGATCTCCGCGCCGGGAATGCAGG
>DATBKH010000077.1:0-20405 GCA_036555955.1 Candidatus Limnocylindria bacterium | reverse complement strand
GGGCGCAGTAGAGGATCGAGACCTTGTACTTCTCGATGATCGCCCACCAGCGGTCCTTGTCGGGATAGTCGGGGGTGCCTTCGTACATCACGCCGGTCGTCCCGTTCGCGAGCGGGCCGAAGACGATGTAGCTGTGCCCGGTGACCCAGCCGATGTCCGCCGCGCACCAGTACACGTCGTCGTCCTTCACGTCGAAGATGAGCTTGTGCGTCGTCGCGACGCCCGTGAGGTAGCCGGCGGTCGTGTGCACGATGCCCTTCGGTTTCGCCGTCGTACCCGACGTGTAGAGCAGGTACAGCATGTGCTCGCTGTCGACCGGCTCGGCGGGGCATTCCGGCTTCTGCCGATCGACGACGTCGTGCCACCACACGTCCCTTCCGTCGGTCCATGGGACATCCTGCTTGGTACGCCGCACGACGAGGACCTTCTCGATCGTCTTCGTCTGCGCGATCGCGTCATCCGCGTTCTTCTTCAGCGGAACGATCCCGCCCTTCCGGTAGCCGCCGTCGGCGGTGATGAGCACCTTCGCCTCGGAGTCGTTGATACGACCTGAGAGCGCCTCGGCCGAGAACCCGCCGAAGACGACCGTGAACGGCGCGCCGATCCGCGCGCAGGCGAGCATCGCCGCCGGCAGCTCGGGGATCATCGGCATGTAGATCGCGACGCGGTCGCCCTTGCGCACGCCGAGCTCCTTCAGAGCGTTCGCCGCGCGCGAGGTCATGTCGAGCAGGTCCTGGTAGGTGATCGTCCGCGTGTCGCCCGGCTCCCCTTCCCAGTGATACGCCACCTTCGAGCCTTTACCGGCCTTCACGTGGCGATCGAGACAGTTCTCGGCGAGGTTCAGCTCACCGCCGATGAACCACTTCGCGTACGGAGCCTCCCACTCGAGCACCTTCGTGAACGGCTTGCGCCAGGTCAGCGTCCTCGCCTGCTCCGCCCAGAAGCCTTCGAAGTCCTTCTCCGCCCGGTCGTAGATCGCGCGCTCCTTCGCGTTCGCCTGCGCCGCGAAGGCCTTGGGCGGCGCAAAGGTCCGGTCCTCCTGTGCGAAGGTCTCGAGTGCGGTCCCCGACTTCGTCTCGGTGGCCAAGAGCAGCCTCCTAAAGGGCGCTCCGACCGCCCCGGTCGAGCGCCTCGAGATGTGCTCGATAGTGCTCTGGCAGCATGAGGAGCCAGCCAAAACAATTCAAATCGCCGTAGTAGGGATGGCGCGCGGTCGCGCGCAGATCAGGTTCGGCCGGGAATTCCTCGACCAGCCGGGACGCGCTGGCGAGCGCTTTCTCGGCAAGCGAGTGGATGCCGTCGCGGGTCACGTCGCCGGCCATCGGCCGGGGCTGTCCGGTGCGGCCTCCCGGCTCGCTGCGCGAGAGGCCGAGCCCGATGAGCGCGACACCCCGCTCGACGATCAATAGATGGGTCGCTACCTGGCCCAGTCCCCAGTCGTCGTCGCTGCCTTTTTGGAGCTCGGAATCGCTTGCTCCGGCGACCCGCGCGAGGAGCTTTTCCCGTTCGACGCGCGTCCCGTCGACGAGGAGCGCGATCGTCTCGCGGAGCCACGCCGGCCGATCCGCGGGCTCCTCGACGACCAAGAGCGGCACCGTCGCATCATGCGCTCTTGTGCGTTCGTGCAGAATGCGGCGCGAACCAATCAGGCCTAGGGCCATCACTGGAGGAATACGTGGCTGGGATCTCGAAGTCGGAGACCCTGAATCGGTTGTCCGAGAAGACCGGTCTGACCAAGAAGCAGGTGGGGCAGTTCCTCGACGAGCTCGCCGCACTCGCGTACAAGGAAGCCCGCAACGGCTTCACCATCCCCGGCGTGGGCAAGCTCGTCGTCGTCGACCGGAAGGCCCGCATGGGGCGCAACCCGGCGACCGGCCAGCCGATCCAAATCCCGGCGAAGCGCGTGCTGAAGTTCCGGATCGCGAAGCAGGCCAAGGACTCGGTGCTCGCCAAGCGCGGGAAGTGACGCGCGCCTAGCACTCATCTCGGGGCGAGGTCCGTCGCAGGCGGGAGGGCGGCGGACCTCGTTTCCGTTTCGTGTGACGATGAGAGGCATGCGGCGGATCGCGGTCATCGGGAACGGCGGCGGAGGCAAATCCACGCTCGCGCGGACGCTCGGCGTGCGACTCGGGCTTCCGGTCCATGAAGTCGATGCCGTGCAGTGGCTGCCGGGGTGGCGACGAGCCCCACTCGACGAGGTCGCGTTCGTCCTCGACGGGTGGGCCGCGGAGGACGCCTGGATCATCGACGGCTTCGGGCCGTGGCCGGTCATCGAGAGGCGCATGCGGCGAGCCGACACGATCGTCTACGTCGATCTGCCCTTCCGCACCCATCTCTGGTGGGCGGCAAAGCGTCAGGCAGCCTCGGTCGCGCGGCGACGCGGGTGGGCCGGACAGGACGCGCCGCCGCCCACGCTGCTGCTCTTCCGAACCCTCCGGCGCGTGAACGCGATGCGCCGCGACATGCTCGAACTCGTCACGAAGGACGGCCGCACGGCGAGACTCGATCACCTGCGATCACCGAACGAGATGGCACGCTGGCTCGCCGACGCGACGCGGACGGCCGAGGTCGCGCGCTGATGCCGGGACCGAACGTTCCCTTTCCCCCGATGGAAGCCCTGCTGGTCGACAAGCTGCCCGAGGGAGAGCGCTGGCAGTACGAGCCGAAGTGGGACGGATTCCGCGGCGTGCTCGAAAACGACGGCGGCGACCTCGCGCTCTGGAGCCGGAACGAGCGACCGTTGCTCCGCTACTTCCCCGAGCTGCGCGCGCTCGGCGAGCTGCTGCCGCCGCACTCGGCGCTCGACGGCGAGATCGTCATCGAGCTCGACGGCCGGCTCGAGTTCGACGCGATGCAGATGCGCCTCCATCCAGCGGAGTCGCGCATCCGCCGGCTCTCCGCCGAGACACCCGCGCGCTACATCGCCTTCGACATCCTGCTCTGGGACGGCGAGCCGGTTCACGAGCGCCCTCTGGCTGAGCGCCGCCGCGAGCTCGAAGCGCGAGCGAAGGGTTTCTCGCTCTCGCCGGTATCGAAGGATCCGGCGCTCGCGAGGCGCTGGCTCGAGCGGCTCGAGATCATCGGGCTGGACGGCGTCATCGCGAAGCGCGTCGACCTGCCGTACAAGCCCGGATCGCGCGACGCGGTGTCGAAGGTGAAGCACCATCGCACCGTCGATTGCGTCATCGTCGGATACCGCACGAGCGGAACGAAGATCGCGAGCTTGCTGCTCGGCCTCTACCGCGACGACGGCACGCTCGACTTCGTGGGCCACACCTCGGGCATCACCGGCGCCTTGCAGCAGCAGCTGCAGCAGATGCTGCCGCCGCTTCTCGAAGAGGGCCACATCACCGCGGGCCGTGAATGGGGACGCACGCCTGAGGGCGGGTCGCGGTGGTCACAAGGCAAGGACCTTCCGTGGCACGAGATCAAGCCCCAGATCGTGTGCGAGGTACGTTTCGACAAGCTCGAGCAGGAGCGCTTCCGGCACGGCACGCGGTTCATGCGCTTCCGGCCCGACAAGGAGCCCAAGGACTGCACGTGGGAGCAGGTGAAGCCGACACCGAAAGAGGGCGATCCCCGCCTCGACGATCTGCTCGCCGGTCGTCTTTCCTAACTAGTCAATTCGCGGAGGGTCCTAGTACCGCGCGGACTGCACCGTCCCGCCGCGGGCCCGCGTTCTCGGAATAGGACCGGTTCGTTTCCGGTCCGATGAAGGAGCTCTCGATGCTTTCGGGTTCCGGGTTCGCTCGGTACGCGCTCGTCGCGTTCGTGTCCGCGCTCATCGCCATGGCGATCGCCGCGACGGGCGCGACCGCGCACAACGACGGGTTCAACGAGCGGATCGTCAACTGCTTCGAATCACGCGATCCCAACAGCGACCAGTGTCTCGCCGCGCTCGAGGTCAGCCCGGTCGGCTCAGACTTCTTCCGAGTCCTCGCGGACAACCTCGACAACCTGCCCCCGCGCGAAGAGCCACGGCCCGAGGTCGACCTGTACCAGCTCGTGAAGGACTGCGCCGCGACGCAGGACCTCGAGAGCGACGAATGCTCCATCGCGATCGAGCAAAGCGGCCTCTCGATCGACGAGTTCAAGGCGAAGTTCGCCGCCAAGCTCGGCAAGCTCGCGAAGAAGGATCAGCTGACGCCCGCGATGAAGGCCTGCCTGGAGCTCAAGGCGTCGCTGAACGGACGGTCACCGGAGAAGCTCGTGGACCTCGTCGAGCAGGTGAACTACGCGTGCCGCAAGGCGCTGGACGAGTCGCACATGACCGCGGCCCAGTTCTGGCTGAAGCTCCGCTAGATCGCGCCCCTGTCCGCCGCGGCCCGGGCCGTCAACGATGGCTCGGGCCGCGCTGCTGTCCGCGATTCCATCCCGATCCGCCGGCCTTGCGCGCTTCGTACTCGGCGCGCCAGTCGCGCGGCGGGCCCTTTCGCGGGCTGCGCCTGGGCGGCGTCCGCTTCACCTTCAACGTGTCGAAGAGCGGATCGAGGCTCACGGCCTTCTCCCACATCCCGGCGGTGAGGTCGCCGACCTTCGCCACGCGATCGCGCATGGTGACGAGAGTGAAATCCCCCGGCTCGACCGCCGGCACCTCGTCCCAGCGCAGCGGTGCCGAGGCGCGAGCGTCCGGGACGGGCCGGATGGAGTACGCCGAGGCGATCGTGCGATCGAAGGCGTTCTGCCCGTAATCGACGAACACACCCGGCCTGCCCGCCACCTTCCACTGGACCGTCGCGATCTGCGGAACGAGGGCGACGATCGCTTTCGCGATGGCGCGCGCGATCTCGCGAACGAGGACGAACTCGAGCTCGGGAAGGATCGGCACGAGGATGTGCAGCCCGGTCACCCCGCTCGTCTTCGGGAAGCACGGCAGGCCGAGGTCGTCCATGACCCGCTTGCCGGCCATCGCGATCTCCCGGACGTGGGCCCAGGGGTTGCCTTCCGAGGGGTCAAGGTCGATCAGGAGGTAGTCCGGCTTGTTGATCTCGGGCACGCGGGAGTGCCAGGTGTGGAGCTCGATGCAGCCGAGATTCGCGATCCATGCGAGGCCCGCCGCGTCGGTGACGACCGGGAAGTCGGCCTCATTCCCGGACGGGTAGCTGATGTGAACGGTCTCGAGCCACTCCGGATGCGGGACGGGAACGCGCTTCTGATAGAAGAAGTCGCCTTCGACCCCGTTGGGGTGGCGCTTCATCTGCATCGGTCGTCGCGAGACGTGGTGAAGGACGGCGTCGGCGACATCGACGTAGTACTGGATGAGATCGCCCTTCGTCAGGCCGATCTTCGGGAAGAAGATCTTCTCGAGATTCGTGACCTTGACCTCGCGACCGGCTACGAGCAACGCGCGCCCACTCTAGTAGCCTGACCGCGCTGCCCGCCGCGCGCTAGCGCGGCGACGGAAGCGGGCCTACAGCCCTTTCCTCAAACGAGGCTCGCGTAACGCGGGGCGTAGGCCTGCGACCGGATGTGCCCGAGGATGTCCTTCGGTCGTTCGACGCGCGCGAGACCCCGTTCCCAGATGACCTCCGCCACGCGGGCCGCCGCGCGCAGCTCCGTCTCGAGGATCGAGGAGACCGGCGGGTAGACGAGCCCCGCGGCGATGTCGCTGGCGGTCACCTGCTCCGCGACGCCCTTCGCGGCGGCGATGAACATCTCGTCGGTGACGCGGCGGGCGCCGGTCGCGAACACCGCCATCCCGACCGCGGGAAACACGTACACGTTGTTCCCCTGCCCCGGCACGAAGGTGCGGTCTCCGACGCGCACCGGCGGGAACGGACTCCCGCTCGCGAACACCGCGCGGCCCTCCGACCATCCGTAGGCCTGCTCCGCGGTGCACTCCGACCGCGACGTCGGGTTCGAGTACGCGAAGATCATCGGCCGCTCGTTCACGCGCGAGATCGCCTCGATCACGCGCCGGTCGAACGCTCCTCCGACCGTCGACAGGCCGATGATTCCCGTCGGCCGCAGCTCCTCGATGGCCTGCACGAAATCGGTGAGCGGCGCGCGCTGCTGCGCGAAGGGACGCTGATAGTCGTGCATCGACTCGCGCCCGGCCGTCACGAGACCCTTGCGATCGAAGAGCCCGACACGCGACCGCAGCTCGTCCTCGCCGACGCCTTCGTCGCGCATCGCCTTCACCAGCAGGTCGGCCGTGCCGATCGCGGCGGACCCCGCGCCGAGAAAGAGGAAGCGCTGCAGCGCGAGGGGGGTGCCGGTGATCCGAAGCGCGCCGAGGATGCCGGCGAGCGCCACCGCGGCGGTCCCCTGGACGTCGTCGTTGAAGCAGCAGATGCGCTCGCGGTAGCGCTCGAGGAGGCGGATCGCGTCGGCACCGGCCCAGTCCTCGAACTGGACGAGCGCGCCGGGGAACTCGGCCTCCACCGCGGCGACGAATTCGTCGACGAACGCGTCGAGATCGTCGTCGCCGATGCGCTTCTGCTTGAGCCCGAGGTAGAGCGGGTCCGCGAGAAGCGACTCGTTGTCCGTGCCGGCGTCGATGAGGACGGGAAGCGTGTACTGGGGCGGAACGCCACCCGCCGCCGTGTACAACGCGAGTTTTCCGATAGGGATGCCCATGCCGTTCGCGCCGAGATCGCCCAGTCCCAGGATGCGCTCGCCGCTCGTCACGACGATGCAGCGGACGTCGCGCTCCGGCCAGTTACGAAGGATCTCGCGCAGCCGACCCTTCCGCTTGATGGATAGGTAGAGCCCGCGTGGCCGGCGGAAGAGATGCCCGAACCGCAGGCACGCCTCGCCGACGGTGGGCGTGTACACGATCGGCATGAACCTGGCGGGATCCGACATGAGCACGCGGTAGAAGAGCGTCTCGTCGGTGTCCTGCAGCTGCGAGAGGTAGATGTAGCGCTCGAGGTCCGTCGTCTTTCCATCGAGCTGCGCGAGCGCCCGCCGCAGCTGGGTATCGAGATCGTCGATCCCTTCGGGCAGGAGGCCGAGGAGGCCGAGTCGCTCGCGTTCGCTTTCGCTGAAAGCCGTCGACTTGTTGCGACGCGGGTCGTGCAGAAGGTCGGCCCCGCGCGGCATCGTCATCCGCGAAGGAGGATAAGCGCGTGGAACTCTTCGCGGTCGCGGCGACCGTCGCGGCGATCATCGCTGGCGCCATCGCTTCCATCGCCGGTTTCGGGATCGGGAGCGTCCTCACGCCTGTTCTCGCGACGGCGTTCGACGTCCGCTTGGCGATCGCGCTCGTCTCGCTGCCGCACCTCTGTGGAACGATCGCTCGGTTTGTCATGGTGCGCAGGCACATCGACCGCGACGTTCTGCTCGGGTTCGGCGCCGCGAGCGCCGCCGGCGGCCTCGCCGGCGCCGCGCTTCAAGCGGTGGTCCGGAACGACGCGCTCGCCCTCATCTTCGGCGCGCTCCTCGTCTTCGCTGGTGTCACGAGCCTTGCCGGTCTGGCGCGGCGGATGCGCATCCGCGGACGCGCCGCGGCGCTCGCTGGAGGGGCGCTCTCGGGCCTCCTCGGTGGACTCGTCGGGAATCAGGGCGGCATTCGCGCCGCCGCGCTCCTCGGTTTCGACGTCGAGCGCGACGCGTTCGTCGCGACGGCGACGGCGGTCGCGCTCATCGTGGACGGCGCGCGCATCCCGGTGTACCTCGCGACTCAGGGATCCGCGATCGCGGCGCACGCGCCCCTGGTCGCGATGCTCTCGGTCGGCGCGCTCGTCGGGACGATCGCCGGCGGCTGGCTTCTCCGCAGGATCCCCGAGGCGGTGTTTCGAAGGATCGTCGGTCTGCTGCTGCTAGCCCTGGGCGGCTACACCCTCTCGCGCGCGCTGCTCTGAGATCAGCTCCATCACGCGCTTGTCGTACTCGTCCGTGTACTTCCGCAGCAGCCGCGACACCATGACGTTCACGATCGGTCCGCGGATGCCGGTCGTCTTCCATGCCGCGGCGCTGTCCACGCGCGTGGTCGACGGGCCCTCGGGCTCGATGCGATCGGTGCGCAGCACGCTCCCGACCATGGGGAAGTCCATCTGCATCGTGATCTCGCGAGGCGCGCTGCAGTCCAGCACCTTGAAGACGGCCTTCTGGTTCTCGCCGTGGATGCAGTGGTACTCCGCTCCGACGAGCGAGCCGCGGGCTCCTGGCATGAAGTCGACTCTGGGCACGCCCATCCAGATCCGACGCAGCCGCGCGTCGGTCATCACGCGCCAGACCTCGTCGGGCGTGGCCGTGAAGCGCGCGGTGCTGCGGAAGTTCGCCGCATCGAGGTCGACCTTCGGCCGCTGCTCCGCCCAGACGTCCTGCCGCACCGTGCGCAGGTCGAGATACGACGCGTCGACCGCGCCCAGGTCGTACGTCTGCGGCGCAGCGACGAACTCGGAGCGCAGGCTTTCCGGCCACTCCGCGAGCGCCGCCGCGGTCGCGAGCAGGTACTCGCGCCCGGGCACGGTGTTCTTCAAGAGGCGGTGCACGAGGTTCACGTCGTTGCCATGGAGCTGGACGCGGCCGGCGACCTCGTACCGCGAGAACGTCCCGCGGTGGACGACGAACTTGAGGCCGAGCTCCTGCACCGTCGCGCAGGCGCGGCACGGGCACGTCGTGGCCGTCCGGATGTCACGAAGGCGCCGATGGAACACGCGGAACGTCTCGCGCAGCCAGTCGACGACGCCCACGTCGGTGTGCTCGGTCGTGCAGCAAAGCGCATCGCCCTCGACCTGATCGACCGTGAGCTTGCCACCGAAGCTCTTGGAGATCGCTTCCATCAGCTCCGCGAGGATCTCCTGCGAGTGCTCCTGCTCCGTGCCGGCCACGAACGCCGTGTACCCGGAGATGTCCGCCATGACGAGGAGACCCTGCATCGACGAGATGGTACGAGCGCCGCGCGCGCTCGGATCGGCCTTGCTCTTTGCAGGGGAAGTATCCCCTGCACCCGTCTCCGTCGGCTGCGGTAGCAGCCCTCCTAAGCGCCGGTCAGTCGAAGCCGGAAGCGGGCGCCGCCGGCGCCGTCGCTGGGACGCTCGAGCGTCACGGAGCCGCCGTGCGATTCCGCGACGTCTTTCACGATGGAGAGCCCCAGACCGGAACCGGGCAGCTGACGCGCGTCGTTCGAGCGCCAGAAGCGGTCGAAGACGCGAGGCGCGTCCTCCGCCGCGACGCCGGGGCCGTGGTCGCGCACCGCGATCTCGCCCTGGGCGACGCTCACCTCGACGAGCGCGCCGGGCGGGCTGTACTTCGCGGCGTTGTCCAGAAGGTTCGTGATCGCCCGGGCGACGCGGACCTTCACGCCACGGATCGCGGATGGCGCGGCCGTGACGGTGAAGTGGACCTTCGGATAGCGGAAGCGCATGTCGTCGACGACCTCGTTGACGACCTCGTCGAGCTGGAGCTCCTCGAACGGCATCGGCGTCTCCTCCTCGCGCGCGACCTCGATGAGGTCGTGCACGAGCGACGTCATCCGCTCCATCTGCCGGACGAGGTCCCCGAGCATCTGCTGACGCTCGACGGGATCCTCGGGCTGTCCGCGCTCGAGGAGCTCGAGGTTCGTGCGGAGGCTCGTGAGCGGCGTGCGCAGCTCGTGCGATGCGTCGGCGACGAGCTGGCGCTGCGAACGCAGCGAGAGCTCGAGCTGTCCGAGCATGGCGTCGAAGCTCGTCCCCAGGCGGCTCAGCTCGTCCCGGCCCTTCGCGGCGACGCGCCGGGACAGGTCACGTGTCTTCGTGACCTCTTCGACGGTCGTCGTCAGGCGCTTCACCGGCGCCAGCGCGGCACGCGAGATGAGGAGACCGAGAAGGGCCGCGAGCAGGATCGCGCCCGCGGCGAAGGCGATGAGCATGAGCCGCGTCTGCGCGAGCGCCGCGTCGATCGGGCCGAGCTGCTGCACGACCTCGATCGCCCCGCCCTGTATCGGCTTCACGTAGATCTCGACTCGCAGGTCTCCGACGGTCGCGGTGGCCCAGAACTCGCCCGCCTTGCCTGCGGCCACGTCCTTCACTTCCTGCGTGACCAGCGCGGGGATGGAGTACCCGCCGTCGCCCTGGACGACGGTGCCGCTCGAGTTGATGACCTGACCGAAGACCTCGGGACGGTTCGAGACGACCTGCTCGCTCGGCGGCCGGCGGAAAGGACCGCCCGGATCGCGGATCGGTCCGGCCGCAGCGGCCTGCAGGTTCTTGTCGACCTGGTTGATGAGCTGCTGCTGCACGACGAGGTACATCGCGACGGATGCCGCGATCGCCGCCACTGCGACCGCCGCGGCGGTGAAGAGAGTCACGCGAAGGCGGAAGCTCACGGCTCCTTCATCACGTAGCCGACGCCGCGCACGGTCTGGATGACGCGTGGCTCGCCGTTCGTCTCGAGCTTGCGGCGCAGGTACCCCACGTACACGTCGAGCGAGTTGGAATCGGGACCGAAGTCGTATCCCCAGACGCGATCGAAGATCACGTCGCGCGGCAGGACCTTGCGGGGATTCGCCATGAAGAGCTCGAGGAGCGAGTACTCGGTCCGGGTCAGCGGGATGAGACGGTCCGCGCGATGGCACTCCATCGCGTCGCGATCGAGGGCGATGTCCATGAAGCGCAGCACGCCTCGTCCCTTCGCGCCGTCCTCGCCGCGCCGCCCGAGCGCACGGATACGTGCGAGCAGCTCGTCGAGCGCGAACGGCTTCACGAGGTAGTCGTCGGCGCCGGCGTCCAGGCCTTCGACGCGGTCGCGGACCGCCGCCCGCGCCGTGAGCATCAGTACGGGGACCTGATTCCCCGCCGCTCGCAGCCGCCGGCAGAGCTCGATGCCGTCGATCCCGGGGAGACCGAGGTCCAGCACGACGGCGTCGTAGGGGTTCGTCATCGCCATTTCGAGCCCGGACAGACCTTCGCGAGCGACGTCCGACTTGTGGCCCGCGCCGCGCAGCGCACGGTCCACGGCATCGCGTACCGCGGGCTCGTCTTCGACCAGTAAGACGCGCATTCCGACGTCGAGTTTAGGAGCGACATCGATAAACGGCGGCTAAGGAACGCGCTCCTTAGCGAACTCTTCGGTTGCTCTCATGCACCGGATCCGCGGCGCCGGTTTGCTAGTGACGACAGACCTCGGAAAGGGGAACACGTGAACGCACAAGGTCCGGTGAAGACGCTCCTCGTAGCGGCGGTCGTCGGCGTCGGCCTCTCCGGCGGGCTCGCGGCGGCATCCCTCCTGCCCGGAGGGAGCGCACCGGCCGCGGTCGCGCAGGCATGGGACCAGAGCGTCGGCCAGCTCTTCGGCCACGGCCCTGGCGGCAAGGGTTCGTACTTCAGCGCGGCCGCTACCTACATCGGTATCAGCGAAGACCAGCTGCGCGCGGAGCTCGGCACCGACAAGAGCCTCGCGGACGTCGCGATCGCGCACGGCAAGACGCGCGACGGGCTCATCGCCGCGCTCGTCGCGGCGCAGCAGCAGGACATCGGCGCGCTGGTGGACCAGAAGGGCCTCGGCGCCCGTCCGAATCCCGCGAACGGGCCCGGACCCCGACCCGGCTTCGGGCGCGGACCAGGCGGCGTACCCGGCGCCAAGGGAGTGGCCGGCGACCCGTTCGCCGCGGCAGCGGCGTACCTCGGCACGACCGCCGCAGACCTCGAAGCGAAGCTTCGCGCCGGCCAGACGCTCGCGCAGATCGCCGACGCGACCGCCGGACACGATCGCGACGGACTCATCGCGGCGCTCGTCAACGACGCGAAGGCGAAGATCGCCGCGGCGCAGACCGCCGGCACCATCACCGCGGCCCAGGCCACCGAGCTGACGAGCTCGCTTCAGGACCGCATCACACGTCTCGTCGATTCGAGCGGCGTCCACGGTCCGCGACCTGGCCGCTAGCACCCACGCGCTCGGTCGTCCCGCACCGGCGCCGGAGCCCACACGCTCCGGCGCCGCTCCCGCATGGGCGTTGAAGCTCACCGCGATCGCCGCCGTTCTGAACGTGTTCTTTCTCGGCTTCGGTTACGCGAGGGCGAACGTGAAGGACCTCGCCGCGCCGCTGCAGCCGCCGGTCGTTCCCGAGTCAGGCGCGCGGACCGACCCCGCGCCCGCGGCGACGATCGCGCCGGCGCTGAACCTCCGCCGCGGCGTCCGCACGACGCCGAGCTCGCCGATCACCAGCACGCGGCACTCCTAGAACGCGGCGGCGGCCGGGATCACCTCGCGCGCCATGAGCTCGAGGGGCGCGATCGTGGCGACGTTCCTCACGCCACCCATGGCCCGCGTGAAGCCCATCTTCGCGAAGCGGCGAAGCGTCTCGATCGTCTGCGCGACGTTCTCGCCGCGCTCGCCCAGGTCGAAGCGGAACATCGTGGTCTTCTCGATCTCGTCGTAGTTCCGCCCCTCCTTCTCGCAGTGCCGCTTCAGGATGTCGAGCTTTCGGCCGACGTCGGGAGTCGGAAAGAGATTGCACGCGTCGGCGTATTTCGCGACGAGCCGGAGCGTCTTCTTCTCGCCACCGCCGCCGATCATGATCGGTGGGTGCGGTCGCGTGATGCTCTGCGGTGAATTGAGCGGGCGCTCGAAGGCGAAACGCTTGCCGTCGAGACGCTTGTCGTCGCCGTTCCACATCTGCAGACAGAGACGCAGGGTGTCCTCGAGCCAGTCGAAGCGCTCCGCCACCGGAGGGAACGGGATGCCGAGCGACCGCGCCTCCTCCTGATTCCAAGCCGCGCCGATGCCGAGCATCGCGCGGCCACCGGAGAGGACGTCGAGCGTGGTCACGGTCTTCGCGAGCACTCCGGGGTAGCGGTACACGACGCCGGTGACGATCGTGATGAGATGCGCACGCGTCGTGTTCGCCGCGAGGAAGCCGAGCGTCGTGTAGGCCTCGAGCATCTCGCGCTCGGGCGGACCGATGGAGCCGATCTGGAATAGGTGGTCCATCACGCCGATGGGGTCGAATCCGCCTTCATCGGCCGTGCGCGCGATCTTCGCGAGGGTCGGGCCGATGGCCGTCGCGCCGCCCGGCCACGTGAAGTCGGGTATCTGCAGGCCGATCTTCACGAGGTGAGCTCGCCGGAACGGAGCGCCGTGTCTAGCTGATCCGGACGCGATCGGCGAAGTACTTGCGGACCTTCTGCACCTTCGGGGTCGCGTTGAAGAGGATGTACGGCTGGAGGGGGTTTCGCTCGGCGTAGTCCTGGTGATAGTCCTCGGCCTCGTAGAAGCGATCGAGCGGCACGACCTCCGTGACGATCGGCGCGTCGAAGACCTTCGCGGCGTCGAGCTGCTTGATGTATGCCTCGGCGACGCGGCGCTGCGCGTCGTTCGCGTAGAAGATCACCGAGCGGTACTGCTTTCCGACGTCGGGCCCTTGCCGATCGCGAGTGGTCGGGTCGTGCGCGATCGAGAAGAAGACCTTCAGCAGCTGGCCGTAGCTCACTTTGGCCGGATCGAACCGGACCTCGACGGCCTCGGCGTGAGCGGTTCGGCCGGATGAGACCACGTGGTAGTCCGCGGTCTCGGCGGTACCGCCGGCGTAGCCGGACGTGACCTCGCGGACGCCGTCGAGCTGCTTGTAGACCGCCTCCACGCACCAGAAGCATCCGCCCGCCAGGACCGCGCTCGCTTCGCCGGCCGTTGCCGGGACGGCCTCGTCCAATGCCGGACCGGGAAACTTCTCGGGAGATACCACTCCTCTGAGCAACGATAGGCTCCCTCGCGGCATTCCATCGGCGCGGGGCGATGGCCTTCGGCCGCTACTCCGCGGCGAGCGCGATCGGCGGCGAATGCTCGGCTTTGGCGGGCTGAGCCGCGAACGCATCGCGGGCGACGAACTGGAGATGGAGCGCGTTCACCAGGGCGAGGCCCACGTCCCGCTCGGTCGTGCCCTCGACGTCGAGAGAGAGCCGCGCGTTGGTCAGTACGAGAAAGCGGCTCACGCCGTCGGCGACGAGCCGGTGAAGCTCCACCGGATCGAGCGTGAACGTCGAGTGCGCATGCCCGCGGATACGCAGGCCGGCGACCAGTACGACGAGCCCCGTCGTCTGTTTCGCTACGTAGGACGAGATGCGGCGCTGGATGGGTGGTACCAGCTCGTGCGTGGCGAACACGAGCGCGACCTGGCTCTTCGGGACGATCGCCACGTCGACCGGCTCGTTCGCGTCCTCATTGCCGAGCCGCCCAAGCGATGCTTCGGTGAGGCGGAGGGCCGACTGGAGTGGACTGTTCAGCGAGTCGGAAAGACGGTACTCGCCATGATCGAAGACCCCGGCGACGCTCCGCGAGCTGGCGAGCAGAACGGTCAGTCGAGTCCGCACACACCTCTCCCCCGGCCGAGTCTGGCTTCGCGCTCGCGCAACTACATTCCCCCGAACGGGGGAGACGGCGCGCGCGGCGGCTCCGCCACCCGCGGTCGGGTAGCCTCGCGACAATCGATGACGACGCCGGCCGCCGCCCGCAAGGCGATTCGCGCGCACGCCCTGAGGCACGACGAAGCCTGGGCGGATGAGCCCTGGCCGGGCGACCATGTCGCGAAAGTCGGAAAGAAGATCTTCGCCTTCCTTGGCGGCGCGGGAACGGACGTATCGATCGGCGTGAAGCTGCCGCGCTCGCTGCTTTTCGCTCGAGCCCAACCGTTCGTGACGAAGATGGGCTACGGCATGGACAAGTCCGGCTGGGTCGTCGCGAAGTTCGGGAAGGGCGACGAGGTCCCCCTGCCGCTGCTGCTGAGCTGGATCGACGAGAGCTACGAGACCGTCGCCGCGACCGCGCTGCCGAAGCGGCGCCCCGCCGTCCAGCCGAAGAAGCCCGCGAAGCGGCGATGAGGATCGCGCCCGGCATCCATCGCCTCGGGCGCGGCCTCGTGAACTCGTATCTCATCGAGGAGAGCGGGGAGGTCACGATCGTCGACGCGGGAGCGCCAGGGTACTACGACGATCTCCCGGGCGAGCTCGCGGCGATGGGCCGCACGTTCGAGGACATCCGCGCGCTCGTCCTCACGCACGCCCACGTCGACCACGTCGGCTTCGCCGAGCGCCTCCGTCGCGAGAAGCGCGTACCGGTGAGCGTCCACGAGCTCGACGCAAAGATGGCCCGGGGCGAGGTGAAGCCGCAGAACCAGAAGATGCTCGGCATCGGATTCGCGGCACTCGATTTCGTGCGGTTCGCCCTGTCCAAGGGGATGCTCAGGGCGACGCCCATCGTCGAGGTCGCGACGTTCGGCGACGGTGCCACGCTCGACGTACCCGGCGCGCCGCGCGTCATCCACCTCCCAGGCCACAGCGAGGGCAGCGCGGCGCTTCACGTTCCCGCGCTCGACGCGCTTTTCGTCGGCGACGCGTTCGCGACGCTCAACGTGCTCTCAGGAAAGACCGGACCGCAGCTGGCGCCGTTCGGGTCGGATCTGCCGCGCGCGGTCGAATCGCTCAGCCGGCTCGATCGCGTCGAAGCGAAGCTCGCGCTGCCCGGGCACGGGCAGCCCTGGACGGGCGGCGTCGCCGAAGCGGTGCGGCTCATTCGCGCCGCCGGCCCACGATGACCCAGCGCTTCAAGACGATCATCGAGCCCTTCCGCATCCACTCCGTGGAACCGTTGCGCATGACGACCGAGGCCGAGCGCCGGAAGAAGATCGCCGACGCCGGCTACAACGTCTTCGCGCTCCGCGCCGAGGACGTGCTCATCGATCTGCTCACCGATTCGGGCACCGGCGCGATGTCGCGCGATCAATGGGCGGCCATCCAGCACGGCGACGAGAGCTACGCGGGCTCGCCGTCGTGGTTCCGCTTCCTCGAGGCCGTGCAGCGGCTCTTTCCGTTCCGTCATGTGATCCCCACGCATCAAGGACGCGCGGCGGAGCGGATCCTCTTCTCGGTGATCGCCGGTCCCGGGAAGGTCATCCCGAACAACACGCACTTCGACACGACGCGCGCGAACATCGAGGCGACGGGGGCCGAGGCGGTCGACCTCGTGATCCCCGAAGGGCGCGAGCCGCAGCGCATTCATCCGTTCAAGGGAAACATGGACGTCGCGGCGCTGGAGCGCCTCCTCGCGGACCGCGCGCCGGACGTACCGGTGGTCTTCCTGACGATCACGAACAACTCCGGCGGGGGCCAGCCCGTGTCGATGGAGAACATCCGCGCGGTTCGCTCCGTCTGCGTTCGCCACCGCGTGCCGCTGTTCCTGGACGCGTGCCGTTTCGCGGAGAACGCCTGGTTCATACGGCTGCGAGAAAAGGGCTACGCGGACAAGCCGGTGGGCGACATCGTGCGCGAGATGGCCTCATACGCGGACGGCATGACGATGAGCGCGAAGAAGGACCCGCTCGCGAACATCGGCGGCTGGCTCGCGATGAACGACGACGCCCTCGCCGAGAAGTGCCGCAACGTCCTCATCCTCACGGAGGGCTTTTCGACGTACGGCGGTCTCGCCGGGCGCGACCTCGAAGCGATCGCTCAGGGGCTCGCGGAAGCCATCGAGCCGGACTACCTGCGCTACCGGATCCGCTCCACGGAGTACCTCGCCGAGGCGCTCGATCGCGGCGGCGTGCCGATCGTGAAGCCGGCCGGCGGCCACGCCGTGTACGTCGACGCCCGTGCGCTGCTGCCGCACATCCCGCCGCTCGAGTACCCCGGGCAGGCGCTGGCGGTCGCGCTCTATGAGGCGGGCGGGATCCGGTGCGTCGAGATCGGCACCGTCATGTTCGGACGCCATCCCGACGGGACCGAGGCGCCGGCGGCGATGGATCTCGTGCGCATGGCGATCCCGCGGC
This sequence comes from Candidatus Limnocylindria bacterium, assembly GCA_036555955.1. Classification (GTDB taxonomy): domain Bacteria; phylum Chloroflexota; class Limnocylindria; order P2-11E; family P2-11E; genus 3-1-20CM-2-70-9. The sequence continues at coordinate 3,721 of DATBKH010000077.1, read as the reverse complement.
GGACCTACACGCAGAGCCACATCGACTACGTCATCGAGGTCGTGCTCAGGGTCGCGAAAGACGCCGCCGCGCTCACCGGCTATCGGATCGTCGAGGAGCCGCCGCAGCTCCGCCACTTCACCGCGCGTTTCGAGCGTGTTTCGCGCTGAGCGGTCGCGGAACCGATCCGCGCTCTACGCGTTTGTACTGCAGATAAGGCCAGAGGAGGGCCCGTGCCAGCTTCCCGCTTGCTGCTCGCCGTGGTCGCGCTCGGACTGATCGTCTCCGCTTGCGGTGGGCCGGCCGCCGCCCAGGAGGTCCGCTCGGATGCGCCGCGGTCGGCCGCGAACCCCGCCGCCGCGCTCACTCTGCGCGACGCTACCGACGCCTTCGCCGCGGAGCTCTACAAGATCGTGGCGCGGAAGGACGGCAACGTCGTGCTCTCGCCGTACAGCGTGGCGATCGCGCTGGCCATGACGCGCACGGGCGCCGCCGGCGAGACGCTCAAGCAGATGGATACCGTGCTCCGCGGCGTCGCGGCGGACCAGAACGCCGGCTTCAACGCCCTCGATCAGGCTCTGGCGAAGCGCCCCGGCAAGTACAGGTTCGGCGATCAGGACCTCGAGCTCGAGCTCGCGACCGCGAACCGGCTGTGGGGCCAGAAGGACTTCACGTTCGAGCGAGCGTTCCTCGACGAGCTCGCGAAGGACTACGGCGCGGGCATGCAGATCGTGGATTACGCGAACGCCCACGAGGCAGCGCGTAGAACGATCAACGATTGGGTCGCCGCCCGTACGCGCGACCGCATCAAAGACCTCATCGCGGAAGGCGTCCTCGCTTCGGACACCAGACTCGTCCTCACCAACGCGATCTATCTGAAGGCGACGTGGCTCCTCAAGTTCAACGACGCGGTCGCCGGCGCCTTCCATCGCGCGGACGGCAGTGTCGTCCAGGCGCAGCTCATGAGCGAGAGCGAGAAGCTGGGGTACGCGAAGGGGGCCGGCTACCAAGCCGTGCGCCTCGCCTACGCCGGCGGGCTCTCGATGGTCGTGATCGTTCCGGAAGCGGGCACGTTCGGCGCGTTCTCACAGAGCCTCGACGGTCCGACTCTCCGCCGCGTCATGTCCGGGCTGAACACCACGCAGGTCAATCTCGCGATGCCGAAGTTCTCGTTCCGCTCGAAGGCACAGCTGAAAGACGCGCTGAGCGAGATGGGCATGCCGATCGCCTTCACGGACCGCGCCGACTTCTCGGGCATCACGAAGCAGGCCCCGCTCGAGATCGCCGACGTCATCCATCAAGCGTTCATCGCGGTCGACGAGAAGGGCACCGAAGCGGCAGCGGCCACCGCGGTCGTCATGCGTGAGACCTCGGCCCCTCTCGAGGTGATCCAGCTGACGATCGACCGGCCCTTCCTGTTCGTCATCCAGGACGACGAAACCGGCGCGATCCTCTTCATGGGCAGAGTCACCGACCCGACGGCGTAGCGCCCGAGGGACTTAGGGAAGCTGTTCGCCCCTGGCGCTCGGAGCCAGGGATCAGCGTCGGCTCGCGGTGAGCGACACGTGTAGCCCGTAGCGGATTCGAACCGCTGATCTCAGCCTTGAGAGGGCTGCATCCTAGGCCACTAGACGAACGGGCCGGGAGATCACCATTCTACCGTTCATGAAGCGCGCGAACGACCTCGTTCGCTGAACGCGCCGGAAGTCGCGCCGGGTATCCGGCGCATCGCGCTTCCTCTCCCGCTCGCCCTCCGGAGCATCAACGCCTACCTCATCGAGGGCTCATCCGGTTACGCGCTCGTCGACACCGGCATGCACACGAGGGAGGCGGAGGCGGCACTTCGTGACGCGCTCGCCGAAGCGGGCGTGGCGCTCGATGACCTGCGCCGCGTCTTCGTGACGCACCTGCACCCGGACCACATCGGCATGGCCGGGACGCTCGAAGGCGCGGGGGCCGAGGTGATCATGCACGAGCCCGAGCTCGCGCGGGCGGCGCGGATGTGGTCGCGCGGTCACGAGGCCGTCGACGAGACGTACTCATGGTTCGGTCGTCATGGCATGCCGGCGGATGTGAATGCCGGAATGCGCGCGGCGTGGCTCGAGATCGGACGCGCGGTCGATCCAGTGGAGCGCGCAACGACCGCGACCGACGGCGAGGAGGTCGATCTCGGCGGACGTCTCGTCCGCCTGAAATGGACGCCGGGCCACACCGACTATCACGCCGTGCTCGTCGATGAGGCCGAGGGCGTGCTGTTCGCGGGAGACCACGTGTTGCCGCGGATCACGTCGAACGTGGGCCTGTATTCGTTCTCGCGCGACGATCCGCTCGGCGATTTCCTCGACGCGCTGCGTGCGGTGCGGCCACTTCCGATCCGTCGAGTGCTGCCTGCGCACGGCGACCCATTCGATGACCTACCGGGCCGTGTGGACCAGATCCTCGCCCACCACGAGGACCGTTTGCGGGCGACGCTCGAGGCCGTGGGTGATGGCGACCGCGACGCGTACGCGATCTGTCGGATCCTGTTCCCTGTCTTGCGATCGCCGCACGAAGAGCGGTTCGCTCTTGCCGAGACGCTCGCGCACCTCCGCTATCTGGAGCGACGAGGACGAATCCGCGAGATAGAGGGGTTGCCGGTGCGGTGGACTCTCGCTGGGTAGGACCCCTTGACACGGAGTGAACACCTGTTCTAACTGCGCAGAGTGTGGACTCCTGCCGATCAACGTGCGTACAACGCGCGGTACTACAGCGCGAATCGCGACAAGGAGATCGAGCGCGTACGCAGTCGCCAAGCGGCGACGCTCGAGTTCCTACGCGACCTCAGACGAGTCCCCTGCGCCGACTGCGGAGGGACGTTCGCCCCCTGGATGATGGACTTCGATCATCGCGATCCTCGAGCGAAATCGTTCTCGATCGCCGCCGGAAAGGCGCTTCTCAAGTCACGAGCCGTTCTTCTTGCCGAGATCGCGAAATGCGACGTCGTCCGCGCGAACTGTCACGCGATCCGGACGTACCGATGGGTGTCGACGAACAAAGCAAGCCTGGATTGGTGGACGGTCGGGACGTCGGCACGGATCGAGGAGAAACGCGCGTATTGGAAGTCGCATACGGATCTGTTGGCGAAGCTACGAGACGTGCCCTGTCTCGACTGTGGCCAACGGTTTCCGTTCTACGTGATGCAGTTCGACCACCGAGATCCGGCGCAAAAGCGCTACACCGTGTCCCAAATGGTGAGTCGATCCGGTACGAAGACGATCCTCGAAGAAGTCGCCAAGTGCGATATCGTTTGTGCGAACTGTCATCGCGATCGAACGTACCGAAGGCGATCGACGCTCACGCGGGAGTAGCTCAGTTGGTTTAAGAGCGACTGCCTTCCAAGCAGTAGGTCGCGGGTTCGAGACCCGTCTCCCGCTCACGAGGCTGATCTGTCGTACCACCCCAAGACCCTGAGCCCACGCAACGTGTTCCAGCGGCTCGGCCTCCCTTCGCCATCGTCGAGCGCGAAGTGGACTTTCCCGCGATGCGTGTTCTCCAGCAGCCACGTTCTATCGGCCTGACGCTTCGACCGGAGCAGTTCGATCGCTTCCTCGACGCGCGGGTCCGGCGGATCTCCAACGGCGCGGAAGTAGTCGAGCCCACGAAGCACGTCGTAGTGCCATCGCGTGGGAAACGAGAACTCGAGCCACGACCGGTTCACCACGCCGCCGGTGCTCTTCCGCCGGAAGAGCTTGCGCTCCAACAG
>DATBKH010000076.1:0-4476 GCA_036555955.1 Candidatus Limnocylindria bacterium | reverse complement strand
ACCACGCGAGCGCGACGACGCGACCGCGGAGATCCTCCGCGATCGCGTTCAGGTCGATGGCCCCGCCGGTGCTGCGCGATCCCTCGAGCTCGTCATGCGTGCGCCGGCCCTCTTCAGCGCTCGTCTCGGCGGCCGCGTCCGCGAGCCGCGCGATCGCCTCGACGACTCGTGGGTTGATCTTCGCGAGCTCGGGCAGGACCTTGAGGCGGACGCGGTTGCGCGCGAAGCGAAGCGCGCGGTTCGTCGGATCGGTGCGCGGCTTGACCCGGGCGGCGCGACAGACCGCGACGGTCTCGCGGCGGGCGATCGCGAGCAGCGGCCGCGCCAGGCCGTCGCGCAGCGGCCGGATGCCGGCAAGCCCGCCGAGCCCGGCGCCGCGCACGAGGTGGAGGAGGACGGTCTCCGCCTGGTCGTCGCGGGTATGACCGGTGGCGATGGCCGTCGCCCCGATCTCCGTCGCCGCGCGGCGTAGGAACTCGTAGCGCGCCCTCCGCGCCTCGTCCTCACTCTTCGGTGCGCGGGCCGCGCGTCCGATGCGGATCGGCGCGCCGACCGAGTTCGCGAGCGTGGCGACGAAGTCGGCATCCGCCGCGCTCTGCTTCGGACGCGTGCGATGGTCGAAGTGGGCCACGTGCAGGACGAGGCCGAGCTCCGGAGCGAGGTCCGCGAGAAGGAGGAGGAGCGCCGTGGAATCGGCCCCGCCGGAGACGGCGACGACGAGCGGGCCGGGTCTGAAGATGTCGTGCGCGCGGATGTAGTCGCGGACAGTCGCGCGGATCGCGGGAGGGATCACTGGTGGCTGGGGTGGGGATCGGACCCACGACCATGCGGTTATGAGTCGCATGCTCTACCACTGAGCTACCCAGCCGTGCGGGTCGATTCTAGTTGTCGCCGGTCCTCGCCTCCGCCGCCAATCGCGCTCGGAACTCGTCCTCGGTGAGCGTTCGTTTTCGTGTGTTGCAGCGGCGGCACGCCGGGATGATGTTCTCGATGTCGTTCGACCCGCCGCGTGAGAGGGGAACGCGATGGTCCGGCTCGAGTGGTCCGACCGCCCCGCAGTATCCGCGTCGTCCGCGTATCGCGCGACGAGAGCGAGCCACTCGGCATTGGTGTGCGACCCTGCGGCACCGAGCTCGCGAGCCCGCCGCAGCGTTCGCACCACGCGGACGATCTCGGGGTTCGCACGACGGTAGGCCACGACGGCGGCCTTCACGCGCTCCGCGTTTCGCGCGTAGTACTCGCGCTTGTTCGCGCGGTCGGCGAGACGGTGACTGGAGCGCCAGCGGCGCATCGCTTCCCGCGCACGTTCCGCGTTCCGCTTCATCCAGGCGCGGCCGTAGGCGCGTCGCCGCTCGCGGTCCCGGTAGGGCACGGGGGACGTGTAGGCCGGCGGCCGGGTCGTGGCTATAGGACCTGGCGGGGGGAGTGGGACCGGGAGCGGCTCTGTTGCGGGAGTTGGATTCGAACCAACGACCTACGGGTTATGAGCCCGTCGAGCTACCGCTGCTCCATCCCGCACGACCATTTTACGCGCGCGAGGTCCGGTAGCCAAACCGGACGACTATCGCGATCCGAAGAAGAACGCAAACCACCGCGCGACGCGCGACGGCCCTTCGCTCACCACGCGAGTCAACGCATCGCTCGCCTGTCCGTCGCGCTGCACCTCGATGAGCGACTCGTTCGGCGCGATGTATCCGTAGTCACGTGCCTTCTCGCGCACGTAGTCGGCGGTGTTCTGGCGCTGGATCTCCGCCGCGAGCGACGCGTTCGTCGCCTGATCGGCGCGGATGTCGCTGCGGTAGCCCGCGATCTCGCGGGCGATGGCGTTGCCCTGGACCGTGAGGCCGACGAACGCGGCCGACAGCACGAGGCCGGTGAGCACCAGGGAGACCGCGGCAAAGGTGCGTCCCACGCGCACGCGGCGCCGTTTTCGTGAGCTCACGCGCGAATCATGCGGTACGACTGAGCTCGGGGGGAAGGGTCTCCGCGGTGTTCCCGGCCGCACGGTAGGCCGACCATCCGAGAAGACCGAGCCACGAGACCGCGGCGTTCGTGTCACGGAGCTTTCGCGTGAACGCGGCGACGATGACCGGCCGCGACCCCGGGATGATCGCCGCGTCGTTCCGCGACTCGTCGAGCGTGCCGGTCTTGTGCGCGACCCTCACCTCGTACGGCAGGTAGCGGCGGAGCATCGTGCGGTCCTGACAGCGCTCCAGAAGCGCGATGACCGCGTCGCTCGTCGCGCTGTCCCCGCATTCGCCGCGCTGCAGCCGGAGGAGCAGGGACGCGGTTTCGCGAGCGGTCATGACGTTCTCCAGCCCGCGCGCGGCCGCGTCGAAGTCGTACATCTTCCGGGCCAGACGGCTCCTCGTGCAGCCCCACTCGTGCATCCGCTCGTTCACGCGATCCACGCCGATCCGCTCGATGAGGCGGTTCGTCGCGGTGTTGTCGGAGACGATGACCGCGAGCATCGCGAGGTCCCGAAGCGAAAGCCGTTCGACGTCGCGCAGATGGCGCAGCACGCCGCTCCCGTCGACCCGCTCCCCCACCGCGACGCGCTCCTCGAGGTCGAAGAGGCCGCCGGACGCGTCCGCGTACAGCGCCATGACCAGCGGCACCTTGATCACGGACGCCGAAGGGAACGGCTCGTCGTCGTGCTCGGCGAAGAGCTCCGCGCCGTCGACTCCAAGCGCACAGGCGGCCGCCTCACCGGGAAACCTCGCGAGCGCCGCGCGCGCCGGAGCAAAAGCGTCTATGTAGCGAGCGTAGCGACTGAGAACGCGATCGACGACGGTACGCTCCGAGCATGCCCATCCGTCGCGCCGTCGGGTCGATGCTCGTCGCGCTCACCCTCGCCGGTTGCATCCCTGAGGCCGTGCCGCACCTGAGCCCGAGCCCGACGCCCCGCCCGACGGCAGCGCGGCCCCGCTTCGAGCTGGCGACGTACATGTACGCGCTGCAGACGCGGGGCAAGATCCGGATCGCGGTCCTGGAGAGCGACGCTCCGTTCGCGATCCGCGATTCGAGCGGCGTGTACGCGGGCTTCGAGGTCGACCTCGCTCGCGAGCTCGCCTCGGCGATCTTCGGACCACAGCCGAACCCGGACTCCGTCGTCGAGTGGATCCCGGTCCGGCGCGACGGCGCGCGGGCCGCGCTCGAGAACGGACAGGCCGACGTTGCGATCGCCCGGCTTCCGGTGAGCGATGAGCTGGCCGGCGCCCTCGACCTCACCGAACCGTATTTCGTCACGGGCGAGCGGATCCTCGTTCGCGGCGACGACAGCGAGATCAAGGACCTCGGCGACCTCGACACGAAGACCGTCTGCGTGCAGCGTGACTCCGGCGTCGCGGCGCACGTGGACGACGCGAACCCGTTCGCGCGCACGCTCGAGCTCGATACGTACGAATCCTGCGCCGGTGCGCTGAACGAAGGCCAGGTCGACGCGATCGGCGCCGACGAGACCATCCTCTGGAACCTCATGCGGACGATGTCGAACGCGAAGATCGTCGGCCGCTCGCTCACCAGCGAGCGTTACGCGATAGGAGCGAAGAGGAACGCCGCCGACCGCCAGGGATTCCTCCCGTTCCTGAACGAGTGGCTGGCGAACGCCGTCCGCGACGGCACGTGGGGTCGCCTCTACGCGCGGCACATCGCTCCGCTGTCGAAGGAGACCCGGACCAGCCCGACTCCTTAGGCGCAAGCGCGCTCCGATCTACGAGGACGATGGAAAGCTGGCTCGCCGACTACTTCGAGGAGTGGCGTGATTACGGGCACGCGGTCATCCGGGCGAAGTGGACGATGGACGGCGCCACCACCCTGGCCGAGGCGGCCGCGCGGTTCCGCGAGCGCGCGCAGGAGCTCGACGAGCTCGCTCGCGCCGGGTTCGAGCTCATGGAGACCGTCAACGACGACTACGCGTTCGTCGTCCGGCCCGGCGAGGAGTCGCCGATGCGCCTCGTGGAACAGGAAGAGCTGGAGTGAGCGAACACGACGTGGCCGACATGGACATCGAGCTTGGCGAGCCGATCTACGAATGCCCGGACTGCGGCAGCCTGACCATCCGCGGGAAGTGGGCGATCGAGGGCGCACGCACGCTCACCGACGCCGCGCGAATGCTGCGCGACTACGCGCACGAGCTCGAGCACATGCGCGCCGCCGGCCTCGAGCTCTGTGAGCCCGTCGTCGCCGACTACGGCGTGGTGCGGCGGGGCGGCGCCGGCTCGGACGACGCGGCCACATCGGAGGCGGACGCATGACCGGCCATCCGCGCCTCCACCTCCTCGCGAGTGGCGAGGGCGCTCGTGCCGACCCCTTCGACGGCGAACGACGCTACCGCGTTCGCGAATCGGGTCGCGTGTTCGAGATCGTCGCCGTCGGCGAGTGCGAGGGCGAGGCCGGCGCAGAACGCATCGCCGGCGCCGGTCTGATCTACCACTTCCGCCGGAAATCCCCCGACCAGGATCTCCCGCCCGCCGC
>DATBKH010000075.1:0-2842 GCA_036555955.1 Candidatus Limnocylindria bacterium | reverse complement strand
GTTGAAAGTATAGGCGGATGAGGCCGTTCATCCGTGTCGACAAGCTCCATCCGGACGGCTCACCGCGCGCGGCATGGCAGGCCTATCGCATCGACGACGCCGACGGCGCGCTTCGCCTCTGGACGCCGCCGCGAACGCCGCGCATCCATGTGAGCGGACCGTGGACCCCGGACAGCGGCTTCGTCACCGCGTGGATGCCGGGCGAGCGCTTCGTCGTCGCGCGTCATAGCGAGCCCGGCGAATTCGCGCTGTACATCGACATCGTGCGTGCGGTCGACGTGACCCCCACACGCTTCGCGTACGTCGATCTATACGTCGACGTCATGCTCGAGCGGGGCCGCGCGTCGTCGAAGGACGAGGGCCGGCTCGCAGAGCTCGATCCGGACGAGGCGAAGGCCGTCATCGCGACGCGCGACGCGCTCCTCCGCGCGGTGCGTGCGGGCGCGCCACCGTTCACGAGAGATCACGCGCGCTGGCGCGTGCCCGACGACGTGCGCGCGCTGCCGGCCGGCGCGCTGCTCGAGCTGTCCTAGCCGAGCGCCGAGCTCTCGCGCCGCATGGAGACGCTCTGCAGCACGCCGAGCGCGAAACAGATCGAGACGAGCGAGCTGCCACCGTGCGAGATGAACGGCAGCGGGATGCCGGTGACCGGCATGAGCGAGATCGCCATGCCGACGTTCACGAGGATCTGGAAGAGGAGCATCGAGACGACACCCGCGCCGAGGAGCATGCCGAAGGGATCCTTCGCGCGGTAGGAGATCCGGAGCGCGGCGACGAGGAGCGCGATGTAGAGCGCGAAGAGGATCACCGCGCCGATGAATCCAAGGTCCTCCGCCAGTCCGGCGAACACGAAGTCGGACTCCGCGATCGGGAGGTAGCCGAGCGGCGACTGCGTGCCCGCGGTGAGCCCTTTGCCCGTCGCCTGCCCCGACCCGACCGCGATGAGCGACTGGATGATGTTCCAGCCCGCGCCCTGCGGATCGGAGTACGGATCGAGGAACGCCGTGAGACGGGCCTGCTGGTATGGCTTGAGGAACGACCAGATGAGCGGGAACGCCGCACCTGCGACGGCGACCATGCCGACGAGCTGCCACATGCGCGCGCCGGCAATGAACGCGACGCCGAAGAAGATCGCGATGAACACGAGGCTCGTGCCGAGGTCCGGCTGCTTGTACACGAGCGCGACCGCCGGGCCGAGGATGACGAGGCCGCCCGCGACGACGAGCGGCGAGCCGATCTTGTCGTGGCGATCCGCGAAGTACTTCGCGAGCACGACGATCATGAGGACCTTCCCCACCTCGCTGAACTGGAACGAGAGTCCGCCGAGGTTCACCGAGCGCTGCGCGCCGAGCGACTCCTGCCCGATCGCAAGCACGACGAAGAGCAGCCCGAGCGTCGCGAGGTAGAGGAGCGGCGCGAACGTCCCGAGCCACGCGTAGTCGAACATCGCGACCGCGACCATGACCGCGAGCCCGATGCCGGCCCAGAGCGCGCCGCGGATGACGAACTGCATGGGGTCGCCGGTGAACGTGCGCGACTCCGCCGTGACCGAGTACGTCATGACGAGGCCGTAGACGATGAGGAGGAACGTCGCGATGAGCAGGTACGGGTCCACCTGGTCGAAGCGGCGCGCGTGGGGTCGGTCGTGCAGCGGCGAGGCCGCCCGGCCGATGTCCAACGCCTTCACGCTCACTTCTTGTCTCCGAGCAGGTACGACTCGTAGATCTTCTGCGTGAGCGTGACCGCGGGGTTGATGCACGAGTCGCAGAGCGCGCGGCTCGAGTCGTAGGTGAAGATGACCATCGCGATCTGCGCGGTCGGGTCAGTGTTGTCCTGCTGCGGCACGAACGAGACGAACCAGTTGTGGAACCCGAGCCGGTTGCGGCCCGCGCTGTCCTTGCCCGACGACGCGCCGAACTCCGCGGTGCCGGTCTTCCCGGCGATCGGGAGCTTCAGGTTCGGCATGTAGGCGTGGCCGATCGTCACGACGCGGCGCGCTGACTCGCGGATCAGGCGAAGGTCCTCCGCCTTCATCTCGAGCTTGCGGGGCGAGCCCTGCGGTGGCTGATAGGTCCCGACCACGGTGCCGGCGGCGTCGCGGACCTCCTTCAGGAGGTGCGGCGTGAAGACGGTGCCGCCGTTCGCCACAGACGCATACGCGTTGAGCAGCTGCAGCGGCGTCACCGCGACGTAGCCCTGGCCGATCGCCTCGTGGTAGGTGTTGCCGATCGTCCACGGCTCGTCGAAGGTCGCGAGCTTCCAGGCCGGGTCGGGCATGATGCCGCGCACCTCGCCGGGGAGATCGATGCCGGTCCGCTGGCCGAAGCCAAGCATCCTCGCGTACTTCGCGATGTTGTCCGGACCCGCGCCAACGACGTTCGGCCCCATCGGGCCGCCGGCAGCGAGCGTGTAGAAGTAGATGTCGCTCGAGTGCGCGAACGCGTTCAGGAAGTCGAGCGTCCCGTGCGCGCGCCAGTCGTAGAAGTTGAAGCCGCTCACGGTCATGACGGTGGAGCTCACGTTCACGATGGTGTTGCGCGTCGCCGTGCCGGCGGTGAGCGCTGAGAGGCCGGTGACCATCTTGAACGTCGAGCCGGGCGGGTAGATGTCCCCCACCGCCTTGTTCACGAGCGGGTGCCGGTCATCCGCGTTGAGTGACGCCATCTGCTCGGGGGTGATGCCCTGCACGAACCAGTTGTTGTCGTAGCCGGGGATCGACACCATCGCGAGGATCTCGCCGTTCTGCGGGTTCATCGCGACGCCGACAGCCTGCGTGAAGCGGTCCTCCTCGACGCCCCTGCGGAGCTCGGCGTCGAGGAGCTTCTGCAGGCGATCGTCGATC
>DATBKH010000074.1:0-5085 GCA_036555955.1 Candidatus Limnocylindria bacterium | reverse complement strand
GGAGGGTGTCGAGGAGCACGCGCTCCGGTTCTCGAAGAACGGCAAGTGGCTCATCACGATCCGCAACGAGGAATCGCAGGTCCGCCCCATCCTCTACGACGTCGACTCGGGCAAAGCTCGCGAGCTCGAGCTTCCCGCAGGCTTCGCGCTCGGTGCGCAGTTCTTCGCGAACGACACGAAGCTTCTCATCAACTACTCCACGGACGTGACGCGCTCGGCGCTCGTCGCGTATGACCTGGCATCAGATCGTGCCGAGACGCTCATCGATCCGGAGTACGGGACGATCGATCGTGGCGTGTTCGTGAACGCCGAGCATGTCTGGTACGACACGTTCGACGGAAAGAAGATCCCGGCGCTCCTGTACCGCCCGCGCGACATCGCCCCCGGTGAGAAGCTGCCCGCGCTCGTGCATGTCCATGGCGGACCGACCGGGCAATGGTTCCGCGGCTTCGATCCGTTCGCGCAGTTCCTCGTCGACCGCGGCTTCGTGGTCCTCGAGCCGAACATCCGTGGGTCGACCGGATATGGAGTGGAGTTCCGGGACTCCGCGATCAAGGACTGGGGCGGCGCGGACCTCGAGGATGTCGCGGCGGGAGCCGAGTACCTCGGGTCGCTTCCCTTCGTGGACCCGCAGCGCCTCGTGGTCTTCGGTGGCAGCTACGGCGGGTTCATGACGTTCATCGCCGCGACGAAGAAGCCGGAGCTGTGGCGAGCCGCGGTCGCGTGGGTCGGCATCAGCGACCTGCACCGCATGTGGGACGAGAGCAAGGAGCACTTCCGCTACTTCCTTCGTGAGCAGATGGGCGATCCCGAGAAGGACCGCGCGCTGTGGCGAGATCGCAGCGCCATCGAGTTCGCGGATCGGCTGTCCGCGAAGCTGCTCATGGTGCACGGCGTGAACGACCCGCGCTGCCCGGTGTCGCAGTCGCGCATCTTCCGCGACAAGCTGCTCGAGATCGGAAAGCGCGAGGGCGAGGACTTCGAGTACGTCGAGCTCGCCGACGAGGGACACGGCAGCGCGGACATCCAGCAGAAGATCCGCACGTTCACGATCCTCGCCGACTACCTGGACCGCGTCCTCTAGTAGGTAGCGGCCGATCGGTCGACCCTGGCACGGGCGAGCGCCCCGCCGTTACATCCGGCGGGGCGTTCCTCGTTTCGCATGGCATCGTCGTTGCTCTGGCTCGGACCGCCTGCGGGACGCGGGACATCAGGAGGTTGGATATGGACGCGTTGACTCTGCTTGAGCAGGACCACCAGAAGGTCAAAAAGCTCATGGGCGAGATCGAAAAGACGACCGAGCGCGGCGTGAAGACGCGCCAGGAGCTGTTCCAGAAGCTCGTCCAAGAGCTCACGGTCCACGAGCAGATCGAGGAGCAGATCTTCTACCCCGAAGTGAAGGAGCGGGCCACGACGAAGAAGCTCGAGGAGCTCGTCGCCGAGTCATACGAAGAGCATCACTTCGTCGACACCGTGAAGGCCGAGATCGAGAAGACGCCGTTCGAGGCCGAGGAGTGGGCGGCGAAGTTCAAGGTCATGATGGAGAACATCTCGCACCACGCCTTCGAAGAGGAGGAAGGCAAGATGTTCCCGAAGGTGCGGAAGGCCTTCGCGAAGGATGAGCTCGAGGACATGGGAACGCGGATGGCCGAGCTGAAAGAGCAGCTCATGGGGTCCGGTATCGCGTCCGAGCAGGCTTCACGCCGCTAGACACACGCCCGGCCGGCGCGCGCGCGCGCCGGCCTACGGCGTCCGCGGGCGGTGAAGCCTGAGCTCACGACGCGTCTGGGCGGCCCCCATGCGTCTGCGCTCCTCGTCGGTCTCCGCGACGATCGGCGGTAGCGCGACCGGCTGACCGCGCTCGTCGGTCGCCACGAACACGAGGTATGCCGACGCGACGTGCACGACCTTCCCGCTGAGCATGTCCTCGGCCTCGACACGCACGCCGACCTCCATGCTGGTCCGCCCGACGTGATTCACCGACGCCTTCGCCGTGACGAGATGGCCCACGTAGACCGGCGCGAGGAAGGACAGCTCGTCGATCCGTGCGGTCACGACGCGCGCACGCGCGTGACGGGTCGCGGCAGCTCCGGCGACGGCATCGATGAGCTTCATCACCTCGCCGCCGTGGACGTTCCCGTACGGATTCGCGTCCGACGGCAGCATCGTCCGCGACATCACGGTTTTCGACCCGGCGACGGTCTTCGGGCTCACGGCACGCGATTCTGTCATCACCGTCATAGCATCCGCGCGTGACCGTGCTGTCGCGCGAAGAGCTCCGCGCCGCGTTGGGAGCGTCGCCGCCCCTCATCGAGGACGCCGACATCCAGGTGCAGCTCCAACCGAACGGGATCGATCTGCGGGTCGACCGGGTCCAGCGCCTCACGTCCCCCGGACTGCTCGGCGCCGCCGACACCGTGCGGGAGCCCGCCGCGCGCGAGGACGTGCACGTCGACAAGGACGGGTGGTGGGATCTCCATCGTGGCGCGTACGTCATCACGTATCGCGAGAAGGTGAACATCCCCGCCGACCTCATGGCCCTGTCGCATCCCCGCTCGAGCCTCCTTCGGTCGGGTGTCGCGATCCACGGAGCCGTGTGGGATGCCGGCTACTCCGGCCGCGGCGAGAGCCTGCTCTCGGTCCTGAACTCGCGCGGCTACCGGCTGCAGCGCGGGGCGCGCGTCGCACAGCTCGTTTTCTTCAGGCTTTCCCTGCCGACAGCGGAGGGATACCGCGGCCGATACCACGGTGAGAACACCTGACCGACTGAACTGCCCCAGCCTGTAGCCGACATGGCGGCAGGGGCGATGCGTGTGCGCCTTTCATGGGTGGCCGGGACGGTCGTGCTGGCGTTCGCCGCCATCGCGGCGGTGGTCGTCGCGAGCGCGCTGCCCGCGGGATACGACTTCCACGCGTACTGGCTCGCGGGCCGGAACCTGCTCACCGGCGCGCGGCTCTATCCGGGTCCGGAGACGATCCTCGGTCTGCCCGACGAGTTCCGCTACCTCCCGATCGTCGCCCTGATCTTCGTGCCGTTCGCGCTGCTGCCGTACGGCGTCGCGCTCGTCGCCTGGACCGCGCTCCAGCTCGCGGTCGCGACCGCCATCGGCGTGGCGCTCATCCGGCCGCTGCCGGCGGCGTCGCGGCCGTGGCTCGCCGCGGCGTATGTGTTCTTCCTCGGGCTCGTCCTCGAGGTGACGCTCGGGAACGTGAACCTGCTCTCGCTGGCGCTGGCGCTCCTGGCCTGGCGCTTCCGTGACCGCGCGGTCGTCGCCGGCGTGATCCTCGCGGCGGCCGTGGGTCTCAAGTTCCTCCCGCTGACGCTCCTCCTCTTCTACGTCGCGTCCGGCCGATGGCGTGTCGTGCTCACCGGCGCGGTCGTCGGCTTCGCGGCTCTCGCCCTCGGCGCGATCGCCATGCCCGACCGAACGGCCGAGTACGTCCGCTTCGCTCCGCGCTTGCTGGAGCAGGACTGGGTCTATGCCCACATCGCGCGGCCGGGGCCGCCGGCGCTCGCCGCGATCTTTTGGTCGGAGGTCTTTCCGCTCGCGCTCGCCGCCGCGGCCGCGCTCGTCGCGGTCATGGCGGGCGTCGCGGCGCGACGCGATCCGGCGAACGCGCGGACGTGGCATGGGCTCGTGCTCGCGACGATGGGTTACCTCGCGCCGTTCGGGTACTTCTGGACGACCTTCCTCATCCTCACGCTGCCCCTCGCGTCGGACACCCTGCGCCGTGCCGTACCGAGGCCTCCTCGCGAGCGGGCGGTGATCGTCGGCGCGGTCGCGCTCTCGTGGCTCCTGATGGAGCCGCAGGAGACGGGCACGCTCGTGCCGATCCTCTGGCACTTCCTCGGCGTGGTGCTCGTGTGCGTCACCGGCGTCGTCACGCTGCTGCGTCCGGCGCCCGCGACCTTCGCCTTTCCGGAACGCGCTCCCGGAACCTCGTCCTAGACGCTCGGGAGGTCGACGCCCTTCTCGCTCGCGAACCGGATCGCCTCCGGATAGCCAGCGTCCGCGTGCCGCATGACGCCCGTCCCCGGGTCGGTCGTGAGAACGCGCGTCAGCTTCTCGTGCCCGAGCGGCGTCCCGTCCGCGACGGCGACCATGCCGGCATGCAGCGAGTTCCCGATCCCGACGCCGCCGCCGTGATGCACCGAGACCCACGTGGCGCCGGCCGACGCGTTCACGAGGGCGTTGAGGATCGGCCAGTCCGCGATCGCGTCGCTGCCGTCGCGCATGTCCTCCGTCTCGCGGAAGGGCGACGCGACCGAGCCTGAGTCGAGGTGGTCGCGGCCGATCACGATCGGCGCCCCGAGCGTTCCGGTGCGTACGAGATCGTCGATGCGCTCGCCGAACTCGGCACGCTCGCCGTATCCGAGCCAGCACACCCGCGCCGGTAGCCCCTGGTAGGGAACGCGCTCGCCGGCGAGGCGGATCCAGCGCGCGAGGGTCCGATCCTCGGGGAACAGCTCCAGGACGAGCTCGTCCGTACGCCGGATGTCGCCCGGCTCTCCGGAGAGTGCGACCCAGCGGAACGGGCCACGGCCTTCGGCGAAGAGCGGGCGGATGTACGCGGGGACGAAGCCGGGATAGCTGAAGGCGTCCGCGAAGCCGCCGGCGCGCGCCTCGCCACGCAGGTTGTTCCCATAGTCGAACGCGACCGCGCCACGGCTCGCGAGCGCGACGATGGCCTCGCAGTGACGCACCATCGACGCTCGCGACAGACGCACGTACTCGCCGGGGTCGCGACGCCTCAGCTCGGCCGGATCGTCGACGCCGGCGAGGACGTAGCCGTCGAGCGGATCGTGCGCGCTCGTTTGATCGGTGACGACGTCGACCGCGACGCCGCGGCGAACGAGCTGCGGTAGCACGTCCGCGGCGTTCGCGACGAGCCCCACCGAACGCGCGAGGCGCTCGCCGCGGTACCGCTCGACGCGTGCCAAAGCGTCGTCGAGCGAGCTCGCGATCTCGTCGAGGAAACCCTGCGTGCGCCTGCGCTCGGCTCGCGCCGGATCGACCTCCACCACGAGAGCGACCCCTTCGTTCATCGTGACCGCCATCGGCTGCGCGCCGCCCATGCCGCCCA
>DATBKH010000073.1:0-14024 GCA_036555955.1 Candidatus Limnocylindria bacterium | reverse complement strand
TTCGTGCCGAGGGCGCGGTCGAACTCGGACATGGCCGTCTCGACCAGATCGGGATGTGCGACCCATGTCCCGTCGAAGCCGTCGCCGGCCTCGCGCTTCTTGTCGTCGCGCACCTTCGCGAGGGCCGTCTCCGTGACGGCCTGGTCCCTTCGGTTTGGGATGAACGCGGCCATGCCGCCGAGTGCGAACGCGCCGCGCTTGTGG
The DNA here is from genome assembly GCA_036555955.1 of Candidatus Limnocylindria bacterium. Classification (GTDB taxonomy): domain Bacteria; phylum Chloroflexota; class Limnocylindria; order P2-11E; family P2-11E; genus 3-1-20CM-2-70-9. The sequence continues at coordinate 13,820 of DATBKH010000073.1, read as the reverse complement.
CACGTCCTCACGAGGAGCTCGGTGTACGCGCGCATGAACGGAACCGTCATGGTCACCTGCGCTCGGTCGGGCAGCACGAACTCGCGGCGGTCCCCGAGCTTCTTGATGATGCTGAACATGTAGTCCCAGCGGCCCGCGTTCAGACCGGCGCTGTGGTCGCGCAGCTCGTAGAGGGTCTCCTCCATCTCGAACGCGAGCGGGAGGACCTCCACGAGCACGGTCGCTTTGATCGTCCCGTGCTCCAGATCGAGCTCGTCCTCGGTCCAGTCGAAGATCTGGCTCCAGAGCCTCGCCTCGAGGTGGCTTTCCATCTTCGGAAGGTAGAAATACGGCCCGCTCCCGCGCTTCACGAGCTCGGTCGCGTTGTGGAACGCGTAGAGACCGAAATCGAAGATCGCGCCGGCGATCGGGGTGCTCTCGACGGTCAGATGACGCTCGTCGAGGTGCCAGCCGCGCGGGCGCACGACGAGAGTGGCGGTCTTCGGCTCGAGCCTGTACTCACGGCCGTCGGGGTTCTTGAAGGTGATCGTCCGGCGCACCGCGTCGACGAGGTTTTGCTGACCTTCGACCATGTTCGTCCAGGTCGGCGTGTTCGCGTCCTCGAAGTCCGCCATGTAGACGGACGCTCCCGAGTTCAGCGCGTTTATGACCATCTTTCGGTCGGTCGGGCCGGTGATCTCCACCTTCCGCACGCGGAGGTCGTCGGGCACCTCGGCGACGCGCCACTCCGAAGCGCGGACCGACGCCGTCTCCCGAAGGAAGTCGAACGACCCACCACCCGCGAGCCGGTCGGCGACGGCCGCGCGTCGCTCCAGGAGCTCCCGACGGAGGGGCTCGACCCACTGGTGGAGGCGCGCGAGGAAGTCGAGCGCTTCGGCGGTGAGGATCTCCGGGAATCTGGCGTCGGCCGGTGCGTCGATCTGAGCGGCGACGGTCCGCATGCGACTAATCCTGCCACGCCGCGCCGCCGGAACTCCCCTTTGCGGTGCTATCGCATCGCGGAAGGCGCGGACGCGAGCCGGCGCGCTCACCCGAAACCCGCCTGACGCGCCGCCCGGGTGTCCGCGACCCACGCTCTTCGGCGCATCCCCCGGCCGTACGTCGGTACTCCCCCGGGGCGCATCTAGCCCCGTCGGGTGATGGGATGGAGGTCGCGTCGCCTTACAAATCAGGCACGACAGCGGGAGGAAGCCACAGACCATGGGAGGCGCGCGACGGATGGCGTTTCAGCAAGCGTCGCCGGCTGAGCTGAGCCGCGCCGACGCACCGCTCAACGTCGTCCCGATGACGCGGCCGGTCGAGGCGACGCTCCGGATCCTCCTGAACAGCGTCCCGTACCTGATCGGCGCGGCGGTCGTGCGCCAGCCCGCGGTCGGCGACGCGGTGGAAGCGGAGGTCGGACGGATGCCGTGGCTTCACGACCGCCGACTCCTGACGTTGCAGCTCCCCGACGATTCGCTGCCGGCGAACCGCGCGATCATGCTCGACTGGCCCGTTCCGTATCAGGCCGAGTGGGTCGGTGTTCCGCCGCGTCTGCTCATCTCGCGCCTGGTGGCCCAGGGTCGCACCGTCGGCGTGCTCCTCGGAACGCTGATCACGCGCGAGCAGATCTCAGCGCAGGCGCGCGAAGCTCTTGACCTCTCGTGCGAGCTCATCGCCGCCGCGGTCGGCAGCGAAGCGGTCGTGACGCTCTCGGCGCCGGCCGAATCGGATCAGCCGCGCAGGCTCGTCGTTGTCCCGGATGAGCCCGAGCCCCAGCCCGAGCCCGTCGCCGCCGTCGCATCGGTCGAGTCCGAGTCGCAGGTCGACCCCAAGGACGAGCAGGACGAGCGTGATCGCCAGGTGGTCGACGAGGTCGCGCGCGCTCTCGACGATCTCACGGACGCGCGCTCGATCGGCCGCGTGCTCCGCGACGCCGTCACGGCGATCGCGGGCGTGGACGGGTTCTCCGTCGCCCTGTTCAACAGCGTCCGTCGCGAGGTGGCGTACCGGTACAAGGTCGTCGGCGCTGACCCGGACTCTGCCGAGCTTGGTCGCCAGGCCGTCGACGACGGGCCGGACTGCTACGCCGCCCGCCGCGATCGCCGCTGGCACGCGTACGTGCGCGAGATCGGCATCCGCGGACCCGAGGGCGTCGAAGCGCGGAAGATCTCAGTACTGCAGTACCCGCTCGTCGCCGCCGACGAGATCTTCGGCGTCGCGACGCTGCAGGTCTTCGGCGACTCCGGCTTCTCGGACCACGCGACCCGGCTCGTCCTCCGTGTCCTCGAGGTCTCCGGCGATCGTCTCGCCGCGGTGCGGCGGGCGTCGCGCTTCCAACCCAGCCTTTCCCCAGAGGAGTCCGCGGCGGCCGCCGTCCTCCCGCCGACCGCCGCGGCTCCTTCCTCCACCCCGCAAACGGTGGAAATGCCGACGACGGATCAGATCCTCAGCGGGCTGCTCGAGAAGTGTGCCGAGATCGGCCTCCCGACCACGTTCATGGTCGGCGTCGATCCTGCCGCGGGCGTCCTCCGCGGCGAGCTCATCTCGAGCTCGCCGGCGGCGCGCGAGCTGGACTACGCGCTCGGCATCTCCGTCGGCGGGTTCACCATCGAGCTCGCGGACCGCTACAACGCCATCGCGCGAGCGTGCCGCGAAGGCCGCATCGTCACGGCGCCCACGCTCGACGAGCTCGTGCACCCGGCACGCGACGCGGAGGGTGCGGCGACGCTCGAGCGCCTCGTCCAGGGCGGTCGAAGCACGATCATCCCGATCAACGTGTCCGGCGACGTCGTCGGCGCTCTCGTGGTCGGCCCGGCCGCCGAGGAGCCCGGATTCAGCACCATCGTGAAGGTCCGCGATCTCGTCAGTGAGACCGCGTCGCGACTCGCGGAGGCCTGGCGCAGCAAGCGCTAAGACCTAGACTCCCTCGCCAATGCTGGCCGAGGTGACCTTCGCGGTCATCGGGCTCCTGTTTCTCATCGCCGATCTCCGTACCTTCACCTCGACCTTCCAGCAGACCTTCTTCGGACAGTCCAACACCACGCTCGCGATCATGGTCACCGCAGTCTTCGCGACCGCGCTGCTGGCGCCGATCGTCGGCTGGCGGCTCGGACCGAAACGCAGCGTCGGGCTCAGCGCGGCCATGCTCGGTCTCGCCACGCTCCTGGCGACGCTCTCGCGGAACAACGTGGCGGACCTCGGGCTCTCGATCTCCGGGCTGGCGGGCGGCTTTTGGTGGCTGGGGCTGGTCCACGCGTCGCGACCCGCCGATCGACCGTCGCCGCTCCCCGTCGCGTTGCCGATCGCGTTCTGTGCCGACGTCGTGCTTCGCGCGGCATTTCGCACGGTCCCCATCGTCGACATCAACCTGACTCTCGCGGCGCCGCTCGTGCTCATCGCCGCGCTGGTGTTCCTCGCCGCGGGCGTGGCGGCGACCGGCGGTGTGCGGACGTGGACGCGCCCCGACCTTCGCGGCGCGCTCGCGCTCGTCGCGGTGCCGGCGCTGTTGCTCGTTGCGGAGACCGGCGCGACGAACGGCGCGCAGGTCGCGCTCGCGAGCGGGATCGGGCTCGGGCCCGAGCCGGCCCGCGCGACCCAGCTCGGCATGGTCCTCGTCGGGCTCGGGCTCGCGGCCGGCTGCCTTGCGCTCGCACGGCGCTATCCGCGGGGTTTGGCCGGCGCCGCCGCCGTCGGCATCGGCGCGCTGCTGCTCTGGCTCGTGCACGCACCGGTCGTTTCGCTCATCGGCGGACTGGCCCTCGCGGGCGGCCTCGTCATCGCGGCAGCGACGATTCCCGCGGCGCCGCTGCGCGCTTCCGGATCGCCGGCGATCGTCACGCTCGCGCTCGGGATCGGTTGGCTCGCGTTCGTCGCGGCCGCGTTCGGCTTCTACGCGTTCTGGGCGTTCGTGCCCGCGCTCTACGCGGCGACGGCGCTGGTGATCGTGGCGGCCATCCTCGTCCCCGGTGGCGCGCTCCCGGCCTGGCGCGCTCTGCCGATCGGGCTCGTCCCCATCGTCGTCGCCGTTCCCCTCATCGCGCTGCTGCTCACGCCGCAGACCCCGACCGTGCTCGAGCCCCGCACCACGTTCCGGGTGATGACCTACAACATCCATCAGGGCTTCGGGGCGGGACAGATCCCATCGCTCGACCGGCTCGTCGACGTCATCGCCCAACAGTCGCCCGACGTGCTGCTTCTCCAGGAGGTGGTGCGCGGCTGGATGATCGACGAGCAGCACGACGCGCTGGGCGTGCTCGCGGAGCGGCTCGGCATGGCCTACGTGTTCGGCCCGAACATCGGTGACCTCTACGGCAACGCGATCCTTTCGCGTTTTCCGATGACCGACGTGAAGCGCGTTCACTTCGCGATTCAGCCGTCGATCAGCCATCAGCCGCGGGGCGCCATCGGCGTGCGCATCGGCGGCGTCGTCGTGGTCACCACGCACCTCGACGAGATCGCCAACTCGAGCGCGATCCGCCAGGAGCAGGTCCGCACGATCCTCCGCGAGTGGGACGGCGAAAGAGTGGCGATCATCGCGGGCGACATGAACGCGCAGCCCGGCGACCTCGAGATGGGTCTCTTCTCCGAGGCCGGTTACGGCGACCTGGCGGAGCCCGCGGGAGCGACGACCACCATGGACGACCCGCCGAAGCGCATCGATTACATCTGGGGCATCGGCGTCACCGCGCAGGGTCCGCCGCAGACCGTCATGGCGCTCGGCGCCTCGGACCATCGCGCCGTCGTCGTGAACGTCACCCTCGGCGCACGCCCGTGACTCCGTACGCGGAAATGAAGCTCGCGCACGTCGCCACCGTCGGTGCCGACGGTGTTCCTCATGTGCGTGGTCGCCATCCTCGCGCTCATGGTGCTGAAGCCCTCTTGAGGTAGGCCGCCGCTAGACTGCAACCAGCCGCCGCGCTTCTTCGAGCGGCACAACGTGGGGCAGGGTCATCGCAAGCACGAAACAGTTCGTCCATCTCCACACCCACAGCGAGTATTCGCTGCTCGACGGGCTGTCGCGTCTCTCCGATCTCGTCGCGCGCGCGAAAGCGCTCGACATGCCGGCCCTCGGGCTCACCGACCACGGGGCGCTCTACGGCGCCATCGACTTCTACACGCTCTGCCGCGATGCGGGCATCAAGCCGATCGTCGGTGTCGAGACGTACGTCGCGCGGAACAATCGCTTCGATCGGGACCCGCGCTCCGAGGGCCACGGCAAGCCCTGGCATCTCGTGCTCCTCGCGAAGGACTTCACCGGCTATCAGAACCTCGTCGAGCTCGTCACGAAGGCGCACCTCGAGGGCTACTACTACCGCCCGCGCATGGACAAGGAGCTCCTTCGTGAGCGCAGCGCCGGGCTGATCGCTCTCTCCGCCTGCCTGCAGGGCGAGCTCGCGCGCGCCATCACCGACGAAGGGATCGAGGCCGCGTGCGCGGTGGCGAACGAGCACCGCGAGATCTTCGGCGAGGGCAACTACTACCTCGAGCTCATGTCGCACGGCATTCCCGAGCAGGATCGCGTGAACGAGGGCGTCCGCGCGGTCTCGCGGCGCACCGGGATCCCGCTCGTCGTCACGAACGACATCCACTACGTGCACGCCGAGGACGCCGAGGCCCAGGACGTCATGGTCTGCATCCAGAGCGGCAAGACCATAGACACGCCCGACCGGCTGAAGATGATCGACAACCCCGAGCTCTTCATGCGCAGCGCCGCTCAGATGGCCGAGCTCTTCCCGAGTGACGCCGAGGCGCTGGAGAACACGCTCCGCATCGCCGAGAAGGTGGATCTGCGTCTTCCGCTCGGCGAGCTGCGCCTGCCGCACTTCGAGGTCCCGGAGGGCAAGACGCCCGAGGAGCAGCTGCGGACCCTGGCCGAGAGCGGCGTCGCCGCGAAGTACGGGACGATCACGCCGGACCTGCGCGAGCGCATCGAAAAAGAGCTCGCGGTCATCGCGAAGACCGGCTACACGGGCTACATCCTCATCGTGCAGGACTTCATCCGCTTCGCGCAGGAGCGGGGGATCCTCACCGCGGTCCGCGGCTCGGCGGGCGGATCGCTCGTGAACTACGCGATCGGTCTCACCGACATCGACCCGCTGAAGTACGGCCTCATTTTCGAGCGCTTTCTGAACCTCGAGCGCTTCACCCCGCCGGACATCGACGTCGACTTCATGGGCGACCGCCGCGACGAGGTCATCCAGTACGTCACGCAGAAGTACGGCGCGGATCGCGTCGCGCAGATCGGGACGTTCAACACCATGCTGGCGCGCGCCGCCGTCCGCGACGTCGCGCGAGTGCTGGGCATGCCGTACGGCGAGGCCGATCGCGTCGCGAAGACGATCCCTTTCGGGACGACGCTCGCCGATTCGCGCCGCATGTCCGCCGAGCTGCGCGACCTCGAACAGGAGGCGCATGTCCAGCGGCTGCTCGATCTTGCGGAGAAGGTCGAGGGGCTGGTGCGCTCGACCGGGACGCACGCCGCGGGCGTCGTCATCTCGCGCGAGCCGATCGCGCAGCTCGTGCCGCTCGAGCGCTCGAAGGGCAACGTGAATGCCCTCCAGACGCAATACGAGGACAAGCAGCTCGAGAAGCTGGGCGTCCTGAAGTTCGACTTCCTCGGGCTCGGGAACCTCACGATCCTCGAGCACGCGCTCCGGCTCATCGAGCGGCACCGCGGCGTGACGATCCGACGCGAGGAGATACCGCTCGACGACCGGAAGACGTTCGAGCTGCTCGGATCGGGCGAGACCACGGGAATGTTCCAGCTGGAGTCCGCGGGGATGCGCCGGTACATCCGCGAGCTGAAGCCGGACCGCGTCGAAGACGTCATGGCCATGGTGGCGCTCTTCCGTCCCGGCCCGATGGACTACATCCCGACGTACATCCGCCGCAAGCACGGGGAAGAGCCGGTCACGTACGCGCATCCGACGCTCGAGCCGGTGCTGAAGCAGACGTACGGCGTCATGGTCTATCAGGAGGACGTGATGGCGGTGACGCAGGCGCTCGCCGGCTTCACGCTCGCCGAGGCGGACGTCCTGTGCTACGCCGTGCGCAAGAAGATCCGCGAGAAGCTCGACGCCCAGAAGGTGAAGTTCGTTTCCGGCGCGGTCCGCAACGGGGTGCACGCCGACGTCATCGAGGCCGTGTGGAAGGACTTCGAGCCGTTCGCGCGGTACGGCTTCAACCGCGCGCACGCGGCGATCTACGGGATCATCGCGTACCACACCGCTTACCTGAAGGCGAACTACACGACCGAATACATGACGGCGGTGCTATCCGCGGAGATGGGAACGCCGGACCGCGTCGCGATCGCCGTGGCGGAATGCCGGCGCCTCGGCATCGAGGTGCTGCCGCCTGATCTGAACGAATCGGAGCTCGACTTCGCCGTCACGCCGAAGGGCATCCGCTTCGGTCTCGGCGCGATCAAGAACGTCGGCGAGGGGGCGGTCGAGGGCATCATCGCCGCCCGTCACGCCGGCGGTCCGTTCCGCTCGCTCGACGACATGTGCGCGCGCCCCGAGTTCGACCTGCAGCGCGCGAACAAGCGCGTGCTCGAATCGCTGATCAAGTGCGGCGCGTGCGATGCGTTCGGCCCGCGGCTCTGGCAGCTCGATCGGCTCGACGCGGTCATGGAGACCGCGCAGCGCGAGCAGCGCGACCGCGAGAGCGGTCAGGTCGGTCTGTTCGCAGAGCTCGGCATCGGCGGGCAGCTCGACGCGACCTTCACGCCCGGTCCGACGACCCAGTTCCGCGACGCGCCGAAGGAAAAGCTGAGCTGGGAGAAGGAGCTTCTCGGCATCTATCTGTCGGCGCATCCGCTGAACGCGCTCGCGCCGCGGATGAAGGACGTCGAGAACCTCGTCGCCATCGCCGAGCTGGGCGAGGCTCCCGAGGACTTGGTGACGATCGCGTGCGTCGTCACGAACGCGCGCAAGCACATCACGAAGAACAAGCAGCTCATGATGTTCGCCCAGGTCGAGGACCTGACCGGGTCCGTCGAGGTCACCGTCTTCCCGCGCGTGTACGAAGCGACGGCGCCGATCTGGACCACGGATGAGATCCTCCTCGTCCTTGCGCGCGTGGAACAGCGCGAAGAGGATCCGAAGCTGCTCTGCGAGCACGCGGTCCGCTTCGACGACGCCGGCATCGCCGAGATCCGCCGCGTCGCGCAGGAGCGCCGCGAGTTCCTCGCCAAACGGGCGAAGTTCACGCGGAACGGAAACGGATCGCACGCGGCCCCACCGCCGCGACGGCCGAGCGGTCCCTTCCGTGACGAGACGGACGTGCCGCAAGCTCGACCGCCCGCCACGGAGTCCCCCGGGATCGCGGCGGCCGCCGACGCCGTCGAAGAAGCGCCCCCGCTTGTGATCCGCTTCCGCGAGGTTCTCGACTACGACCGCTCCATCGCGCTCTTCCAGAAGATCCAGGAAGTGCTCAAGGACCATGCGGGCGTATCGCAGGTCGTCCTGGAGCTTCCTCGTAATGGCGGAGGCATGCGGCGAGTGCAGACATCCTTCCGCGCCAGACCGTCGCCGGAGCTGGCCACGGCCGTGACGAAAGAGGTGGGGGGAGACGCCGTGGAGATCGTGCTGCCTCGTTGACGACCGCCGATAGGCTGGTCGCTTAGCGAGAGATTGGCATAGCGCGTGCCTCGTGAGGGTGCGGTGCCGAGCCCCGATCGGCTGCGTCGACTCCACGACGCGAACGACGAGATGATGACCTCGCTCGCGCTCGATCACCGCATTCGCGTCGCCGTGCGTGCCGCGCGTGACCTTGTTGACGCGGACGCGGCCTCGGTGCTGTTGCCGGCGCCCGACCACGAGTCGCTCCTGATCGCCGCGCATGTCGGACTCTCCGACCGGTACGCCGCCGAACAGCGCATTCCGATGGACGAGCTGCGCGCCTCGTTCAAAGCCGCGGGTCAGCATGTGGTCGTCGATCTCCTGGCGGGAAGCCTGGGCGACCGCGAGCTCGTCAAGAGGGAACGGCTCGCGACAGTCCTCTCTATCCCGCTGTTCTTCCGCGAGGAGCTGATCGGATCGATGTCCGTCTACACGCGCGACCCCAAGCGGGTGTTCGCGGCCGAGGACATCGAGATCGCACACCTGCTCGCAGCGAGCACCGCGATCGCGATCATGAACTCCCGCCTGTACGCGCAGGCCGTCGCGCAGCGCGAGCTTCAGCGCCATCTCGTGGATGCCCTCCCCGAGGGTGTGCTCATCGCCTGGCCCGACGGACGCTGCGAGGCGAACCCTGCGGCCCGGGACATGCTGGGCGTCGGCGACGTCGCGAGCGTCGCCCAGCTCCGAGCGGCGATCGACGCACGCGACCTCGATACGGGTGCGCCGATCGACCTTCCGATCTCGCTGGCGTTCCAGGGCAAGCAGAGCAGCGCGGAGATCCTGGTCACTCGAGCCGACCGAGGCGACGAGCGTGAGCTCTCCGTGAGCGCAGCCGCCGTGATGGGACCGTCCGGCGAGTTCGTCGCCGCGGTGGTGACGCTCCACGACACGACGGACCTGCGGTCGACCGCGAGGGAACGCGAGCAGTTCCTCTCGATCGTCGCGCACGAGCTGCGGACGCCGCTCACTCCCCTGAAGGCGCTCGCCCAGCTCGTGCGGTCGCGCATGCGCCGCTCGCAGACGCAAGGGACCCCACTCGATCTCGACTCGCTCGACCGGAATCTCGCCGCGATCGAGCGTCAGGTCGATCGGATGAACGGTCTCGTGAACGACCTCCTCTCCGTATCGCGCGCCGAGCGCGGCTCGCTACGCATGGACCGCGTGCGCTTTGACCTCGCGGAGCTCGTGCGCGAGGTCGTGCAGCGCTACGTCGACGCCACGGCCGAGGAGGGACGCCATCGATTCTCCGTCGAGGTGCCGCCGGCGCTGCCCGCGCACGGCGATCAGTCGCGCATCGAGCAGCTTCTCATGAATCTCGTGGGAAACGCCGTGAAGTACTCGCCGACCGGGGGCCAGGTGCGCGTGTCCGTGACGCCGACGGACGGCACGGCCGAGATCGCGATCTCCGATCAGGGCATCGGCATACCCGCGGACGATCTCCCGAAGCTCGGGCACGCCTTCGTCCGCGGCGCGGGGCGGGCCGGCACGTTCGCAGGCATGGGCGTAGGCCTCTATGTAGCGCGCGTGGTCGCGGAGGCGCACTCCGGATCGCTCGAGCTCGAGAGCGAAGGCGACGGCAAGGGCACGACCGTGCGGGTGAAGCTGCCGCTCCCGCCGAGTGCCGGAGGAGGGATTTGAACCCTCACGGACCTTTCAGCCCAAGGGATTTTGAGTCCCTCATGTCTGCCATTTCATCACTCCGGCGGAGAGCCCCATTCTAGGTTTCGAGAGCAGCGCGAACGCATATCGCGCCAGTCGCGGATTCGCGATGATGACCTGCCGCTCGTTCCACGCCGCCGGCGCGCCGGTCTTCAGCGACAGGACCGCAGCCCCAGCCTCCTGGGCGATCAGCCAGGGCGCCGCGATATCCCACGGCGACAGCGACTCGTGCACGAAGAGATCGAACCGCCCCATCGCGGTGTAGGCGATCTCGAGCCCCGCGGAGCCGATGACGCGGAGCCGCGCGCAGGTCGCGTTCAGCTCGGCGAAGCGCGATCCCTTCCGTCTCGTCTCGCCGAAGCGAAGGCTCGCCACCGCGAAGGCGTCCGCGAGCTTCGTCACCGCCGAGACCGCGATCGGTTTTTCGTTCCGTGTGGCGCCGGCGCCCTCGGAAGCGACGAACGTCTCCGCGGTTCGTGGAGCGTGCACGGCACCAGCACGGACACGACCGTCCTCGACGTAAGCGAGGAGCACGCAGTAGAACGGCAGCCCCCGGCTGAAGTTCAGAGTTCCGTCGAGCGGGTCGACGACCCAGAGCCGCTCCAACGTCGTGAGACCCTTGCGCGCGCTTTCCTCGGCGAGGATCGGAACGTCGCGATCGTGCGCGCGCAGGCGCGCCACGATCTCGCGCTCGGCGGCGTGATCCGCCCGGGTCGCGAAATTGGCCCGGCCGCGTTTGCGGGTGACCACCTCCGTGTCATCGATCGCGATCGCCTGACCGACGACGAAGGCGGTCTCGGCGGCGAGGCGTGCGAGATCCGCCCACCGCGCGCCGTCGCGCGCGCTAGCTCTTCCCTCCGGCATCGGACGGGCAGAGTACCCGGACGCGCTCGAGGAGGTCGTTCAGATCGAACGGCTTGGAGATCACGTCGGTGATCTTGCGCTGACTGAACTCACCCGCGAACTGAACTGTCGCGGCGCTCACGAAGAGCACGGGCATGTTCCGGATGTCGTCGTCCTCGCGTACCCGGTCGAAGACCTCGAACCCGTTCAGTCCCGGCATCATGATGTCGAGGATGAGGAGGTCGGCGTGGACCTGACGGACGGTCTCGAGCACGAGGGCGCCGTCGGAGACGACCACGGCCTGGTAGCCGTCCTCGTCGTTGATGGAGTCTCGAAGAAGGGTCGCGATGGGTGCATCGTCTTCTCCGATCACGACGACCCTCTTCTTCATGTCCGGCGGCACGACACCGTCATTCATCCCGAAATCTACCGAAGAAGTCACAAGCGGGCGAAAGTTCGCTGATGCGGCAGGATCCCGGGGAACCGAGCGGTGTGCTCCTTGAACGCGCCCGCCGAGGCGACGCCCGCGCGTTCGAGCGGCTCGCGCTCGAGATCGAGCGTCCCCTGTATCGCCATGCGGCGCGAATGCTCGGTCAAGACGACGCCGCGGATGTGGTGCAAGACGCGCTCCTGTCCGCCTGGAAATCGATGGGAACTTTCGAAGGAACTTCGTTCCGCGCATGGGTCTTTCGTATCGTTACGAACCGCGCGCTCGATAAGCTCCGTTCGCGCCGTCGCCATCCTGAGTTACCGCTCGATCCGCCCGTAGATGACGATGACGCAACGGGCTGGGCCGAGCCCGCCGCGGCCAACCCGGATCTCGCCGACATCGCGGGCGACCGCGAGGCCGTTCGAGTGGTCGAAGAAACGCTGGCGACGCTCCCCGAGGAGCAGCGTGCCGCGCTGCTGCTGCGGGACGTCGAAGGTTTCGCGTACGACGAGATCGCGGCGATCACCTCAGCCGAGGTCGGTACGGTGAAGTCGCGGATCCATCGCGGCCGTCTCGCGGTGCGCAACGCGCTGGTGGCCCGCGGCTGGAAAGGATCCCGCGGATGAGGGAACCGCGCGGACCCGCCGGCGTCCTAGGAATAGGAGGCTGACCGTGCATCCGTTCGGCGATCTCTCGGCGTACGCGGACAACGCGCTCTCGGTGGACCGTCGCGCCGCCGTTGAAGCGCATCTCGACACGTGTTCCGTCTGCCGAGCGCGGCTCGGAGAGCTGCGAGCGACCTCTCGCCTGATCGCGGCGCTGCCGAGCCCCGTGCCCCTGCGGCGTCTTGCGCCACGCGTCTCGATACCAGTATGGGTAGCGCCGCTGCGCACGCTCTCCGCGGTGGCGACGGGCGCCGCGGCGCTGCTCTTCGTCGCCTCGGCCGTCACATCGTCGTTCAGCGCCTCTCAGTCGACCGGTGCGGCCCCTGCGGCCGCTCCCGCGCCCAATGCCGCCCAGCCCGCCGGCGGGGCCGGTGCCGCGTCCTCGGGACCACCTGCGAACTTCCAGGTCACTCCCGTGGCGAGCCCTGCCCCGGCGCCGGCGCTGAACGCCGAGCGCTCGACCGCGTCGAGCGATGCCGCCAAGGACGCCTCGCGCCAGGACAACAGCGCGCCGGTCGCTCTCAACGAGCGGCCGCCCACGGTGGCGGCGAACCCCGGAGTCGTTCAGTGGCCGCCGTCTCCGCTCGTTTGGCTCGCGCTCGCTTTCGGGTTCGGGGTCCTGTGGATCGTCCTCGGGTGGAGGCTGCGCGCGGTCTAACGGCGATACTCGTCTGGTGACGGAACGTCTGGCGCTCATCGATTCGAACAGCCTGATCTACCGCGCGTTCTTTGCCGTTCCGCCGCTCACGACGACGAAGGGTGAGCTCGCGAACGCGACGTTCGGCTTCGCGTCGATCCTCTTGAAATCGCTCGAGCAAGCGACGCCGCACCACATCGCCGCCGCGTTCGACCTTCCCGTTCCGACGTTCCGCCACGAGCGCGACGCGACGTACAAGGCGACACGCCGGCCCATGCCGGACGAGCTGCGCCCGCAGCTCGAACGCTGCAAGCAGCTGCTCGAGGCGTTTGGCATCCCGATGTACTCGCTGCCGGGATACGAAGCGGACGACGTCATCGGAGCGCTCGCGCGCCAGGCTGAGGCGAAGGGCCTCGAGACGATCATCGTCTCGGGCGACCTCGATCCGCTCCAGCTCGTGACGCCGCAGGTGAAGCTCATGACGACGCGTCAGGGCTTCCAGAACACCGTCATCTACGACGTGGAGATGATTCGTCAGCGCTACGGGCTGCGGCCGGATCAGATGGTCGACTTCAAGGCGCTCAAGGGTGACGCGACCGACAACATCCCGGGCGTGCCCGGCGTCGGCGAGAAGACCGCCGCGAAGCTCATCGCCGAGCGTGGCGACCTGGAGCATGTGTATGCGGACCTGGGCGGGTACACGCCGCGACTACGCGAGGCCCTCGCCGCGAACAAAGACCAGGTCTTCCGCAGCCGCGAGCTCGCGACGATCGTGACCGACCTTCCGGTGACGCTGGAGCTCGAGCGCACCCGGCGCACCACGTACGATCGCGCCGCCGTCCTCGAGCTCTTCCGCGATCTCGAGTTCCGCAGCCTCGTCCCGAGGCTTCCGCCGGCCGATCAGAACATCGCCGCACCGCCCCCGCAGGTCGTCACGACGGCAATCCCTCGCGGCGGGCAGATGCAGCTCGGGCTCGATGTGG
>DATBKH010000072.1:0-27066 GCA_036555955.1 Candidatus Limnocylindria bacterium | reverse complement strand
TCTTCGACATCTCGCACGCGCGCTTTGCCGCGGGCGACGTCGACGGCGACCGCATGACCGACGTCGTCGACCTGTACTCGTATCCGGACGGCTCGTCGCGCGTGCACCTCTGGTTCGCGTCGGACGGGCTCTCCCTGCGCGACCCGATCGGCGTCGCGTTCCCGGCGGGGACCGTGCCGTGGCGGGCCACGCAGATCGTGACCGGCGACTGGAACAAGGACGCGAAGACCGACGCGGCCGCGCTGACCGCGGGCGACGACGGCGTGACGCACGTCGGCCTGCTCACCAGCGGCGGGCGCGCGCTCACCTGGGCGGCGGACGCGTGGACGACACCGCCGAACGAGGTCCAGCAGCTCGGGTGCACGAACTGCTGGCCGCTGAACGGCGCACCGATCCTGGCCGGCGGGCCGAACGTGCACCGGCGTCCGCTCGCCGTGAAGATCGACAACGCGCCCGCAGCCCGGCCGCACTACGGCCTGAGCCAGGCCGACATGGTCTGGGAGCTCCTCGTCGAGGGATTCATCACGCGGCTCGCGACCTACTACCACTCGCAGGATCCGGGGACGATCGGCGCGGTGCGCAGCGTGCGCTTCTCGGATCGCTACACGACGCCGATGGTGCGTGGCTCGCTCGTGTTCTCCGGCGCGTCCCAGCTCATGGAGCGCCTGGTCCGTGAGGACATCGCCGCGGGCTCCTACGTCGGCGTCTCGCCGCAGCTCGGCCAGGGCAGCTCGTTCTATCGCTCGAACGTCGACGGCAAGGTCGCGCCGCACAACCTCTTCACGTCATCGCAGGCGCTCCGCGACGCGACGAACGGCGTCGGCGGCGGCGGCGCGGTCGACGTGCCGCGCTGGGACTTCCTCGCGCAGGCGCAGCACTCGCCGACGGCCGGCGGCTTCCTCGGGAGCATCGACGCGCGGACGCTCACGATCCCGTACCGCGCCGACGCACGCGTGCGCTACGACTACGACGCCGGCGCGAACATCTACCTCCGCTATCAATCGAACGGCTCGAGCTACGTGCGCGAGGTCGACGGCGCGAACGGCGCGTGGATCATGGCGAAGAACATCGTGATCATCACGACCGACGTGTGGGTGACCGACGTCGTCGACGACGCGGGCGGTGCGCCGAGCCTGGACATGCGCCTGGTCGGCTCCGGCCCGGCCTCGATCTTCCGCGACGGCCACCGCCAGGACGGGACGTGGTCCCGCGCGACGCTGTTGGATCCGTTCACGTTCACGAACTTCTACGGCCAGAAGATCTACCTGTCGCCCGGTCAGACCTGGGTGCACGTGCTGCCGATGGACTGGCAGGTGTTCTCGAACTAGGCCCGATACGCTTCCGGCGTGGCGGAAGCGATCCCCATCCTCGAGATCGGCGTCATCCTTCTGCTCGCCGCACTCGTGGGATTCGGCTTTCGCCGGCTCGGTCTTCCCGCGGTCGTCGGCTACCTCCTCGTCGGGCTGCTCGTCGGCCCGTTCACTCCGGGTTACGTCGCGGACCGTCACCAGATCCAGGTGCTCGCCGACGTCGGCGTCGTGCTGCTCCTGTTCGAGGTCGGCATAGAGCTCGACCTGCGCGCGCTGCGCAGGGAGCCGCCCGGAATCCTCGTGGCGGTGCCCGCCCAGGTGGCGTTCGTGACGATCGCGGGGACGATCGCCTTCGTCGCTCTCGGGAGCGGCGTGCTCGGCGCGGTCACGCTCGGGCTCGCCATCGGGCTCTCGAGCTCCATCGTCGTCGTGAACATCACGCGCAGCCGGAAGCGCACGGCGGACGAGGCGACCTCGCGCGCGCTCCTCGTCTGGTCGGTGCTCCAGGACATCGTGACGCTCGTCGCCGCGACGATGCTCACCGTCGTGCTCTCGCCCGGCGAGGCATCGGCGGCGCCGCTCGCGTTCGGCAAGGCCGTCGCTTTCGTCGCCATCGCGGCGGCCGTGCAGGACCTCGTGGTGCCCCGCCTGCTCCGGACGGTCCGCGGCGAGCAGGACACGTTCCTCATCGTCGCCGTGTCGGCGGCGCTCGCCACGGCCGGAATCGGCGCCGCGGTCTTCGGCGTGCCCCTCGCGCTCGGCGCGTTCGTCTCGGGACTCTTCCTCTCGGTGCGCGCGGAGGCGCAGGAGGCGCGCCGCGAGGTCCTGCCGTTCCGCGATCTCTTCGCCGTGCTGTTCTTCGTCGCGATCGGGACGCTCGTCGATCCGGCGGCGATCCTCCGCGAGCCCGGCTGGCTCGTCGTGATCCTGGCGCTCGTCGTCGTGAAGGTGTTCGCCGTGTGGATCTTCGCGGCGATCTTCCGCGTCCCCGCGCACCGCGCCCAGCTCGGCGTGGGACTCGGTCAGATCGGCGAGTTCAGCTTCGTCGTGCTCGGCCTCGGCACGGCCGCGGGCGTGGTGACCGGCGGTCAGTTCAGCGCCGCGCTCGGCGCGGCGGCGCTCACGATCGCGGGGTCAGCGGTCGGAGCGCGGCTCTTCCCCCGCAAGGCGCCACAGCGCTGACCACAGCGCGCGCCGCTCGGCGTCGGTCGGCGCGCGCGCGAGCCTCTCACGGAGCGCGGTCACGCCGTGCGCCGCGAGGGCACCCCACGCTTTCGGTCGCGCCGTTCGGGTCCCGGTCGCGAGGTCGGGCCAGGCTCGCACGGTCTCGCGCGCGACCTCCCCGATGACATCGTCCTCCACGCGGCGCCTACCCTAGCCACGGTGCGCGTCGTGTCACTCGTTCCCGCCGGCGCCGAGATCGTCTACGCGCTCGGGGCGCTCGAGGATCTTGTCGCGGTCACGCACGACGACGACTACCCGCCGGAGGTGAGACGGCTCCCGTCGGTCACGCGCTCGACGATCCCGGCTGACGCGAGCGCGCGCGAGATCGACGAGCGGGTGCGCGCCGCGGCCGCGCACGGCGAGAGCACCTTTCACCTCGACGACGCCCTCCTGCGCGAGCTGCGGCCCGACGTGATCGTCGGCCAGGTCCTCTGCGCGGTGTGCGCGGTCACGCTGGACCAGATCCCGAGCGAGCTCGCGAACGCTCCCGTCGTCGTGCCGCTCGACGCGTCGCGGATCGACGGCATCTTCGAGGACGTCCGCCGCGTCGGTACGGCGCTCGGGCGCGACGCGGCGGCCGAACGCCTCGTTTCGAGTCTGCGGGCCCGGCTCGCCGCGCTCTCACGGCGCGTCGCGGGGCTGGCGCGCCCCCGCGTTGCGTGCCTGGAGTGGCTCGATCCCCTGTTCAACGCGGGTCACTGGGTCCCCGAGCAGGTCACCATCGCCGGAGGGAACGACGTTCTGGGAGCTCCGGGCGCGCGGTCCCGCGTGATGGCGTGGGATGAGGTCGTCGCCGCGCGGCCGGACATCGTGATCGCGATGCCGTGCGGCTGGGACGGACCACGGGCCGCGGAGGAGGCGCGATCTCTCCCGGCGATCGCGGGCGCGACCGTTGTCGGCGTCGACGGCGGCGCGTACTTCAGCCGTCCGGGCCCGCGGGTCGTCGAGGGGGCGGAGCTTCTCGCTTCGATATTCCATCCGGATGCCGTACACGCACCGGATGGCGCGCTCGCGGTGACTCTCTAGTCGGCGACGCCGGCGAGCTCCGCCCCACGAGGCTCGCCCGCGGCGGTCGCGAGCGGCAGCTCCACCGCGAACGTCGTCCCGTCGCGCGAGGTCTCTTCGAGGATGAGCCGGCCGCCCATTCGCGTGGCGAGCGTCCGGCTGACGTAGAGGCCGATCCCCATCCCGGGGGTGTTGCGCGCGCTGCCGCCGCGCGCGAAGCGCTCGAAGATCCGCTCGACGTCCGCCGGATCGATGCCGCTGCCATGGTCACGGACGCGGACCGTGCCGTGCTGCGCGGTGACCGCGACCGAGAGCTCGATCGGGGTGCCACGCGGGCTGTACGTCACCGCGTTCTTCAGAAGGTTGTCGAGGATCTGGTCGAGACGGGAGGGGTCGGCCCGAACGTCGATCGGCTCCTCCGCGACGTCCACCGCCAGGCGGCGGGTCGCGTCGGTCGCTTCGATCCGGCGCGCGGCGGCGCGGGTCGCTTCGACGAGATCGAGCGTCTCGGGCTCGAACGCGAACAGCGCGCTCGACGTCGAGATCACCTGAAGATCGTCGGCGAGACGCAGCAGTCGGGTCACCTGACGCCGCGCCTCGTCGATCGAGCGCGGGACTCGCTCGCGCATGTCCTCGCGCGCCGCGTACCGCGAGGCGAGCTGGAGGTGACCCGAGAGCGAGGCGAGCGGATTGCGGAGCTCGTGATTCACGGTCGCGATGAGCGCGGTGCGCTCGCGCTCGAGCTCCTCACGACGGCGCAGGCTTTCGAGCGCGCGGCCGAAGGCGGCGCGGACGGCGGCACCGAGGACCGCGATGACCAGACCTTCGAAGAAGAAGCCGATCACGTCCAGGCCGTTCGCGTTCAGCGAGATCCCGAGCCCGGCGGGCGGCGTGAAGTACGCGGCGATGGCGGTGGTGCCGACGGTCGCGAGCAGCGCCGGTCCGAACCCGGCCAGGACCGCGCTCGCCGCGACCGGGATCGTGAGGAAGAGGTCCGGTCCGGGCGTGCCGAACGCCGGCACGGAGAGCTTCAGCCACGCGATCGCGAGGGTGAAGACGACGGCGACGCCGTAGCGCACCGGCCACGGCCAGGCCGGAAAGAACAGGCGAAGCCAGATGTCGAGGAGCCGGTCCCGCTTGTCCTCCACGCCCGAGGGTCCCTCCCGCACAAGCCTTCCGACACCTTACCCGACCAAGCAAGCCCGAGGTTTCGCCGGCGGTCAGCGCGCCTTGGGAAGCAGCATCCCGACCTCGCGCGCGTAGCGGTCGTACGTCGCTCCGAACCGGTCGCGCAGCAGCGCCTCCTCGGTCCGCGCCCGGAGGTACAGCGCCGGGTAGGTGACGAGCAGCGTTCCGGCGGCGAGGAGGAGGTTCCCGGTGGCGAGGCAGGCCCCGGCGAAGTGGACACCGAGGCCGGTGTAGATCGGGTGCCTCACGAAGCGGTACGGCCCGGCGCGCACGAGCTCGTGGTCCCGGTGGATCTCGAGCTCGAGGTCGTAGTGGCGGCCGAGCGTCGCGATCGCCCAGAGCGCCAGCGCGATGCCCGCGACGACGAGCGCGAGGCCGAGCCACCGGAGCGCGAGCGGTACGTCGAGCTCGGGGCCGATGCGGGCGGCGATGACGACGTACGGCACGGCGAAGAAGTACGCGACGTAGTGCGCGAGACCGCGTGACCGCGTGACCGTCCCTCCGCGGCGCGCGATGCCGCGAGCTCGCGAGAGCTGCGCGACGAGCATGAAGGTAACGATCGACACGACCGACGCGGCGGTGACGAGGGCCGGATCCACGGCGCAATACTCCTAGACTCGCGCGCCATGCACGTTGCCTGGCTCGGCGATCCCGCGTCGTGCGACGCGGGCATGGTCGGCGGCAAGACCGCGAACCTCGGGCGTCTCGCGACGTCCTTCCGCGTGCCGCCGGGCTTCTGCGTCGACGCGTCCACGTACGACGAGCTCAGCGGCGCTCTCGCAGGCGACCAACGCGCGCGCGATGCCCTGCGCGAGCTCGTCGCCGGCTCGTACGCGGACCTCGGGAGGCTGGTCGGACAGCGCGAGCCGCGGGTGGCGGTGCGATCGTCGGCTATCGGCGAGGACGCCGGCGATGCGTCGTTCGCGGGGCAGCACGAGACCGTCCTCGACGTGACGGGCACGGACGCGATCGTGGAGGCGCTGCTCGAGTGCTGGCGCTCCGTGTCGTCGGACCGCGCCGCCGCGTACCGGAAGGAGCGCGGGATCGGCGCGGCCCCACGCGTCGCCGTGCTCGTGCAGCTCATGGTGGCCGCGGACGCGTCCGCGATCGCGTTCAGCGCGGACCCCGTCAGCGGCGCTCGCGACGTCGTCGTCGTGAACGCGGCGCGAGGGCTCGGCGACGCGATCGCCTCAGGCGCAGTCACTCCCGACAGCTACACCGTGCGCAAGTCCGATCTCGCGATCGCGTCGCGGAGCGAGATGAACGGCGCTGCGCTCGCCGACGGCGACGTCGCCGCGATCGCGCGGCTCGCCGTTCAGCTCGAGACCGTGATGGGCGGTCCGGTCGACGTCGAATGCGCCCTCCGCGACGGCGAGCTGCATCTCCTGCAATGCCGGCCGATCACGACCCTCGCCGCGCAGCCCGCCATCGCCTGGGAATCGGCCGGCGACGAAACGCTGACGTGGGAGCGCGAGGACTCGCACTTCGACCGCGTCCTGGGCCCGCTGGCGATCGAGTTCGTCCGCAACGGACCAGACCACGGCATGCGCACCCGCCTGGCGGAGATCGGCTTTCCCATGCTCGTCCGGCACCTGGTGGTGGAGGGCCGCTTCTACATCAGCTCCAAGCCGCTCGTGCCCGCCGCCGAGCTGCCCGCGAAGCTCACCGCGATCGTCACGCTGCGGCGCGAGCTCGGACGCACCCTGCGAAAGCGCTGGGACGAGGAGCTCCTGCCGGAGATCCTCGCGCACTACGGCTGGATGCGCGGGCTCGACTTCGCGACGATGACACCCGCCGAAGCGGCGAGCGCCTGGCGCGGGATCTGGGAGCGCGTCAACCGCATCTGGCACATCCATTTCATCGTGACGGGATCGTCGTATCCGGTGATGGAGGAGCTCGCGCAGACGTACGAGCGGCTCGTCGGTGGCAACGGCGGCGAAGCGCTCGCGATCACGCAGGGTCTCGCTCCGTCGCTGCAGGCGCTGGAGCGGGATCTCCACACCCTCACCGAGTCCGCGCGCGGCTCTCCCGCGGCGGCGGAGGCGCTCCGGTCGGGTGAGCGATCGCCGGCGGCGCTCGCGCGTGTCGACAGCGCGTTCGCCCAGGCGATCGAGTCATTTCTCGCGGCGCACGGCGACATCGGTCAGGAGTCGCTCGACGTCGAAGCGCCGCCGTGGCGCGACGATCCGGCGCGCCTGCTCACCGTGGTCACGCGACGCCTTGCCGGCTCGCCCGAGGACCCGGAGGCACGCGTGGCGCGGGTCCGCGGACGCGCCGCCGAGGTCATGACGCGCGCGCGTGACCGGCTCGCCGGGCGGCCGCAGGACCTCGCGGTCTGGAACGAGGTCGCCGCCGCCGCGATCTCCGCCGGACCGCTGACCGAGGAGCACAACTACTGGATCGATCGCATCTCGCAGGCGCTCGCGCGGCGCACCGCGCTCGCCGCGGGCGCGCGGCTCCTTCGCGACGGCGCCCTCGAGCGGGCGGACGACGTCTTCCTCCTTTACGTGCGCGAGATCGCGGAGGCGCTCGCGGCGCCACGCGACCTGCGCGCGCTCGTCGCTCGGCGACGGCGGGAGGTCGCGTCGTGGCGGCGCAAGACCGCGCCGCCGACGGTCGGCGCGCCGCCGACCCCGCAGGTCGTCACGCCCGGCGTCTCGCTCGAACGAGTGGACTTCGCCTATCGCGTCGAGCAGGACGGCTCCGACGTCCTGAGGGGCGCGCCCGCGTCCGCCGGCAAGGCGCGGGGCGCCGCGCGGCTCATCAGCGGCGAGGACGACTTCTGGAAGATGCGCCCCGGCGACGTCCTCGTCTGCCGGCAGTCGACCGCCTCATGGGTGCCCCTGTACACGATGGCGGCGGCGGTCGTCACCGAGCTCGGCGGAACGCTCTGTCACGCGGCGGTGGTCGCGCGCGAGTTCGGCGTGCCGGCTGTCGTCGCGGTGCGCGACGTCCTGTCCACACTCACCGAGGGCGAGCCGCTCGAGGTCGACGCGGCCGCGGGCACCGTGCGTCGGCTCTTTCCGGTCACCTGGGACGATCCCGAGGACGCGGCCATCTTCTGGCGGCGCGACGACGCGCACAACACGCGGGTGATGAGGCCGCTCGGCATCGACTACATCCGCAACGGATCGAGCTACGGCATGCGCAAGCGCGACGAGGAGCTCGGCCCTCCCGTCCTCCAGCGCGCGGTACCGATCAACGGCCGTCCCTATGTCGGCATCAAGAACCTGCGCCCCGCCGCGGAGATGGCCGAGCACCAGCGCGAGGCGGCTCGCAAACGGCGCGCGCTCGCGCGCCGCATGCGCCGGGACTGGGACGACCGCTATCTCCCCGAGCTGAAGCAGACGATGACGTGGATGCGCGAGCTCGCCCTCGACGAACTCGATCGCGACGGCGCGGTCGCCGCGTGGGACGAGCTGTGGCGCCGTCACCGGCGCACCTGGAAGATCCACATGCTCGTCACCGCGGCCGCGTACGCGATCATGGACGAGCTCGCCGAGGCCCACCGCGATGCCGGCGGCGGCGATCCGGCCGACGCGCTCGCGATCACGCAGGGGCTCGCGTCCACGTTGCAGCGTCTCGAGACGGACCTGCACGAGCTCACGGAGATCGCGCGCGGAACGCCGCGCCTCGCCGATGCCATCGCGCGCGGTGCCTCGCTCGCCGACCTCCGCTCGCTGGATCCGTCTTTTGCGGAGTCCGCGGACGCGTTCCTCGCGACCCATGGCGACGCCCTCGAGGCGGGCGAAGGATTCGGCTCTCTCGATTGGGAGCAGGATCCGGCCGCGCTCGTCCGAGCGATAGCGGGACGGCTGCGCGCACCCGTCGAACGTCCCGACGCGCGTCTCGCGCGGCTACGCGAACGCGCCGGCCGCACCGTGGCCGACGCGCGCGCGCGTCTGGCGGACCGGCCCGAGGAGCTCGCGAGATACGACGAGGTCCTCGCCGCGGCCCTCGCCACCGGCCCACTCACCGAGGAGCACAACTACTGGCTCGACCGCCGCAACGCCACGAACATGGGGCGCGCCGCGCGCACCTTCGGCGCGCGCCTCGTCCGGGACGGGACGCTGCGCGCCGCCGACGACGTCTTTCTTCTGTATGCCGCCGAGGTGCGCGACGCGCTGCGGGACCCGAAGGACCTCGCCACGCTCGTCGCCGAACGCGAGCGCGAGCAAGAACGCTGGCGCAGCTACGAGCCGCCGGAGACCATCGGCGGGATCGATCCGTCGCAGGTGCAAGCGGGGGCGCAGTCGGTCGCCGCGCGTCACCTCCTCTACCGCGCGACGCAGGACGATCCGAGGCGATGGCTGCGCGGGGCCGCCGCGTCCGCCGGCATCGCCCGCGGTCCGGCGCGACTCATCCGCGATCTCGGCGAGTTCGCGAAGTTCCAGCGCGGAGACGTGCTCGTCTGCCAATCCTCGAACGTGTCCTGGATCCCGCTGTTCGTCAACGCATCCGCGGTGGTCACCGACGTGGGTGGCCCACTCTCGCACGCCGCCGTCGTCGCACGCGAATTCGGCATCCCGGCGGTCGTCGGGACCGCGGTCGGCCTCGCGACGCTCGTCGACGGCGAGCCGCTCGAGGTCGACGGCGGCACGGGTCTGGTGCGCCGGCTCTCGGCCTAGCCCGCGGCCTCCTCGACCACCGGCTCGCCGCGGCCGAGCGGCGTGCCGGGCAGCGCGAGGCTGGGGATCGCCGCGACGAACGCCGCCGCGGTGAAGACCCAGAACAGCGCGCGGACCGACGCCGCGGTCGGCGCGGCGCCGAGCGCGAGCGCGATGGCGATCGATCCGAGCATGCCGCCGAAATACCTGCTCGTGGAGAACACGCCCGACGCGAGCGCGGCGTGGCGCTCCGGGACCACCTCGACGGCCGCGAGCCGCATCGCCGGGAACGTGAGCGCCAGCCCGACGCCCGCGAACGCGAGCGTCCCCGCGAGCGCGGCGAGCGGCAGCTGTCCCGCCGAGATCGCGAGAGGCGCGAGGCCGGCGCCGAGGATCACGGCGCCGACGATCGTCGGAGCTCGCGGCCCGTAGCGATCCGCGGCGCGTCCGCCGAGCGGCGCCAGGACGATCGATCCGCCGGAGAAGGCGGCGAGGGCGACGCCGCTCTGCACGCTCGCTCCGGCGAGCGCGACGGGGAGCGTGAGCAGCGTGCCGTACATCGCGAGGTTCTGGAACGTGACCGTCGCGCACGCGGCGCTGAACGCGCGATTCCGGAAGAGCGACGGCGGGAGCGCGGGATCGGACTGGCGCGATTCATAACGCAGGAACACGAAGGCGGCCGGAACGAGCGCGACACCGAGCGCGGCGGTCGCGAGGTCGAACTCGCGGCCGAGGGAGACCAGCACCCACGATGCGCCGAGCAGCAGCGCGCCGAGCCCGATGGCGCCCGCGAGATCGAACCGCGCGCTCGGGCGCGGCGCGCGCGCGGGGATGACGCCCCACGCGACGGCGAAGGCGATCGCGCAAGCCGGAACGTTCACGACGAAGATCCAGCGCCAATCGATCGCCGCGAGAAAGCCGCCGAGGAGCGGTCCGACGGTCGCCCCGACCGCGGTGGCCGCGCTCACGATCCCGAACTCGGCGCCGCGCCGTCCGCCGGGGATGGCCTCGCGCAGCAGGCCGAGCCCGTTCGGAACGAGCGCGGCGCCGGCGATCGCCTGCTGGATGCGGAAGAACGCGAGAAGCGCCAGCGAGCTCGACACCGCCGCGCCCGCCGAAGCGACGGCGAAGTAGAGGAGCGCGGCGAGCATGAGACCGCGGCGGCCGAGCCTGTCCCCCACCCGTCCCGCGATGGGCTGGAGCGCCGCCATCGCGATGAGGTACGACGTCACGATCCACGCCGTCGCGCCCACATCGACCCGCAGGTCGCGCGCGACCTGGGGCAGCGCGACGACGATCATCGTCGAGTTCAACGGCACGAGGAGGTTCGCCAGGGCGACCGACGTCGCGAGCCAGCGTTCGTTCACGCGGCGAGCAGGTCGCGGAGCCGCTCCGCGGAGAGCGCGTTCGCGCCGTCGTCGTCGTGGCGGAAGTACGCATAGACGTCCTTGCCCGCGTCGAGCGCCCCGCGAAGGCGCTCCGCCCACGCCGCCACGGCGGCATCGGGGTAGCCCTCGCGCGCTCGCAGCCTCACGTAGACGAACGCGGCGGTGAGATCGAGCGTCTCGATCGGCGACGGCGCGCGCTCGCCCTCCGCATGAACGAGCGCGACGCCCGCCGTCTTCAGCAGCTCGTAGACCTCCGCGACGTACCACGAGGTGTCGCGCACCTCGAGTGCGCAGCGCAGGTCTCGCGGCAGGGAGCCGAGAAATCCGGCGAGCCGGTCGTCATCGCGCTTGAGCCAGGGCGGTGTCTGGAACAGCACCGGACCGAGCCGATCGCCGAGCGGGCGCGCGCGCTCGAAGAAGATCGGAAGCGTCTCGGCGGGGTCGCGCAGCTGCCGGAAGTGCGTGATCTGCTGCGACGCCTTCAGCGCGAAAAGGAAGTCCTCCGGTGTCGCCTCGCGCCACGCGGCGATGTTCTTCTCGGTCGGCAGGTGATTGAAGGTGTAGTTCACCTCGAGCGTGCGCAAGCGGGTGGCGTAGTAGCGCAGAAAGCCCGCCGCTTTGATCTCGGCCGGATAGAAGCGCGGCTTCCACGTCGTGTACGCCCAGCCCGACGTGCCGACGAAGGCGCGACCCTTAGGTCGCATCGTGCTGGCCGAGGACGGCGTAGGCGATGCCCGTGACGAGCGAGTTCGCGCGTTTGAGCGAAGCGAGCAGGTCGAGATGGATGCTCGAGGTGTCGATGGACTCGCGCAGTCCTTCGTGCAGGCGCTGGATGTGGGCCTGCCTGAGCTGCCGCTCCATGCCGTTCACGACGGACTTGTGGCGGATGACCTTCTCCGCGACCTCGCGGTCACCGGCCGCGAGCGCGGCGATGGACAGCTCGAGGTTCTCCACCACCTTCGCATGAAGGTCGGCGATCTCGCGCCAGCCTTGCGGCGAGAAGACGTGATTGCCGCGGATCTTCTTCTCGGCGAGCTCCATGAGGTTCTTGTCGATGACGTCCCCGATCTCCTCGAGGTTCACGATGACGAAGATGAGCGCGGTCTCGCGTTCCGCCTGCTCCTCGGTGAGCGAGTGCTCGCGCAGCTTCACGAGGTACTGCTTGATGTCCTCCTCGAGCCGGTCGATGAGGTCGTCGCGCGCGATGACCTCGCCCATGAGCGCCTCGTCGTTGCGCTCGAGCACGATGCGCGTCTCGCGGAGCGACTGCAGCACGACGTCGCCCATGCGCAGCACCTCGCGGAGCGCCTGGCCGAGCGCGACCGCCGGCGTGTCCAGCACCGCCGGGTTCAGGTACATCGGGCCGCCGTCGCGGCGGTTCGTCTCCGGAAAGAGGCGCGAGATGAGATCGGCGGCCACGCCCGCGAAAGGAAGGAAGAGCAGCGCGAGCGCAACGTTGAAGATCGAGTGCGCGTTCGCGATCTGGCGCTGCACGTCCGGCGACGTCGCCCGCACCAGCTCCGCGAACGGGCCGATGAACGGGAAGAAGATCGCCGCGCCGACGACCTTGAACGCGGCATGGGCCGCTGCCACGCGGCGCGCCTCCACGTTCTGTCCGATCGCCGCGATGGCCGCGGTCGCGGCGGTCCCGATGTTGGCGCCGAAGATGATCGGGATCGCGGCGACGAGCGGCATGAGACCCGCGGTGGCGAGCGAGAGCGAGAGGCCGATGACCGCGGCGCTCGAGCGTACGAGCGCCGTGAACAGGGCCGCGATGAGGACGAGGACGAACGGCTGATCGGTGAGCGCGTGCAGGAGGTCGGCGAAGAGCTCGTTCTCGGCGAGCGGAAGCGTCCCGTCGTGGATGAGCTTCATGCCGAGGAAGAGGAAACCGAACCCGAGGATCGCCTGACCGACGTAGCGGACGGTCCCGCGTCCGCCGACGTACAGCAGCCAGCCGACGAACACGACGAGCGGCGAGAGGTCGAGGAGATCGAAGGCGAGGAGCTGCACCGTCACCGTCGTGCCGACGTCGGCTCCGAGGATCACGCCGATGGTCTGCCGCAGGCTGAGCAGGCCCGCGGACGCGAACCCGACGAGCATGACCGTCGTGGCGCTCGACGACTGGAGCACGGCGGTGACTCCGGCGCCGACGAGCAGAGCCTTGAAGCGGTTGCCGGTCAGTGTGGAGAGGATGTGGCGGAGCCGCGTGCCCGCCGCGCGCTGGAGCCCGTCACCGACGAAGCGAACGCCGTACAGGAGCAGGGCGGTGCCGCCAAGCAGCGAAAAGAGAACGAGGTTCGCGTCACTCACGAGAGGGCGAGTATCCGGCTAACGCGCGGAGATGGTCAGTGAAGCCCTTCCCGAGGCGCCGCCGCCGAGCACGACGACGCTCGCCTCGCCTTCGTTCGCGGGCGCCGCGAATCCGATGCGCGCGGCACCCGATCCGTCCGTGACCGCGGACCCGATCGTCACGACGCCGACCGAGAGCGTGACGGGCACGCCTGCGCGCGGCCCGGCCGGTCCGATGACGAAGATCGTCGCCAGGACGCCCTGACCCGGACGGACCGTCGGTTTGTCGAGCGTCACCGTGACCGTCGTGCCGGCGGCGTTGGAGATCTGCTGCGCGACGACGTTGAAGTTCTCGGTCGTTTCGTTCCCCGCTTTGTCGCGGGCGACGACGGTGATGGCAAGCGTTCCTGGTGTCGCGGTGAACGAATCGGTGAACCCGCCTTCGGGCGTGGTCACGACGAGGCGCCCGTTCACCGTGATGGTCGCGCCCGCCTCCGTGGAGCCCGAGACGATGACGTTCTGCGCATCCACCGTCGCGCCACCGGCGGGACGTGCGATCGTCACCGTCGGCGGAGTCCGGTCGAGCGCAACGACGTACGACGCCGTCGCGATCACCTCCTGCTGATCGACGAGCGAGACGGCGATCGCGTTGGTTCCATCCTTCAAGGTGAGCGCCTGCGTGAACGCGCCCGTCGCATCGAGAGCGGTGAGACCAACGACCGCGCCGTTCAGGTTGACCTGCACGCTGCGTCCATCCTGAATCGCGAACGCCGGGATCTTTCCGCTGAGCTGTAGCCGCGGCTCGCGCGTGAACTGCGGAAGCGAGTCGACCACGGGCGCGGCGCCAACGCTCGTGCTGCCGCCGGCCGGCAGCTCGATCGCACCGCGTCCTTGCAGGAGCGGGATCGCGGACTGGACCTGCGCGACGAGGTCGCCGAGCCCCGTACCCACCGCGCCGAGCGCGCGCGGAAGCAAGACAAGCGTCGTGAATGCGAGCACGACCGCGAGCGCGGCGTCGAGCGCGCGCGGGCGCGCCGGACGTGGCATGCCCGCGCCCCTCGCGATCTCGCGGTAGCGATCACGCGAGATCGGGGCGCGCCGCCGGGGAAGATCGCGCGAGCGTGTGGCCAGCGTCCTTCCTCTTCGCAGGGGAGGCGTTCCCTGCACTCCCTCTCGGGACGCGGCATCCGCCGCGTCCTTTTTCGCGCCTAACGCTAAAGCCCGAAACCAAAGCGAAAGGGCGCCGGCCTCACGGCCGCCGCCCTCCGCTGGTGGGTGGGATGAGGGGCTAACAGCTTCAGCGCGCGTCAGCTCAAGAACGCGCGCGCTCGATGGATGTTTCGTCCTCCCCGGACGGTTTAGCCTGCCTGACCGTCCCGGCGGGACTGTACCGCTGGCCCCAGAGCCTCGCAAGTCCCAATCGCTGTGACCTTTGGCACAACCGAGCCGGCCAGCGGCGTTGTGCGAGACTCGTCGCTAGTGGCCGTCGAGCGCGAGAAGGTCGCCCCGCGTGGCCTCGAGGGCGTGGTCGCGACGACCACGGCCATTTCCTCCGTCAGCGACAACTTCCTTCAGTACCGGGGCTATCGCATCGAGGAGCTCGTCGGGAAGGCCGAGTACGAGGAGGTCGCGTATCTCCTGCTCAATGGCGATCTTCCGAACAAGGACGAGCTTCGCGACTTCAAGGCGGAGCTGACCAAGCACCGCACCCTCTCGCCGTTCCTCCGCGGGATCCTTCAGGAGATGTCCGAGACCGGGACCGGGATGGACGTGCTGCGCACGGTCGTCTCCGCGTCGTCGGCCGAAGATCCGGCCGAGGGCGACAACTCGCGCGAAGCCGAGTACGCGAAGTCCATCCGTCTCACGGCGAAGCTGCCGACGGTGCTCGCGACGTACATCCGCCGGCGCCGCGGCGAGCCGCCCGTGCCGCCGGACCCGACGCTCGGGCACGCGGCGAACTTCGCGAAGATGGCCGGGCTCGATCATCCGCGCGCGGCCGAAGTGCTGAACGCTTGCTTCATCCTCCAGGCGGAGCACGGGCTGAACGCGTCGACCTTCGCGGCGCGGATCGCGGCGGGAACGAACGCCGACATGCACGCCGCCGTCACCGCCGGACTCGGTGCGCTGAAAGGACCGCTGCACGGCGGCGCGACGGACGGCACGATGAAGATGCTCGAGGAGATCGGCGCGCCGGAACGCACCGAGTCGTGGGTCGAGAAGGCGATCGCCGCGAAGTACAAGTTCTCCGGCTTCGGCCATCGCGTGTACAAGACCGAGGACCCTCGCGCCAAGTTCCTGCGCAAGTACGCCCAGGATCTCGCGAAGGATTGGAAGGGCCCCAAGTACTTCGAGATCCAGGAGCGTCTCGCCGCCGAGATCGAGAAGCAAAAGCCGAAGATGTCGGCGGCGGCCGCCGCGAAGGTCAACGTGGTGAACGTCGACTACTACGCGGCGACGACCTACACGTTCCTCGGGATCCCCGCCGACCTCGGGACGTCGATCTTCGCGGTCGGCCGCATGTCCGGCTGGTGCGCGCACATCATGGAGCAGCACGCGGACAACCGGCTCATCCGCCCCGAATCCGAGTACACCGGGCCGACCGGAAAGCGCTGGGTGCCGCTCGCGGAGCGCTGAGCCTAGCGGTCGTAGCTCGCGAGGATCGCGTCCCACATCGCGTCTGAGGCGATCTCGCCGAGCGTCACCTCGTCGATGTCCGGATCTGCGACCTCCTGCGTCGACACCATGTAGTTGACGTCGCCGTCCCATCGGGCGTGGAACGGCTGGATGCCGCGCGCCATGGACGCGTGCACCTGCCGCCCGATCGACTGGAGCTGCAGGCGATCGAGCTTCTGGTTCGTCACGACGAGCGAGAGCGTGGTGTTCGCGGCGCGCGGGGTGCGGCCGGGCACCGGGCCGCTCGGCCTTCCGCGGACGACCCTGCCGGCGCGGTCGACGATGCAGCCGTACGCGTTCACGACGACGAACGCGAGCACTTTCGTGGCGCCGCGCTCGCGATAGGCCCCGCCCTGCCCGGCGAGCTCGGAGCCTTCGCCGTGGCTCGCGGTGGCCGAGCATCCCGCGCCGCGCGCGCCGAGCGGGAACCAGCCTGGCCGCATGGCGCGCACCGCGGCGCGTCCGAGCTCCTTGTCGGGATAGACCGCGTTCTGGCGCCGGCCGTAGTCGAAGATGATCGCGCCGGAGACGAGCGCGATGTCCGTCCACTTCGTGGAATAGCCGCGTCGCGCGAAGAGCTCCGCCGCCGCGCCGGTGGACGCCTCGAGGCCGTAGAGCGATCCGCCGGCGAAGCAGATCGCGTTGATGACGTCGAGATGCTGCCCGTTCACGCCGGGCGAGCCACCGCGCACGTCGATGGCGAGGGACGCGACCTTTGGCAGATGGAACACCGTGCAACCGGTCGGCCCCTCCGCGTACTCGGCGACGCCGATCTCGAGTCCGGGGAAGTCGAACTCGAGGACGCGGCCCGTGGGGAGCTCGGTGCGCGGCTCCAGGTGCGCGAGGTCGTTGGTGAGCGGGCCGCTCACGCGAGCGCGCGCTCGATCTGATCGAGGTGCTCCTTGCGGTGCTCGGAGCGATCGATGAGAAAGGGCCGACCGAGTCCCTTGAGGTACGCGAGCTTGTCGCTGGGCAGCGACTCGACGATCCGGTCGAACGCGAGCGCGGCGTCCCGTGCCTGCGCGGCGGCCACCTTCAGCGGCGTGTCGCTCCACTGGCGCAGGCCGCCGGCGTTCGTGTACTCGAGGATGATCGCGGGCGCCGGCGCCGGGGCCTCTCCGGTCCGCAGGTACCCCGCGATCCGCGACGCGGCGAGGCGGTCCCAGAACGCCAGATGCGCGAGGAGCGCGGCGGCGGTCCAGTCCTCGTCCACCCGCGCATCGCGATCGCCCAGACGCGCGATAACTCCGTTGAGTCGCTCGCGGCTCGCGCGGTTGCGGCCGTTCACGTCGCTCGTCACGTGCGGAGGGATTCGCGGAGCCGCTTGTCGCTCGCCACGCGCAGGGCCGTCGCGGCGAGCGCCTCGATGACGACGAACGCGCTGTCGTGCGCGTAGTCGCTCACGGACGCTTCGCGCATCTTGTGCGAGTGCCCCGGTATCTCGTTCGCGCTCACCGGGAAGCCGATGTAGTCCGTCGGCACCTTCTGGGACACGTTGCCGATGTCGCCCGAGGCCGTGACGAGGTGCCCTCGCGAGGGCGACTTCCCGCGCCGGGTCAGCTCCTCGACGAGCGCGTCGCCGAGCCTCGGGTTCGCCTCGACCGGCAGGTACGGACGCATCTCCTCTTCGATCTTCACGGTCGTGCCGGTCTGGAGCGCGGCGCCCTTGGCCATCTGCTCGAACATGCCGACCATCTCGTCGAGCGCGTTCATCTCCGCGGCGCGGATGCCGAAGTCGCCCACGGCGCGGGACGGGATGATGTTCGAGGCCACGCCGCCCTCACGGATGATCCCGTGGACTCGCGCCGTGGACGGCAGGTGCTGCCGCCATCCGTCGATCGCGACGAACAGCGCGATGAGCGCGGTGAGCGCGTTACGGCCCTTCTCGGGCGAGACCGCCGCGTGGGCGGCGAGTCCCTCGTAGATGACGCGCTTCACGGTGATCCCGAGCAGCCGCTCGCTCACGCTCCACTGACCGCCCGCGCCGGGATGCGAGAACAGCGCGGCGACGGTGTTCTTGAACACGCCCTTGTCGAGGAGGTCGATCTTGCCGCCGCCCTTCTCCTCCGCCGGCGTGCCGATGAGCTCGACGCCGACCTCGAGGTCGCGGGCCTCGGCCGCGGCCTGCAGGAAGGCGCCGACGATCGTCATCGAGATGAGGTTGTGGCCGCACCCGTGGCCGACGTCGGGGAGGGCGTCGTACTCGGCCAGGAGCGCCACCGCCGGGCCCGGCGGTCCGATCCGCGCGCGGAAGGCCGTCGGCAGGCCACCGAGGTCGCGCTCGACGGTGTGGCCGTGCTTGGTGAGCAGCTTGGCGATCCGGTCGACCGCGCGATGCTCCTCGTACGCGAGCTCCGGGTCGGCGTTGATCTCGCGCGACAGACGGACAAGGTCCTCGCGCAGTGAAGCCGGGATCACTTCGCGATCCGATCGCGCAGCGTCTTGTCGCTCGCGACCCGCACGGCGGCCGCGCCGATCGCTTCGGCCGTGATGAGCGCGTTGCGGTGCGCGAGATCGGTGATGCTCGCGTCGCGCATCTCGTCGGAGTGGCCGGGCACCGGCTTCTCGCTCACGGGGAACCGGATCCAGTCCGTCGGCACTTTCGTCGACACGTTGCCGAGATCGGTCGACGCCGTGACCAGCACGCCGCGCGCGGGCGTCACGCCCTGCCGGGCGAGCTCGGCCGCAAGCACGTCACCAAGCTCGCGATTCGCCTTCACCGGCTCGTAGTACGGGAGGTACTCGTTGATCTCGACCTTCGTGCCGGTCAGCAGCGCCGCGCCTTTCGCGATCTCGCCGAAGCGATGGACCATGCCGTCGAGCGTTTCGCGCTCCTTCGCGCGCAGGCCGAAGATCGCCTCCGCGCGCGCCGGCACCACGTTCATGGCGGTGCCGCCGTCGCTGATGTAGCCGTGGACGCGAGAGTCGGCCTCGAGCTGCTGGCGCCAGCCGTCGACGCCGACGAAGAAGCGGACCACCGCGTTCAGCGCGTTGCGTCCCTTCTCCGGTGCCGACCCGGCATGCGAGGCCACGCCGGTGAACGTGACGCGCTTGCCGACGACCCCGAGCCCCGTGCCGCTCACGCCCCACTCACCCTGCGACGCGGGGTGCGACGAGATCGCGGCGAACGTGCGATCGAACACGCCCTTGCGCAGCAGATCGAGCTTGCCGCCGCCGTTCTCCTCCGCGGGCGTGCCGACCAGCTCGACCGCGATCTCGAGCTTCGACGCGCTCGCGGCCGCGATGAGATAGGCACCGACGTTGCTGATCGCTATCAGGTTGTGCCCGCATCCGTGCCCCACTCCGGGAAGCGCGTCGTACTCGGCGAGCAGCGCGACGGCGGGACCGGCCGCCGGACCGATCCGCGAGCGGAACGCCGTCTCGAGACCGCCGATCCCGCGCTCGACGCGATGACCGGCGCGTTCGAGCAGAGCGGCGATCGCGTCGGCGGCACGACGCTCCTGGTACGCGAGCTCGGGATGAGCGTGGATGTCGCGCGAAAGCGCGATGAGGTCGGCCGACTGTTGTGTGGTCAGCGTCGCCATGCGGCTGTATACTGTCCCAACAGACCTTTCCCCTTCTCATCGACCGGCTGCGCGCGCACCTGATGCGCCCTCCGGATCCACGAAGCCGCAGACCTGGACAAGGCCGCAGGCAAGCTAAGGAGCGAACACACCGCTTGGACAATCCAGAGCCGATCTCAGAGCAGAACCCCACCAAAGAAACACCCGCGCCGGTCGCGGCCGCCCCGGCCACGAACGGACCCACCGCCACGAATGGGAACGGCGGCACGGCGACCGCCACCGCGACCCGCCGCGAAGCGCCGCCCGCGGCACCGAGCCGCAAGTACTACACGATCACCGAGCTCCTCGACAAAAAGCCCAAGGAGCTCGCGGACATCGCCAAGGAGTTCAGCGTCGAGGGCGCGGCCGGACTCGGCCAGCAGGACCTGATCACGCGGATCCTCCAGGCCCAGACCGAAGCCCAGGGGAACATCTTCGCGCAGGGCATCCTCGAGATCGTCGAGGACGGCTTCGGCTTCCTCCGCCGCCGCTCGCTCCTGCCCTCGCCCGAGGACGTCTACGTCGGCTCGAGCCAGGTCAGAAGGCTCGGCCTGCGGACCGGCGACTTCGTGACCGGACAGACCCGTCCGCCGAAGGACAGCGAGAAGTACTTCAGCCTCCTGCGCGTCGAGGCGGTGAACGGCATCGACCCCGAGCAGGCGAAACGCCGTCCGGTCTTCGAGAACCTCGTCCCGGTCTTCCCCGACGAGATGTTCAACCTCGAGGTCGACAACGCGAACCTCAGCCAGCGGCTCATCAACCTCGTGAACCCCCTCGGCCGCGGTCAGCGCGCGCTCATCGTCTCGCCGCCGAAAGCCGGCAAGACGACCCTGCTGAAGGACATCGCCAACGGCATCACCGGCAGCCATCCCGAAGTGCACGTCATGGTCGTCCTCGTCGGCGAACGGCCCGAGGAGGTCACCGACTTCCGCCGTTCGGTCAAGGCCGAGGTCTTCGCCTCGAACTTCGACGAGCCGACCGAGAACCACACCCGCGTCGCCGAGCTCGCGCTCGAGCGCGCGAAGCGTCTGGTCGAAACGGGACGCGACGTGGTCATCCTCCTCGACTCGATCACGCGTCTCGCGCGCGCCTACAACCTCGCCGTACCGCCGTCCGGCCGGACGCTGTCCGGCGGCATGGATCCCGTCGCGCTGTACCCCCCGAAGCGCTTCTTCGGCGCCGCGCGGAACATCGAAGGCGGCGGCTCGCTCTCGATCTTCGCGACGTGTCTCGTCGACACCGGTTCGCGGATGGACGACGTGATCTACGAGGAGTTCAAGGGCACGGGCAACTCCGAGATGATCCTCGACCGCAAGCTCCAGGAGCGGCGGACCTTCCCCGCGATCAACATCCCAGCGTCGGGTACCCGCCGCGAGGAGATGCTCCTCGCGCCCGAGGTCATGCGTCAGGTCATCCTCCTGCGCAAGATGCTCTCGGCCGTCGGCCAGATCGAGGGGACCGAGCTCCTCCTGCAGCGCCTCGGCAAGACGAAGACGAACAAGGAGTTCCTCACCGCCATCGCGAAGTCGATGGAGGAGAAATAGGACCCGAGCGCCCACCCGGCCTAACGCGAAGCCGCCCGACGGAGGCCTCAGGTAAAGCGCGTTAGGGACGACGCGACCCAGGTCCGGAACACCGCGTTCCTTCTGTGGATCTT
Source organism: Candidatus Limnocylindria bacterium (assembly GCA_036555955.1). GTDB lineage: Bacteria > Chloroflexota > Limnocylindria > P2-11E > P2-11E > 3-1-20CM-2-70-9. The sequence goes on along the minus strand of DATBKH010000072.1, from coordinate 6,159 downwards.
CGCGTTCCTCGTGTGTCTTGCGTTCCTCGGATTCATCGCCTTCGGGTATCTCGGCCAGGCGCTCGACGGGCTCCCGAAGCTTCCCTAGATCGAGGGGAGGTATCCCTTGCGACTCCTCTCCGGCCGCGGCGTTAGCCGCGACCTGGGCGCTCCTTCGGGAGCGGCAGCACCGGGAGCGCGTAGAACGCCGCGGTGAGCGCGTACACGAGAAGGCTCGCCTTCGGCTCCACGAACGCGAGCGCGATCCCGGCCGAATACGCGACCAGGCCGATCGGAAAGAGCCGTCCATCGTCGCGCAGCCGGCGCGCTGCCGCGCTGTCCCCGGTGAGCCGGTGGTCCGCGGTCGCGTAGAGGAACACCGCGCTGAACGCGATCGCGATGAGCACCGCGCCCAACCCGTACACGACCAGCGCCGGGGTCGCGCCGGTGTCCGTGAGGATGTAGCGATCGACGAGCGCCGTCGGGAACGGGACGATGCCGACGGCGACGAGCAGGAGCAGGTTGAGGTAGAGGAAGCGGCGATCCGCCTGCCGGCAGTGCTCGAGGAGCGTGTGGTGGTTCACCCAGATGATGCCGATCGTGAGGAAGCTCACCAGGTACGCCGCGTACGCCGGCCAGAGCGCGACGAGATCGTGGACGAGGTCGTGGCTGTCCTCGGGTACACGGAGCTCCAACACGAGCAGGGTCGCGGCGATCGCGAACACGCCGTCGCTGAACGCCTCGAGCCGGCTGGTGCGCACGCGCGACAGTGTGCGGCACGCTCCGTGCGACGACCCTCGGGCGTGGACACCGTCCGCCTCGACATGCACATGCACACCGAGTACTCGCGCGACAGCCGCGTGATGCTCGCGGACTTCGCCGCGATCGCTCGCGAGGCGGGCCTCGGCGCGGTGTGCATCACCGATCACGACACGATCGAAGGCGGCCTGAAGCTGCGCGAGATGAACACCGGGCTGCAGGTCATCGTCGGCGAGGAGATCACGACAGCCGACGGCGAGCTCATCGGGCTGTATCTCGAAGAGCGCGTCGCCCCTGGGCAGAGCGCGGAGAAGAGCATCGCGCTGATCCACGAGCAGGGCGGTCTCGCGTACGTGCCGCACCCGTTCAGCCGCAATCGGCGCCGCCACCTTCGCCGCGCGGTCCTCGAGCGGGTCGTTGGCTCGCTCGACATCGTCGAGGTGTTCAACGCGCGCGAGGTGGCCTCGTCGAGCAACGTGCGGGCGCTGGATTTCGCGCGGGCGCACGATCTCCCGGGCGGCGTGGGCAGCGATGCGCACCGTCGCGTCGAGATCGGCCGTGCCTACGTCGACGTGGCCCCATTCACCACGCCGGCCGAGCTCCTCATCTCGCTGCGCGAGGGCAAGGTCACGGGCACGCTCTCCGGCGTGGGGATCCACGTGCGAACGTGGATCGACATCGGACGAAAGCTCATCCGAAGACGCGTAATGCGGCTGCGCGGCACCGAACGGTGATCGGCAGGCGGCCCGCGATCTGACCGTCCGCATGGACGGGGACCGTTTCGGCCGCGGAGATCTCGATCACCTTTCCGTGTAGCACGCGGGGCGGACGGCCCGGGCGGCCGTTCAGCCAGATCTGCGCGATCCAGCGGACGAGATCCAGACGTCCCTTCCGCGGAAAGATCGCGATGTCCAGGATGCCGTCGGTCATGTCCGCGCGAGGCACGATCGGGAAGGCCCAACCGTAGTAGGGACTGTTCACGATGAGGATCTGGAGGACGCGGTGCCGCTCGGTCTTCCCGTCGACGGTGATCTCGACGTCCTGAGGACTCGCGCTCGCCCAGCGTCTCACGCGACGGAAGGCGGGACCCCAGCGGCTGCGCTCGGCGAGTCGTGCCGCGCCGAACGCGTCCGCGTCGAGGCCGATGCCGCACGTTTCGAAGAAGACCTTGCCGCCCGCGTCACCCACATCCGACCGCTTCACGCGGCGCTCCACGATGACGCGCGCGGCGTCGATCGGCTTCAGGGGTATGCCCAGGCCGTTCGCGATGTTCATGTAGCTCCCGAACGGCAGGATCCCGAGCGTGACGTCGGTGTCGAGGAGAGCGGCAGCCGCTGGCGCGACGGTGCCGTCGCCGCCCGCGACCACGACGATCGGAAACCGCTCGGCGAGGGCGGCTCTCGCGAGATCGGCCGACGTAGGGCCATCGGTCCCGGTCTCACGGATGTCGAGCTCGAGCCCCGATGACTGCAGCAGACGCACGCATTCCGCCAGGTCGCCGTCATTCGCGTGCCTTTTCCCCGCGGCGGGGTTGACGATGAGGAGCGCGCGGTCGGACATGCGCGCGGTCCTGGGCACGCGGCGCGCCAGCTCAAGCGCGTGTCGCTCTTGTCACCTGCACGAACCATCGGGGGAGCTTGCGACGGTCCGAGCAGCGGCGACCGGACTCGCGACGGCGTTCTTTCGTCTCTATCTGCTCGACAGCCTCGCCCGCGGCCCGGCGCGTCCGGGCACGCTGCTCGCGGCGATCGCGGCCGAGCGGCTCCCGTTCGCGGCCGGCGCCTTCGGACGGGCGCTCCAGTCGCTGCTCGAGGGCGGCTATCTCGGCCCATCGGCCGAGGGCTCCGTATGCCTCACCCCTCTCGGGGCGGCGGAGCGGCTGGCCGAGCGCGAGCGCTGGTCGGCGATGCTGCCGACGCTCACGCGACTTCTCGGCGAGGTCGCGGCGCGCCCATTCCCCATCGTCTCCGCGGCGCCGCCGCCCCGCGCGGTCCCGGTGGCCGACGCGTACCTCGATCGCGTGCTCGTCGCGTCGGTGCGCGAGCGGATCGCCGCATCGCGCGACGGCGGGCCCACGTTCGTCGTGGTGCTGGCGCAGGTCGACGTCGACGGCGTCGGGGAGGCCACGCGGCGCGCGATGGTCCACCGCGCGATCCGTGCGACGCTCGGCGCGACCGCGACGCTCCTCGGCGTGGATGTGTCCGCGTACCGCTACGGCGACGCGGGCGTCGCCCTTCTCGCGCCGGTCGCGGGAGACGCGGGACGAGGTGTGCGGCTCGCGACGGTCGTCCGCGCGCGCCTCGACGAGCTCATGCGGACCATGACGACGGCGGTCCGGGCCTTCGGAGGCGCACGCTGGAACGTCCGCGTCGGGGCCGCGACGTGGAGCGAGGACGTCGGCACGAGCACGATCCTCCTGCGGCGCGCCGAGAGCGCGCTCGAGGCGGACGGGAGGCGCGACGCGGCCTGATCGCCTAGGATACCTAGGTATTCATGGCAAGAAATGGCACGAAACATAAGGATCGCGAAACCGTGCGCCTCGGCCGGGCCGCGGATCTTCTCGGCACGTCCACCGACACGCTTCGCCGCTGGGAGGCCGAGGGCAAGCTCCGGGTCCGACGATCCGCCGGCGGGCAGCGGCTGGTCAGCCTGTCCGAGCTGCGCCGTCTCGGCGCGGCGCGGCGCGCGGCCGCGCGTCCCGCACGCGCGTCGACCGCGTCGGCTCGTAACCGGTTCCCCGGGATCGTCACGCGGGTCGAGAAGGATCGCGTCGCCGCCGCCGTGGAGGTGCAGGCCGGACCGCACCGGCTCGTCAGCCTGATGACGGCGGAGGCCGCGATCGAGCTCAAGCTCCGGCCGGGGGCCGAGGTCGTGTGCGTCGTGAAAGCGACGAACGTCGTCGTGGAGCTGGCGGGCCGCAGGCGAGGACTCGGATGATCCGCGCCGCGCTCGCGATCGCTGCGACGCTCGTCGTCGCGACGTGCGGCGGGGCTGCCGTGGCGCCGGGCACCCCCACACCGACCTCGCCGGCCGTTGGGGGCCGGATCACGATCCTCGCGGCGGCTTCGCTCACCGACGTGTTCGACGAGGCGGCCGACCAGCTGAGGGCGAAGACGCCCGGGACCGACTTCGTGATGAGCTACGGGTCGTCGTCGACGCTCGCCACGCAGATCGCGAACGGCGCGCCGGCGGACGTCTTCGCTTCCGCGGACGAGGCGAACATGCGGAAGGTCGCCGATGCGAAGCTGATCGCGAGCCCGCCGTCGATATTCGCGACGAACCGGCTGCAGATCGCCGTGGCCCCCGGCAACCCCAAGGGCATCGCACGCCTCGCCGATCTCGCGAGCGCGCAGCTCGTCGTGGTCCTCGCCGCGCCGACGGTCCCCGCGGGCAGGTACGCGCTCGACGCGCTGGCGAAGGCCGGCGTGACCGTGAGGCCCGCGAGCCAGGAGGTCGACGTTCGCGCGGTCCTGAACAAGGTCGCGCTCGGCGAAGCGGATGCCGGGATCGTGTATGTCACCGACGTCAGGTCGGCTGGGCCGCGTGTCACCGGCGTCGACATACCCGAGGAGCATCAGGTCGTCGCGAGATATCCCATCGCGGTCCTGAAGGACACGAAGAACGCCGGTCTGGCGAACGCGTTCGTTCAGCACCTGCTTTCCGACGACGGCCGGCAGCTGCTCGCGGAGTTCGGCTTCTCCCGACCGTGAGGCGCGAGACCGTCCCGCTCCCGTTCGGCCTGCTCGCGGCGACCGGGGCCGCTTTTTTCGTGTTGCCGCTCGTCGCGCTGCTCGTGCGTGCGGATTGGAGCGCCGCGCTCAGCGATCTCGCATCTCCTGAAGCGCTGAGCGCGCTCCGGCTGTCGCTCGTCGTGTCCCTTGCCGCGACGGGCGTCGGCCTGCTCCTCGGCGTCCCGCTCGCGTGGGTCTACGCGCGCGTTCCGTTCCCGGGGCGCGACGTCGTTCGCGCGCTGACCACGCTCCCGATGGTCCTGCCGCCGGTCGTCGGCGGCGTCGCGCTGCTCTTCGCGCTCGGACGCCGAGGCGTCGTCGGCCAGCTGCTCGACGACGCGTTCGGGATCCGCCTTCCCTTCACGACGCTCGGCGCCGTCCTCGCCGCCACGTTCGTGGCCATGCCGTTCCTCGTGCTCACGGTCGAGGCGGGATTTCGCTCGATGGACCGTCGGTACGAGGACGCGGCGCGATCCCTCGGCGCCGGACGCTGGACCGTCTTCCGCCGGGTCACGCTGCCGCTCGTCGGACCATCGCTGTTCGCGGGCGCGGTGCTGTGCTGGGCGCGGGCGCTCGGAGAGTTCGGCGCCACGATCACGTTCGCGGGAAACCTTCCCGGGACGACGCAGACGCTGCCCCTCGCCGTGTACGTCGCCCTCGAGACGCGACCCGAGGCCGCGGTGATGCTCAGCCTCCTCATGCTCGCGATCTCGCTCGCGATCCTCGTCGTCCTCCGCGATCGGTACCTGCGGTTCGGCTGATGCTTCAGGCCGACGTCGCCGTTCGTCTCGGAGCGCTCGACCTCGCCGTGGCCCTCCGCGCCGAGGCGGGCCAGACCATCGCGGTCCTCGGCCCCAACGGCGCCGGGAAGACGACGCTCCTCCGCGCGCTCGCCGGCCTGGTGCCGCTGCAGGGCGGCTCGATCGTCCTCGACGACGGCGTGCTCGACGACGTCGCGCGCGGCGTGCACGTCCCGGCCGAGCGGCGGCCGATCGGATTCGTGTTCCAGGACTACCTGCTCTTTCCACATCTCAGCGCCATCGAGAACGTCGCGTTCGGCCTTCGCGCGCGCGGAGTGCCGCATGCGGCCGCGGTCGCGCGCGCGCGCGACTGGCTCGAGCGGCTCGGGGTCGGCGCCGCCGCGTCCGCGAAGCCACGCGCTCTCTCCGGCGGACAGGCGCAGCGCGTCGCGCTCGCGCGTGCGCTCGCCATCGAACCGCGGCTCCTCCTCCTCGACGAGCCGCTCGCCGCGCTCGACGCATCGGCGCGCGGCCTCATCCGCCGCGATCTGAAGGGCCATCTCGCGTCCTTCCCGGGAAGCCGCGTCCTCGTCACGCACGATCCGCTCGAGGCGATGGCCCTCGCCGACCGGCTCGTCATCCTCGAATCGGGACGCATCGTGCAGTCGGGAACGGCCGCGGAGATCGCGGCCCGCCCGCGCTCGCGCTACGTCGCCGATCTCGTGGGCGTGAATCTCGTGCGCGGGCGCGCGTCGGGAGGGCTCATCGCGCTGGAAGGGGCGACGCTGCACACCGCCGACGACACGGTCGGCGAGGTCTTCGCGGTCGTCCATCCGCGCGCGGTGGCGCTCCATCGCCGGCGTCCCGAGGGCTCGCCCCGCAACGTGTGGCGCGGGCGCGCCGCGGCGCTCGACTTCCAGGGAGATCGCGTGCGCGTACGCGTCGACGGC
>DATBKH010000071.1:0-16408 GCA_036555955.1 Candidatus Limnocylindria bacterium | reverse complement strand
CTGGAGCGGCTCGTCGCGACCGCGACCGGCGCCGCGACGGAGGCCGTCGCCACCTAGACTCAGCCCGCGATGGGACCGAGCGGCATCATCCTCGAGCCGAACGAAAAGGTGCTCCTGGCGACGCGTCCGCTGTTCCTCTGGGAGCCGCTCGTCATCATCGACGTGCTCCTCTTCGTGCTCGCGCTGTACTTCAGCGGCGTCGGTCAGCCCGCGCTCGTGATCCTGTGCTTGGCGGTGTTCGTCCTGCTCACGATCTGGCTGCTGGTCCGCTGGATCCCGTGGAGCGCGAAGTGGTACGTCCTCACCGACCGCCGCGTCATCACGAAGCGCGGCGTGCTGAACCGGACCCAGGCGGCCCTGTTGCTCGACCGCATCCAGGACGCGAGCATCTCGCACCCGTTCCCGCTGGCGCTCGTTCGCGACTACGGCGTCCTGCACCTCGAGTCCGCCGGCGAGCATGCCGAGGAGCGGCTCGGCGGCAGCACCCACGAGCTTTCGATGACCGGCTCGACGAAGTTCTACCGCGCGCTCACCGACGCGCAGACGCCGAGCTAGCCGGAGAGGTTCCCCGGCAGGAAGGGCTCGGGGAGGAGCTCCGCCATCGTCGTCGTCTTCCGCAGGCCGCCGGTCGTCGCCAGCACCACGCGCACATCGGGCGCGAACTCGGCGATCACCTGGCGGCACGCCCCGCACGGCGTCGGCAGCTTGTCGTCGTCGATGACGATCGCGATCGCGTCGTAGTCCTTCGTCTCGCCCGAGGCGACCGCGGCCCAGACCGCGCACCGCTCCGCGCACACGGTCAGACCGTACGACGCGTTCTCGACGTTCGCGCCGGAGTAGATCTTGTTCCGTTTCGTCCGGATCGCGGCGCCGACCCGGTACTTCGAATACGGCGCGTACGCGCGGCGCCGCGCGAGGGAAGCGACGCGGATGAGGTCCTCGTCGCCCGGGCCGAGCGGCTCGGCCACTAGACCATCTCGGCGGACGGTGTCTGCTTCACCACCCGGACGCGGCGGATGCGGCGCCCCTCCACGCTCTCGACGACGAACCGCGCGCCGCCCGCCTCGACCGCCTCCCCCGCCCTCGGGAACCGGCCCAGCTGCGCGACGATGAATCCGCCCAGCGTGTCGTAGTTCTCCGATGGCGGGAGCGCGATGTCGAACGTCTCGCGCACCTCTTCGAACGGCACGCGGGCGTCCATGAGCGCCTCGCTCTCGGAGACCGGCAGGACCATCTCCTGCTCGACGTCGTACTCGTCGCGGATCTCGCCGACGATCTCCTCGACCAGGTCCTCGATCGTGACGAGACCGCTCGTCCCCCCGTACTCGTCGACGACGATCGCGATGTGGACCTTTTCCTTCTGCATGTCGCGGAGGAGCTCGTCCACCTTCTTCGACTCGGGGACGAACTGCGCCGCCCGCAGGTAGGGCCGGATCTGCACGTCCTTCTCGCCGCGCGCAATTCGGCGGAACAGGTCCTTCACGTACAGGATGCCGACGATGTTGTCCGGCGAGCCCTCGTAGACGGGGATCCGCGAGTGCCCGATGGTCGTGATGATCTTCAGGATCTCGTCGGCGGGCGTCTCGATGTCGATCGCGACGATGTCGGTGCGCGGGACCATGACCTCGTGGACCGGCTTCTCGGAGATCGCGAAGATCGACGAGATCATCCGCTGCTCGCGCTCCTGCAAAACGCCCTGCGCCTGCCCGGTCTCGACGAGCGACTTGATCTCGTCCTCGGTCACGAGGGTCGTGTCCCGCGGATCGCCGCCGAACGGCGCGGTGACGAGGCGCGTCAGCGCGAACAGGATCCCGACGAGCGGGCGCGTGAGCCAGGTAACGATCTCGAGCGGCCACACGAGGATGAGCAGCACCGACTGCGCGTGGCGGGCGCCGAGCGAGCGCGGCACGAAGATCCCGAACAGCACCGCGATGAGCGACAGGATCGCGACGGTCACGACGACGGCCGCGAAATCGCGGACGACCGGCGCGCCGGGGCCGAACAGGAACTGGAGCAGATCGGAAAGCCGAGGCGCGATGTAGGCGGCCGAGACGCCGGAGTACGCGAAGACGATGACGAACTCCGCGACCTGGATCGCGGCGAGGTACTCGATCGCCTGGCGTCCCATGGTCCCCGCCCGGCGGCCCCGGCGCCCGCGCGCCGCCAGCTCCTCGATGACCTGCGGCCGGCGGATCGTGTGGATCGCGGCCTCGCTGGCCGAGAGGATCGCCAGCACCGCGACGAAGAGGAGCTCGAGGAGGAGAAGCTCGACGAGGGTCGAGTCCACCTACGGCGCCTTCTTCTGACGGCGGTCGGCCTTCTTGATCGCGCGCGCGGGCATGCCGACGGCGACCATCCCCTCGGGCACGTCCTTCGTGACGACGGCGCCCGCGCCGGTGGTGGCTCCGGGCCCGACCGTCACCGGTGCGCGAAGCAGCGTGTCCGAGCCGATGAACGCGTCGTCGCCGATGACCGTCCGGTTCTTTCTCACGCCGTCGTAGTTCAGCGTGATCGTGCCTGCGCCGATGTTCACGCGCGCGCCGACCTCCGCGTCGCCGACGTAGCTGAAGTGATGCATCTTCGTGCCGGTCCGGAGGCGCGCGTTCTTCACCTCGCCGAAGTTGCCCATCTCGACGCCACGCTCGAGATACGCGCCCGGTCGGAGGTGCGAGTACGGGCCGATGCGGACGTCGTCCTCGAGCGTCGCGCCTTCGAGGGTCGAGTTCTCCACCCGGCAGCGCTCGCCGACGGTCGTGTCGCGGAGCACGGCGTACGGACCGATGCGTGATCCGGAGCCGATCGCGGTCTTTCCCTCGAGGATGGTGCCGCGCTCGATGACCACGTCGGCCGCGATCCGCACATCCGCGTCGATCTGGCACGAGTCCGGATCGCGGAACGTCACGCCCGACCGCATGAGCTCTTCGCGGATGCGCCGGCGCATCGCGGCTTCGGCGGCGGCGAGCTCGGCACGGGTGTTCACGCCGATTCCTTCCTCCGCATCCGGCGTGAGATGCACGGCGACGCGCTTTCCGTCCCGCTTCGCCTCGGCGACGATGTCCGTGAGGAAGACCTCGCCGGTCTCGTTCGGCTGCAGACGCGCGACGGCCGTGCGCAGCCAGGCGAGGTCGGCCGCGTACGCGCCGAGGTTCGATTCGGCGATGCGCTTCTCCGCGGGAGTCGCGAGGCGCGTCTCCACGATGCGGGCCACGTCGCCGTGCTCGTCGCGCACGACGCGGCCGTACGCGTTGTCGGTGCCGACCTCGCCGGCGAGGATCGCGAGGGGCGCGTCGCGCTCGCGGAGGAGCCCCCGCAGGCGTGTGAGCGTCTCGGCGCGCAACAGCGGGGTGTCCCCGTACAGGATGTAGACGACGTCGCTCGCCGCCCCGTCGGCCTCCGCGAGCGCGACACGGACGGCGTCGCCGGTGCCCCGGGGGGCCTCCTGAACGGCGACGCGGGCGTGGTCGCCGAGAAGCTCACGCGCGGAGCCGGTTTCGGGCGAGAGCACGACGAGCGGAGTCGCGCCGGCGGCCCTGACGGTCTCGAGGACGTGGGCGAGGAGCGGCCGCCCGGCGACCGGATGGAGCACCTTCGGGGTCTTGGACTTCATCCGCGTGGAGAGGCCGGCGGCCAGCACGATCGCGAGCGGCGCGCCGCCCATGGGGGGTTGCGTCAGGCTGGGGCGCCAGGATTCGAACCTGGGATAGCGGATCCAAAGTCCGCCGCCTTACCACTTGGCCACGCCCCACACGACACGGCCAAAAGGATAGGGCGCGTGGGGCTAATTCCCGGGCTGCTTGCCCCGTTTGATGAGTTCCGCCACGCGGCGGCCACCTTTGCGGCCGAGCTGCGCATAGCCTTCGCTGCCGAGCTGCGTCTTGCGGGCTTCGCCGCCCTTGCGACCGAGCTCGGCGTAGCCGCGCGAGCCGAGCTGGGTCTTGCGGGCCTCGCCACCTTTGCGGCCGAGCTTCGCGTACCCCTCGGGTCCGAGCTGGCCTTTGCGCGCCTGACCACCACGACGGCCGATCTCTCGATAGAAGGACGAGCCGTGCTTGCCGGCGGTCGATGTTCCGCCGCGTTGTCCAGCCTGACGGACGGTGAGCTCTCCTCTGGGATCCATGCGTCAAACGTAGGGGGACAGCCCTCGCTCGCTTGTCGCTCAGAAAGTGACACCGAGGGGGTACGCCCGCGCGCGTAGTCCGGCGCGACGCAATCGTCGCGCCATGCGGAGCGCGTCGGCGCGGTCATCGCCCAGCGCGAAGAGCGAGGGACCGCTCCCCGACATGCTGAGCGCGACGCCCGCCTCGGCCGCGAGCGCTCGCGCTTCCGCGATCGCGGGCGCGACCGCGGTCGCCGCCTCCGTCAGGTCGTTCACGACGAGATCGCGAAGGCGCGCCACCGTCGCGGCACGATCGCGTAACAGCTTCGCGAGCGCGGTCGTGCGCTCGCCGCTCGATCGCGATGCGCCCTGTCGCGCGAACACGTCGCGCGTGGCGACGCGCGCTTGCATCGTGACCAGGGCGATCCACATCTCCGACGATGGCGCCGGGAGCGGCTCGACCGTTTCGCCGCGTCCGGTGGCGCGCGCGAACGCGGCGCCCGCGCAGAAGAAGGGCACATCCGACCCGACGCGCGCGCCGACCTCGACGAGGTCCACGCCGTCCAGGCGCCAGAGCCGAGCCAGACCGCGCAGCACCGCAGCCGCGTCGCTCGAGCCTCCGCCCAGACCCGCCGCGACGGGTATGCGTTTGCGGACGCGCACGTGCGCGGCGGGCTCACGCCCGGAGGCGCGCGCGAGCGCGGCGACCGCGCGCGAGCCGAGGTCTCCTCCGGCGGGTACGTCGAGCGGCGGCGCGGTCCGCACGTCGAGCGAGCGGGCGCCCGCCACGCGGACGCGATCGCACAGCCCGACCGTCGCGAAGATCGAGGCGAGCTCGTGATAACCGTCGGGCCGCTTGCCCAGGACCTCGAGCGTGAGGTTGATCTTCGCCGGCGCCATCACGACGAAGCTGCGGCTCACTCCTCGGGCAGACCGATCGCCCGCGCGAGCGCGATCCACTCCTCCAACGCGAGCTCCTCGGGCCTCCGCTCCGGCCTGATCCCGGCCGCGGCGAGGACCGCGGTCGCGCGCTCGCGATCCAGGCCGGCCTCGTGCCCGAGCGCGGAGCGCAGCTGCTTGCGGCGGTGACGGAACGCGTCGGAGACGAGCCGCAAGAACGGCTCTTGGGCGAGCGGTGCGAACGCCGGGCGGGCGCGCGTACGGAGCGACACGACCGCCGAATCGACGCGCGGCGGCGGCCGGAAGGCCCGGGCGGGCACGCGCCGGACGAGACGCGGCTCGGCGAACGACTGCGCGAAGATCGACAGATAGCCGCGCTCCTTCGCATCGCGAGGCGTCGCGACGAGACGCCGCGCGACCTCGTGCTGCACGAGGACGACGACGAGCGGTGGCCGTCTCGCGTCGGCGAGGAACCGCTCGAGGAGCGGCGTCGTGATCTGGTACGGCAGGTTCGCGACGATGCGTGTGAACGGGCGATCCGAGAGGCCGTACAGGTCGGCGCGCAACGCGTCGCCATGGACGACGCGCACGTTGCCGTGGTCGCCGAGCGTCTCGGCGAGGATGCGCACCATGCGCTCGTCGACCTCGACCGCGGTGACCGACCGCGCGCGGGTCGCGAGCTCACGCGTGAGCACACCGGGGCCGGGACCCACCTCGAGAACGTCGTCGTGCCCCGTGATCTCTGCCGCGTCGACGATGGCGGAGAGCACCGAACGGTCGACGAGAAAGCGCTGTCCGAGCGAGGTCGCGGCGCGGACGCCGTGGCGGCGGAGGAGGGCTTCGAGCGTGTGACGATTCGAGAGATCTATGCCCGTTTCTTGCGGTCGACTCCCCAGTGATGGTCTCTGTGGCACTCAATGCAGAGTGTCACACCGTTCGCCAGTTCGACCGCGAGCGTTGGGTCTGACGAGACCGGCACGATGTGATGGGCCTGAAGCACAACCCCGGTCGCCGGGTCTGCGCCTCCGACCACATCTCACGCAGGCCCAGTTGTCGCGTTCGAGGATTCTCTCCCGCCATCGACGGTGATCAGTGGATTGTTGTCGCCCAAAAGGGCGTCGCTCACTGAATTCGCGTTTCTTCCGACGACCGTTCGCGCGATTTGCACAAACCCGAGAACAGAATCGCTGCCCACGCAGCTTGATCTTCTTCAGAGGGACGAGGACAAGCCTCTTCCACTCTGAGCAAGTAATGGGCGCAAGAGAGGTACACCCAACACACGAACACGCGGCGCGACGCTTAGAACTGATGTCCTATCGCGGATTTGCACGGATTCTGTCAAGAGTCGCGCCGCGCTCGGAATCACTTACACGACCACTGGCCCGACTGTCCCATCGCAAACATGTACGCGGCGACATTCGCCGACGCGACCGGGTCGAACACGCTCGCGCCCGCGTAGCCGGCGCGGACGCTGTTCGCGGCCCACGTCGCGGGCATGAACTGGAAGAGCCCAGCGGCCCCGGATGACGAGTTCACCGCGCCCGGGTTGTATCGGCTCTCGCAGAACGCGACGCGGAGGAGCTGCTCGGCGTTCGCCCCATGCGCGGCGGCCGCGTCCCGGATGATCTGCTCGATCTCGGAGGCCCCGGCGGGCGTCCGGGTCCCGATGCGGCGCACCTCGGTGACCGGGGCGGCAAGCTGCGTCGACGCGAGGAGAGTCCGGACGGTCTCCCGCCCGTCGACGAGCCGGACGCGGTACGTCTGTTCCACCTTGCCGGGCTGCCCCGCGGTGACCACGACCTGGCGAGACCGTTCGAGGTTGGGGTCCGGCTCAGTTCGGACCGAGAAGGCGACGTCCTCGTGGACGGTGAGCTGGCGCTCGGCGATGCGGGTGATGCGGATGACGTCGCCGGGGTGGAGCCGCTCGGCGAGGGGCCGGTCCACCTCGTCGAGCGGACCGAGCGTCACCCCGGTCGCGGCGAGGAGGTCGGCGACGGTCCCGCGCATGGCACGGCCGGCCACCTCGAGGCCGCCGTCGATCAGCGTCACGGGGAGGCCGCGGTCGAGCGTCACGCGCTGGCCGGGGAGCACCGCCGTCTCGGCCGACATCGACAGGCGGTCTCCGCGGTCTGCCCCAAGGCCCATGCGGCGGAGCGTCTCGGCGACCGTTCCGGAGGAGCGGACGTTCGCGGCCAGCCCGTCGAGCGTGACGGTGACCGGCGCGGCCTCGCTGCCGAGGAGCGCGAGGGGTCCGCTGCCCCCGGCGCGCGCGAACGGCGTCGGCCCGAACAGGGTCCAGGTGCCGAGCGCCACGACGTACGTGACGAGCGCGAGCCGCCCAAGGCGCAGTACGGTCGAGACAAAGCGCGTCCGCCCCAAGATCGCCTCCCCACCCCCACCCGCGTCCCGGGCATGGCAAAGCCATGACCAGGAGCACAGGGGGACCGGGGAAGTCTAGCGCTCCCCGCTAGCGGTCGCCTGGACCGCGCCAGCCCAGCTCCTTGAGATGCGCCCGCAGGGCCGGTGCGAGGTCCTCCCGGGCCAGCGCCGCGTCCACAAAGGCCTTCACGTAGCCCGCCCGGTCACCGGTGTCGTAGCGCCTGCCCTCGAGCTGGACGGCCCAGACCGGCGCGCCCTGACGGGCGAGCTCGCTGACGGCATCGGTGAGCCAGATCTCGCCGCTCCGGCCGGGCTTGGCCCGGTCCAGCAGGTCGAAGATCTCCGGCTCGAGAACGTAGCCGTGCACCGCCGCGAGGTCGCTCGGGGCGTCCTCCGGCTTGGGCTTCTCGACGATCGCCAGGACGCGCTGCGTCCGCTCGTCGACGGGGGTCCCGGCGATCACGCCGTACGCGGAGGCGCGCTCCTTCGTGACGCGCATCGTGCCGACGACGCTGCCGCCGCCGAGGCGTTTGCGCGCCTCGATGAGCTGCCCCACCGCCGGCGTCTCGCCGAGCACGAGATCGTCGCCCCAGAGCATCGCGAAGGGCTCCTGTCCGACGAGCGGCCGTGCCTGGAGGACGGCATGGCCGTTCCCCTTCGCCTCCTCCTGGAGCACCACCCGGACCGTGGCGAGGCGCTCCGGCCGCTTCAGGAGCTCGATCTCCCTTTGGCGGAACTCGGCGGCCAGGCGCTGCTCGAGCCGCTCGTTCGGCCGGAAGTAGGCGTCGAGCGACTCCTTCCCCGGGCCGTTCACGATGACCACGCGGCTGATGCCGGCGCTCGCCATCTCCGAGACGACGAGCTCGATGACCGGTGTGTCCACGATCGGCAGCAGCTCCTTCGGGACGGTCCGGCTGATCGGGAGGAAGCGGGTGCCGAGCCCCCCGGCCGGAATGACGCCGTAGCGGACCGGCTGGACCTTCGATCCGCCGTCGCTCACTAGCGCGCTTCGGCGCTGAGGCTGAACGCGACCGGCTCCGTCGTGCGCACGGCGAACCCGGTCACCGCGAGGAGCGGTGGCCGGCGGTCGCCCGTCGTGTCCACGTCGAAGCTCAGCTGCCCGTCGGCGATCTCGTGGCGCTCCGCGGTCAAGCGATCGCCGAACCGGAGGACCTGCACGACGAAGCGCTGTGAGACGAGGTTCGTCGAGCGAATGAATCCCGAGGTGGTCCAGCCGTTGTCGGTCTCGGTGTCGTCGAGCGGCTGACCCGGGATCTCGATGTCGTCGACGGCGAAGCCGCCGAAGTTGAGGTTGCCGTCGGTCACGTATTGGAAGCGGAGCTTCACTTCCTTGCCGGCATACGGCGTGAGGTCCGCGGTGAGATGGGCCCAGCCGGTCGCGGTCTGGCCACCGGAGGAACCGGTGATGCCGTTGCCGAGGTTCTGCCCGTTGGGATCGGTCGTCGTCGACGCTTCGGTCGCGAGGGGCGTCCACCGCGCGCCGCCGTCGGTCGAGACCTCGACGTACGCGTAGTCGTAGTCGGCTTCGATCCCGAACCAGGCCCAGAAGGCGAGCTTGGGGTTCGTCACCGAGCGCAGGTCGATGGTCTTCGTGAGGGAGGCATCCATGCCGTCGCCGCGATCGGACCACCAGAAGGTCTTCCCCGAGTGCGGATCGGTCGGGATGAGCCGGTTGCTCGTCGGCCCCTCGAATTGCAGGGTCATCTTCGCGCGCGGAAGCTCGACATAGCGGACCGAGTACTCGCGGACGGTCGATCGGAACGTGCCTCCGACGTCCACCTTGTCGCCCACGACCACGGAGGCCGGCCGGCTCGCGGGCGCGCCCTGCGGATAGGTGAACTGCCGATCGGCGCCGCTCGTCCCGATGAACGCGTTCGCGGCGACGAAGTTCGCCCACTGCTCCTCGACGCCGGCCTGGCCGCGGTCCTTCAGCACGGCGTCAAGGTCCGCGGGGGTGTCGATGCCCTTCTGCATGAACGCGCGGATGAGATCCTCGCCGCCGGCCTGCTGGCGCAGGAACTCGAGGAACATGACCGCGACGCCGTAATGCGGCCGCGCCGCGTCGAGATCGGCCCAGTCGTTCAGCTGCGTGTCCGGCACTCGCAGATAGGTGTCCTGGGTACCCGGGCTGAAGCCGTTGCCGATCTCGCAGAGCTGCGCGTGGCCTTCGTTGAACCACACGGCGGAGCGCCGGCGCGTGTTGAATTCGATCATGTGGCAGAACTCGTGGGCGAGGATCGAGTCGAGCTGCGGCGATCCCAGACGGGCGCCGAGCGTGTTGACGTAGATCATCTCGCGCTCGGCCGAGAACTCGTTCACCCAGGCCGGCTCCTCGTCCGACCCGCTGAAATATCCCGCGGCGGAGCCGGGGAGACGTGCGAAGACGAGGTTGATCCGCGGGTCGCCGTCGATCCCGGGGTTCCACTCCTCTCCGTACAGCCGGTGGTCCGTCGGCAGGATCTTGGTCTCGAAGCTCGTCGCCGTCGCACGGAGGCCGTTCATGTCGACGTTCGCGTTGTTCGCGGCCCACCACTTCGCGTGATCGGTGATGAGACGGAGCGTCGCGGCGGTCTTCACGTTCCGCTTCGCGGCGAAGTCGTACGTCCAGAACTCGCGCACCGTCCCGACGTCCTCGTCCGGCGGCGTCGTGCGCACTGGCTCGAAGCCCCTCGCGGGAACCCCGTCGCGCCCGCGCACCGTCCGGGTGAGCTCGAACCCGTCCTGGTACGGAAGGGGCTTCGCGAGCAGCGCCGCCGTCATGTCGAGAGTGACGAGCGCCGACGACGCGACGGGCGTGGGCGTGCTCGCGACGAAGGTCGGCTCGCCGTCCGAGGGCGAGGCCGTCGGGTTCGCGTTCGGCGGAATGCACGCGGTGACCGCGACGACGGCCACGACGAGGAGCGAGAGTCGCCTCATCGCGCGTGATACCCCTCGGCGAGGGTCCGCGTGCCGATGAGCTTGCCGCCGCGAAAGTAGCGCCGGGGCACGCGCCGACGGATCCCCGTGACCACTTCGTAGTTGATCGTCTCACACGCCGCGGCCAGGTCCTCGGCCGTCTGGCGCGCGCTGCCCTGCGGTCCGATGAGCACGACCTCGTCGCCCTCCCGTGCGCCCTCGACATCGGTGACGTCGAGCATCGCCAGGTCCATGCAGATGCGGCCCGCGAAGGGAACGCGGCGTCCCCGCAGGAGGACCGTCGCTCGCCGCCCCGCGATTCGCGGGAGGCCGTCGCCGTACCCGATGGGGACCGTCGCGATGCGACCGTCGCGGGGCAGCCGGTACTCGTGGCCGTACGAGACGCCCGTGCCGGCGGGCACGCTCGCGAGCCGGTGCACTCGCGAACGCCACGACAGCGCGGGACGCAGCGGGAGCGCGTCCCTGAGGTGCGGTGCGGCGTGGAGACCGTAGATCGAAAGACCGGTGCGCACGGTGTTCACGTCTGGGAGCTCACCGAATGCGGCGACGCCCGCGCTCGCGGCCGCGTGCACGAACCGCGGACGTTCCGGAAGGGTCGCGAGGGCCTCGCGGAACTTCGCGTGCTGCGCTCGATCGTTTGCCGGATCCGGGTCGTCCGCGGTGGCGAAGTGCGTGAAGACGCCGTCGATCGTGAGGTGCGGGAGCGCGGCGATGGCGCGGTATCGCGACGCCGCCTCGGCGAGCGGAGCGCCGAGCCGGGTGAGCCCGGTGTCGATCTTGAAATGGACGCGGGCCGTCCGCTTCAGGACGGAGGCGGCTTCGCTGAGCGTGCGCGCGCGCTCCACGTCCCACACGACGCAGACGAGGTCCTGTGCGACGGCGTGCGCGACCTCCGAGGCATCGGTCGGTCCGAGCAGCACGAGGATCGGGCCGTTCACGCCGCCCTCACGCAGCGCGAGCCCCTCCTCGATCACCGCGACCGCGACCATGACCGCACCGGCCTCGAAGCACGCCTCGGCGACGGCCTGGGCGCCGTGACCGTAGGCGTCCGCCTTCACCACCGCGATGACGTCGGCGCGCGCGCGATCGCGGATCGCCGCGACGTTGGAGGCGATCGCGTCGAGATCGATGTCGACCACCGTCGAGCGAATGGCCTCGGGAACGGTCATCCGCGTTCGACTATTTCACGGAGCGCGCGCGGGAGCGCATCCGCGATCTCCGTCGCGAGGACGCCGGACTCGCCCACCTCGCCGGCGAGCAGCGCGCCCGCCCTGCCGTGCACCCACACCCCGGACGCGGCGGCGGCGAGCGGCGCGAGGCCGCGCGCAAGGAGCGCCGCGATCGCGCCGCCGAGGCAGTCGCCCGACCCGCCCACGCCGAGGGTCGGATTCGGCAGATCGTGCACGTACGTCTTCTTGCCGTCGGTCACGACCGTGACCGCCCCCTTCAGGACAACGACGGCGCCCCACTCCCGCGCGTGCCGCTCCGCGAATGCGACGCGCGCCGCGCCCGCCGGGACCACGCCGCCCGCGAGGCGCGCGGCCTCGCCGTCGTGCGGCGTGAGGACCGTCTTCGCCGGAAGCGCGTCGCGCCAGGCTTCGGTGCGCGCGAGCGCGTTGAGGCCGTCGGCGTCGACGACCGTCGCGATGGTCCGGGCGTTCCGGAGCGTCGCGATGACGAAGTCGTCCGTCCCGGCGGCGTGCGCCAGGCCGGGCCCGACCAGGAGAGCGCGGATGCGCTCGCTCGCGAGCGCGGAGAGCTGCGCGGCGGACGCCGTCGCGACCACGCCGGGCTGCGCCTCGGCGAGCGGGAAGAAGGTCACGTTGGGATCCTGGCCCGCGATCGCCTCGACGACCGACCGCGCCGCCGCGATCGTGACGACCCCGGCGCCCGCGCGGAGCGCGGCGCGCGCCGCGATCAACGCCGCACCGGGATACCGCAGCGAGCCGCCGACGATGACGACCCGGCCGCGGGCCTCCTTTCCGGCGTCGGCGGCGAGCGGCTTGATCGACGCGCGCACGACACGAGCATCGAGCGCCCGCGCTGAGCGTCCGGTCAGCGCAGTCCTACGGCGACCGCGACGGCGAGGTCGCGGATGTGCGAGATGGAGACGGACAGGGGATCGTGGATCCCGAGCGCGTCGCGGCGCGCCGCCGCGCGGCCGTGCAGCGTCACCGTCGGCTGACCCGCGCGGGTCCGGCGGATCTCGATCTCGCGCCAGCCGACGCCGCGCACGCCGAGGCCGAGCACCTTCGACACGGCCTCCTTCGCGGCCCAGCGGCCCGCCAGATGGAGGATGTTCCCGCGGCAGTACATCTGCTCCCATTCCGTGTACACGCGGTCGAGGAATCGCCGCGGGTGCTTCTCGAACACGTTCCGGATGCGTGCCGTCTCGATGATGTCGATGCCGACCTCGGAGCTCACTCGGCTAACTGTCGCACGGCGGGTTCTGTCCCCGGTTCGGGGTCGTGCCACCCGCCGTGCCGGGCCGGGCGTGCTCCGACCGTCATTCGACCGTCACCGCCTTCGCGAGGTTGCGCGGCTGATCGACGTCGTTCCCCCGGCGGTCGGCGATGTGGTACGCGAGCAGCTGCAGCGGAACGACGGCGAGCACCGGCGAGAGCAGCTCCTCGACCGGCGGGATCCAGATGACCTCGTCCGCCTTGCCCTTGATCTCCTCGTCGCCGTCGGTCGCGATCGCGATCACGACGCCGGCGCGCGCGCGGACCTCTTCCATGTTGCTTCGGATCTTCTTGTACACGGAGTCCTTCAGCGCGATGGCGACCACGGGAAGGTCCTCGTCGATGAGCGCGTTCGTGCCGTGCTTCATCTCGCCGGCCGCGGTGCCTTCCGCGTGGATGTACGAGAGCTCCTTCAGCTTCAGCGCGCCCTCGAGCGCGGTCGGGTAGTTGGCGCCGCGGCCGAGGAACAGGAAGTTCCGGGCGGTGTGATAGCGGTACGCGAGCGCGCGCACTTTCGGCTCCTCGCCGAGCACCGCGTCGACGAGCGTGGGCAGGTGGAAGGCCTCGGCGAGCAGTCTGCGCGCGCGCTCCGGATCGAGCGTCTGGCGGCGCTGGCCGAGGAAGATCGCGAAGAGGTACAGGTCCACGAGCATCGCCGCGTACGCCTTCGTCGACGCGACGCTGATCTCGGGGCCCGCGTGCAGGTAGATCACGTCGTCGGAGACGCGGCTCGCCTGGCTCCCGACGACGTTCACGACCGACAGCAGGCGCGCGCCCTGCTTCCTCGCCTCCTCCATCGCGGCGAGCGTGTCCACCGTCTCGCCGGACTGGGTGACGGCGACGACGAGCTGGCCGGGCGTGACGGCGGGCTCGCGGTAGCGGTACTCGCTCGCGATCTCGACGTCGCAGGGGATGCGCGCGAGCCGCTCGATGAGGTACTTGCCCACGAGCGCCGCGTAGGAAGCGGTCCCGCACGCGACGAAGCTGATGCGCGGGATCGCGCGTACGAACTCGTCGGTCATGTGCACGTTGTCGTCGAAGACCACGCGACCAGACCTGCGGTCGACGCGGCCGAGAAGCGAGTCGGAGATCGCCCGTGGCTGCTCGTTGATCTCCTTCAGGAGGAAGTGCTTGTAGCCGGACTTGGCGGCGGCGATGGGGTCCCAGGTGATGGTCTCGACCGGCTTGTCGATCGTCTCTCCGCTGATCTTCCGGAAGGCGACCGCGTCCTTCGTGATGATCGCGACCTCGCCGTGGTCGAGGAAGCTCACCTTCCGGGTGTGCTCCAGCAGCGCCGGCGCGTCCGATGCGAGGAAGTTCTCGCCCTCGCCGTAGCCGACGATCACGCCGCCCGCGTTCGAGATGCGCGCCGCGACGATCTTCCCCGGGTCCTTCGCGGAGATGAACGCGAGCGCCGCCGCTCCCTCGAGCTTCGGCAGCACCGCGAGCGCCGCCTGATCGAGCGTGCGCCCCTTGGCGAGCTCCTCCTCGAGCATGTGCACCGCGACCTCGGTGTCGGTCTCGCTCGTGAAGCGATGGCCGTTGCCGACGAGCGGCGCCTTCAGGACCTCGAAGTTCTCGATGATCCCGTTGTGGATCACCGCGGTCACGCCGCCGCAATCGACGTGGGGATGCGCGTTCTGCTCGCTCGGCCTGCCGTGCGTGGCCCAGCGGGTGTGGCCGATGCCGGTCCGGCCGAGGGCGGGATGCGCGGTCGTGATCGCCGCGAGGTTGTCGAGCTTGCCTTCGGCGCGCAGGACCTCGAGCGACCCGTTCTGCTGCACGGCCACGCCGGCGGAGTCATAGCCGCGGTATTCGAGACGCCGCAGGCCGCCCATGAGGAGCGGCAGCGCCTCACGGGGGCCCACGTATCCGACGATGCCGCACATGGTCTAGACGAGCTCCTTCTCGGCGACGCGCGCGAGCTTGTCCGCGGTCGACGACGCGACGCCGGCGTCGCGCGCCTCGACGGTGATGCGCAGGACCGGCTCGGTCCCCGATGGCCGCACGAGCAGACGTCCGGCGCCGGCGAGCTCCGCCTCCGCCTGCTTCGTCGCCGCGACGAACGCCGCGATCTGCTCCCACTCGCGGCGGCGCGCGGCCTTCACGTTGCGCGTGACCTGCGGCCAGAACTCCATGTCGTCGGCGAGCTGCGCGAGGCTGCGGCCCTCGCCCTTCGCGAGATGCAGGACCTCGAGCGCGGTGAGGATGCCGTCGCCGGTCGTCGAGTACTCGCGGAAGATCACGTGGCCCGAGGACTCGCCGCCGAACTGCGCGCCGAGACGCTCCATCGCTTCCCACACGTAGCGGTCGCCCACCTGCGTGCGCTCGAGCTTGATGCCGTCGCGCGCGAGGGTCGACTCGAGACCGCCGTTCGTCATGACCGTGCCGACCACCAGACGCGGCTCCAACCGGCCATGACGCGCGAAGTGCCGCGCGGCCAGCGCGAGGACGAAGTCGCCGTTGTGCGCGCGACCGCGCTCGTCGACGACGATCACGCGGTCCCCGTCCCCGTCGAAGGCGAAGCCGGCATCGGCCTGGTGCTCGATGACCTTGCTCTGGAGCGCCTCGGGCGCCGTCGCGCCGCATCCCTCGTTGATGTTCGCTCCGTCCGGTCGGTCGAAGAACGGCAGCACGTCCGCGCCGGCTTCGCCGAAGACGGCGGGCGCGACGCGGTACGTCGCTCCGTTCGCACAGTCCAGCGCGACGCGCATGCCGTCGAGCTTCGGCGCCTTGCCGACGAGGAAGCGCTGGTAATCCCGGACGAGCTCGCGGGCGTCGCCGACGAGCCCGATCCCGCCCTCGGTCGGGCGAGGCATCGTGTCGTCGCCGTTCATGAGCGATTCGATGCGGTCTTCGACGGCGTCGGGGAGCTTCTGCGCGCGGTGGTCGAAGAACTTGATGCCGTTGTCAGGCGCCGGGTTGTGCGACGCGCTGATGACCGCGCCGGCGACGAACTCGTGCGTCCGGGCGAGGTACGCGAGCCCCGGCGTCGGCACGTGGCCGATGAGGCGCACCTCCATGCCGACGGAGCACAGCCCCGCGGCGAGCGCGCTCTCGAGCATCCGGCCGCTGCGGCGGGTGTCGCGTCCGATGACCACCGAGTGCCCTGGCCCGCCCAGCACCTGACCCGCCGCGCGGCCAAGCCGCAGCGCGAGCTCGGGCGTGAGCTCGAGATTCGCGATGCCGCGTACGCCGTCGGTCCCGAAAAGTCTGCCCAGGCGCTTCCTACCTCGCTCGAATGGTCAGCGTGACCCTGGTCGGTTGCACGGTTTGGGCCGCGGTGCCGGTGGGTGCTCGGACGACCACGTCCACCGGATACGTCCCCGGCCCTCTGCCCGTGGCGTCGACCACCGCCGCGACCTGACCGGCCGCCACCGCAGAGAGTGCGGGCACCGGCCCGGTGAGAACGACGCTGATCGTCGGCGGATCGAACTCCGCCACGAAACCGCTACCGAGACCGGTCGCTTCCACGGCGACGAGCGGGAACGGCCGGCTGCCCGCGAGCGGCGCGACCGTGACGACGACGGTTGCCTGTGTGGCCTTCATGAGCGTGGTCCCTTCGGCCGGGAGAAGGAGCGCGACCTGGACCCGGCGATCGCCGGTGAGACCGGAAACGTCGATCGCCCCGGTC